>CALFNB010000358.1 GCA_937902425.1 uncultured Acetobacteraceae bacterium | reverse complement strand
ATCGAGCAATCCCGTCGTCCGCATCGCCACCTTCTTGATCGTTCCGACTCTGGCGTCCCGACTCTGGCGTCCCGACGGGGGTCGAATAAAGCTTAACCTCGGCGTCACCGCCGCGTAAGGCGTCGCACCGTCAATCTCCTGGCGCCCGACGTTAACCTTCTGTCAACCGTTGCCGCCTTATACGACCGATCTGGCGGAACCCCGCCGTCGCACCACATTTGCCTCTATTGGGATCACGTTGCCCGATTTCCGACCATCATTTTGCCACTTGGCCGAGCATTCATGACGTGTCTATATCGTCCAACTTCGCCTGGAAACGCCACGTCAACCACTCCATGAGCCTCACACAGACCCGGGCCCCAAGGCCCATCGTGAACGCGATCAGCCTGCTGCTGTTGCTCGGTGTGACGATGGTTGTGCTGTTCGCCGCTTTGCGCTCGCCGCTCAAGGACGACATCGCCTGGCTGCTCTACGTCGCCCGTCGCTGGATCGCCGGGCGGGAACTTTATGTTGACGTCATCGAGGTCAATCCGCCGTTGATCATTTGGATCTCGGCGATTCCACTGACCGTGGCGCGCTGGTTCGCCATCGACCCGCAATTCGTCGCCATGCCCGCGTTCGCCGCCATCGCCCTGGGCTGCGCCTGGTGGAGCGCCTGTCTGCTGCGTCCCATCGGCGGGCTGTTCGCCGCCCGGATCCCGATGTTCGCGGTGATCGGCGGCGTGCTGCTGATCATTCCCGCGGCCGACCTCGGTCAGCGTGAGCACCTGCTGGTGGCGGCGTTTCTGCCCTATCTGATCCTGTTCGCCCGCACGCTGGACACCGAGCACGGTGGCCCGCGGCCGGCGATCGGTGCCTTATTGGCGGCCGGCGTGCTGGCCGCTCTGGGCTGCGCCCTGAAGCCACAATACGGGCTGGTGTTCGCCGCGCTGGAGGTCGTGGCGCTGAGCCACCGGATCCGCCCGTGGCGAGCCGCGCCGATGGCCGCGACCGCCACGTTGACGGGTTATGTGATCCTGGTCGCCTGGGTTTGTCCGGCTTATTTGCGGCGCGCGGTTCCCATGGCGCTGGCGCTGTACGGCGCGACGGACGTTTCGTTCGGTGCGCTGTTGCTGAAGAGTGCCCCGCTGCTGGCGGCGGAGGGTCTGGCGATCTTCCTTTGGTGGCGTCACCGGCGGACGGTGAACCATGCGACCCTGCTGATGACTGGCATGGTGTTCGCCGCGACATCGAGCGTGATCTGCTTCGTCGATGGCAAGGACTGGTTTTACCACCGGCTGCCCGCGACCGTGGTCACGCTGCTGGTGCTGATCCTGTGGGCCGCGTCCACGCTCCGCCATCGCCCGGATGATGAGGGGTCCCGGCGCATGCCATGGTTCGAACTGACCGCGGCCGGCATCATGGTGGCATTGTTCTGCGTCTCCGCCGCGCAACGCCTGGAGCCCGAGGTGCGGCAGGCGGTCGAACCTCAGGCCACCACGGTGGCCCGGCTTGAGGCATTGATCCGTCTGCATCACGCCCGAACTTACATCGCATTCTCCGAGTGGATCGCACTGGGTTTCCCCGTGGTGAACAATACCGGTGTGCTCTGGGCTTCACGGTTCGACTCGATGTGGGCGCTGAAGGGCGAGTTGTGGCGGGCGCACATCGATCCGGCGGCGACCAAGGAATGGCCGATCGCCCACTGGGTCGCACATGACTTCATCGCCGGCTGTCCGGATATCGCCGTGGTCGATACGCGGGAGGGGCTGAATTACATTCGTGTGCTCAGCGCGGCCGAGCCATCCTTCGTGCGCGTCTGGTCCCGCTATAAGGAGATCGTCGCGTTCGACGGATTGAAGGTTTACAAGCGCGGGAAGGGGGGTTGCATCGACCCCTGGGTCGCCGCGGAGGGACCCGGCAGCGGCACGACCGTCCGGTAGCGGGTTCTGAATCCCATGGTGTCGCAACCAATCATGGCGTCGCGGTCGCTGTCCGTGATAGACGCGGGCCATGGTATCGGCGTGGAGACTTCCTGACCTGATGACCGTCAGCGAATTCCTGAAATGGGATTCGCCCGGGGAATATTGTTGGCAACTGGTGGATGGTGTGCCGGTCGCCATGTCCCCGCCGACCCCGGTTCATGGGGCGATCCAGAACGAGACCGGCCGCCTGATCGCGAACCATCTGCTGGATCGCGGCAGCCCGTGCACCGTGGTCTCGACCGCCGGCGTCATTCCGCGATTTCAATCGGACCGGAATTTCATGGTTCCCGACCTCGCGGTCACCTGTTCCTCGGCCGATATGACGGGGCAGGCGCTGCATGAGCCGGTGCTGCTGATCGAGATCCTGTCGCCCTCGAACCATGCCGAAACCTGGCGCAACGTCTGGACTTATCTGACGATCCCCTCGCTGCGTGAGATCCTGGTGATCCGAACGTCGGCAATTGGCGTTGAACTGCTGCGCCGCGGCGACGATGGCGCGTGGCCCGACAAACCGGTTTCGATCGCCAGCGGAGCGTTCGCCTTGTCGAGTATCGACCTCAGTTTACCGGTCGAGGCGTTGTACCGCGGCACTGGCATGACCACCGGCATGACCTGATCAGAACCGCTCTTCGCCGGCGTGCCGGACCGGGTCGGGAAAATCCCGGTACAGCGCGAACGTCGCGTTGGTCACCAGCGAGTTGACGCTGAAATGAAACCCCTCCACCGGCTCCCGCCGTCCGGCCACATGGTCGAACGCGGTGTCGAGCTGCGCCAGGCCGCGAACCTCGATCATCAGGTGGAACTCGCCGAGACCGGCCGGTGCGAGGCCGAGCTTGCGGCGGGTCAAACGATACCCCTCGATCAGGCCTTGCTCCTTCAGATGTCCCAGATAGGAGCCGACCTTCTCGGTGAAGGTCAGATCGCCGACGCCGGGCTTCAGATCGCACCAGATGTGGTAAATGTTCATCGCCTGCTCGCGACCATGATCAGGTGATCGGACAGGCGACGATGTGTTGCTGGTACGCCGGCCGCTGGCACAGCCGGTCGTACCACGCCCGCACGGCGGGAAGTTCCGGCCGCTCCAGGCCCAGATAGTTCATGCCGAACCATCGATTGGCATGCACGCCCCACGGAATGTCGCACAGCGTGAACGCATCGCCGGCGATGAAATCGTGTTGCTTCAGCTCGGCCTCCACCATGCGCCACGCCTTCGCCGTTTCCTCGATCGCCTGAGCGATCGCCGTCATGTCGCGTTTGTCCGCCGGCGTGCGCACGAGGCCCCAGAACACCTGACCCATCGGCCGGTTGAGCACTGTCTGCTGCGCGTCCATCCAACGATCGACATTGGCGCGAGCGTGGACCTCGGCCGGAAACAGCGGCGAGGCGGGGGCGTACGCGGCGTGCAGATAACGCAGAATGACGTTGCTTTCCCACAGCGTGAAATCGTCTTCCCGCAACGTCGGCACCAACCCGGTCGGATTCATTTTGCGATACTCCGGGGTGTCGGTCTTGCCGAACGCGCCGCCGACATCGATGCGCTCGAACGGCAGACCCAGTTCCCCGAGGCCCCACAGGACTTTCATGACGTTGCTTGAAGTGGCGCGGCCCCATACGATGCGTTTCATGTCATTCCCCCTCCCGACCGGCCCCCTCCCGACAGGTCGGCCACCAGACTAACCGCCAGCCGCCCCTTGCGCCATGCCGGAGGCGAGGGCACATGGCGGCCATGCCAGCCTTGTCCTATCGCGCCTTGCCATATCGCGCATTGTCATATCGCGCATCCGGCCTGGCCGCCGCGCTCGCGGCCGGGCTCGTGCTTGGGATCGCGATCGCCTCTGAGCGTTGGGGCGGCCTTGTTCCCTGCGCGCTGTGCCTGGTGGAGCGCTGGCCCTATCGCATCGCCATCGTACTGGGCCTGGCCGCCGCCGTGCTGCCGCCGAAAGCCGCCCGCGCCGCCCTGGCCTTGCTGGCACTGACCGTGCTGGTCGGGGCGGTGTTCGCGGCCATCCACGTCGGGGTGGAGTTCCGCTGGTGGAAGAGCCCGCTGCCGGAATGCGCCGCCCCGGGCTTCAGCGGCGGCTCGATCGCCGAGCGCCTCGCGCACATGCCGGCGGCCCCGGCCAAACCGTGCGATGATCCGACCTTTCTGCTTCCCGGCGTGAAGCTGTCCATGGCTGAGATGAACCTGATCTTCGCCTGTCTCTTCACCGCCGCCGCCGTCTGGGCCGCCAGCCGGAGACCTCGCCAATGACCGTACCGCTGCCCGGCGACACGCCGGCCGACGAAACCCTCCACCGCATGATCCGGGTCGACCACGCCGGAGAATACGGCGCCGTGCGGATCTACGCCGGCCAGCTCGCGGTACTGGGCCGCGGCGCCAAGGCCGGCCTGATCCGCCACATGCGCGATCAGGAGCAGGCGCACCTGGACACCTTCAACACCGTGATCGCCGACCGCCACGTGCGGCCCACCGCGCTGTTGCCATTCTGGCACCTTACCGGTTTCGTCCTGGGTGCCGCCACCGCCGCGCTGGGGGAGCGCGCGGCGATGGCCTGCACCGTCGCGGTCGAACAAACGATCGACGCGCATTACACGGCGCAGCTCGACCGCCTCGGCGATACCGAAGCGCCGTTGCGCGAAACGCTGGAGAAATTCCGCGCCGAGGAACGCGAACACCGCGACATCGCGCTGGCCAACGACGCCGAACGCGCGCCCGGCTACCGGCTGCTGTCCGCCGCCATCCGCTCCGGATGCCGCCTCGCGATCCGCCTCAGCGAGAGATTGTAAGTCGCCGCTTCCCGTGGCTAGAATTGCGCTGAGAGCGTCCGTGAGAGACGTCGGAGGGGAGTTTCAGGATGAGTTCGTCGACGCAAGCCGCCAGAGGCGGTCTGTCCTGGGTCAAGGACGTTACACGTTATCAATGGATGGTGTTTCTCGTCGCCTGGCTCGGCTGGATGCTGGACGCGACGGATTTTGGCTTGTTCAACCTCGTGCTGCGGCCCGCGCTGACCGAGCTTCTGGGCGGCAACCCAAGCATCGCGCAGATCGGTCAGGCTGGCGGCTTCCTCAGCATGGCCGGCCTGTTGGGGTGGGCCTTGGGCGGCTTCGCGTTCGGTGTCGTCGGCGACTACATCGGCCGCATCCGCACCCTGATCCTCAGCGTCGTGCTGGTCGCCGTGTTCACCGGTTTGCAGGGCCTCGCGACCAGCACCTGGATGCTGGGCTTTTTCCGCTTCTTCGCCGGCGTGGGCACCGGGGCCGAGATCGTGGTGGGCATCCCGCTGGTCGCCGAAGCCTTCGCCACCGAGCAGCGCGCCAAAGTGCTCGGCATCATGATGACCGGTGCCGCGTTCGGCAACCTGATCGCCGGGCAGCTCTTCGCCTCGATCGGGCCCTATGGCTGGCGCTATGTGATGTACGCCGGGATCGTGCCCGCGCTGGTGCTGCTGTTCCTGCGCCGCGGCATGGAGGAACCGGAACGTTTCAAGGACGTACAGGCGCGCCGGCGGGAGTTGCGAGCCGCCAGCTCGATCAGCGCGGCTGACGAGAAGTTCCTGGCCTTCGCGCCGAAGCAGTTGTTCACTCAGGAGAACCGCTACAGCACGTTCATTGGCATTTTGTTTTGTCTGGGCACGTTGCTGGCGATCTGGACCAGCCAGATCTGGTTGCCGACGATCCAGACGCAGTTGTTGCAGAAGGTCGGCATCACCGGCGCGGCCAGCGCGCCATACGTCGGCCACGGCATGACGCTCTGGGGGCTTGGCGGCATCCTCGGCTACGCGACGTTCGGCTTCATCGCCGACGCGGTCGGCCGGCGGCCGGCGATCGTGTTCTACAATCTCGGCACGATCGTTTCCGGCCTGTACTTGTTCCTCGGCGTGACCAGTTGGGACCTGTATCCCTACCTGTTGCCGGTGTTCGGTTATTTCGTGTTCGGTGTGTTCTCCGGCCATGCCGTCTACCTACCCGAAATGTTCCCAACCCAGGTGCGCGCCACCGCGGTGTCGTTCTGCAATGGCACCGGCCGCGTGGTCACGAGTTTCGGCCCATTGATCGCCGGCCTCATCACGCCGATGCTGGGCGGCCAGTTCAGCACCGCGACCGCGATCATGACCTGCTTCGCCGGCCTGAGTATCATCGCGATGATATTCGGCCGGGAAACCCGCGGCGACGATCTGCCGCATATCCACTGAGGGAATACAACGATGGCGAAAGCATATTGGGTCGGCTGCTACCGTTCGATCTCCAACCCGGACGCAATGGCGGCGTACGCGAAACTCGCGGGACCGGCGATCGCGGCGGCGGGCGGCAAATTCCTGGTCCGCGGCGTGCCGGCGAAGACCTACGAAGCCGGGCTCGCGCAACGCACCGTGGTGATCGAGTTCGACAGCGTCGCCGCCGCGGTCGCCGCGCACGACAGCCCGGAATATCAGGCGGCGCTGAAGGCAATGGGTAACGCGGCGGAGCGGGACATTCGCATCCTCGAAGGCGCCTGATGTTTGGTCGTCATGTATAGCTACATCACGCGGCGGCTGGCGTACGGCGTGCTGACGGTGTTCGGCGTCTCCGTCGTCATCTTCGTGGTCATGCGCGTGCTGCCGGGCGATCCTCTGGTGGCACTGTTCGGGCCGGAGGGCTACACCAAACTCAGTGCCGTCGAACGCGCCAGCTACATGGCGCAACTCGGTCTGAGCGACCCGCTGATCGTGCAATATATGCACTGGATGCGGGACATCGCCTCCGGCAGTTTCGGGCATTCGTTCTTCCGCTCCGAGAGCGTCGCCGAAATGCTGCTGCGCCGAGGCCCGCTGACGGCGGAGATCGCGCTGCTTTCCGTCGTGCTGTCCTGGATCGTCGGCATTCCGGTGGCGATCGTCAGCGCGTTGCGGCCGAACAGTTGGGGCGACAACATCGCGCGGTTCGTCAGCATTTTGTTTTTGGCGGTGCCGGGGTTCTGGGTGGGCATGCTGATCATCCTGGCGATGCTGTTCTGGTTCGGCTACCGGCCGCCGCTGACCAACGTTTCGCTGTTGGATAACCCGTGGGAGAACCTGCAGGTCGTGATCGGACCGGCGTTCGTGCTTGGCATGGGGCAGGCGGCCTATATCGCGCGAATGGCGCGGTCCGCTCTGCTGGAGGTCATTCGTGAGGATTATGTCCGCACCGCGCGCGCCAAGGGATTGAGCGGCCGTCTCGTGGTCGCGGTGCATGCGCTGCCGAACGCGCTGCTGCCCGTCATCACCTTGTCCGGTATTTTACTTGGCTTTGTGCTGGCGGGCTCGATCCCCGTTGAACGCGCCTTCGCGACACCCGGCCTTGGCTTCGCGATGTACTCGGCGGTGAGCGAGCGCGACGTGTTCGTGATGCAGAACCTGGTGTTCGTTTACGCCGTCGTGTTCGTGATGATAAACATCGTGATCGACCTGGCGATCGCCTGGCTTGACCCGAGGATTCGTTACCAATGAGCGATATCACCGCGCCGCTGGACGGAATTGAAACCATCTCGCATCCGGGACGGTTGTCTCGGGCGGGTCGCGCGTTGCGTGTGTTCGCGCGCCGCTCGCCGCTGTCGGCGTTCTGGGGCTGCATCGCGGCGCTGATCATCGTGCTGGCGATCGCGGCGCCGGTGCTGCCGTTGTATCCGCCATTGAAGTCCGACTTCCGCGCGATGACCAAACCGCCCACCGAGAAACACGTGTTCGGCACGGACCAGATCGGCCGCGATACATTGAGCCGGGTCATCCACGGCAGCCGCGCCTCGCTGACGATCGCGGTGTCGGCGGTCGTACTCGGCACCACGTTTGGTGCGTTCTGGGGGCTGGCCTGCGGATACTTCGGCGGCCGGTTCGATTTGCTCAGTCAACGGGTGATGGAGTTCCTGCAATCGTTTCCGGACCTTATTCTGGCGATGGCGATCGCGATGGCGCTTGGGGCGGGGTTTGGCACCGTGATCGTCGCGATCGCGATCACCCGAATACCGTTTGGCGGCCGGGTCATCCGGTCGGTCGTTCTGTCGTTGAAAGAAATGTCCTACGTGGAGGCCGCTCGTGGACTGGGAGCGTCGCACACCCGGATGATGATGCGGCATATCCTGCCGCAATGCGTCGCGCCGTATCTGATCCTGGCGACGACGCATCTGGGCGTGGCGATTATCATCGAGGCATCGCTCGGGTTTTTGGGCGTTGGCATTCCGCCGCCGACGCCAACCTGGGGGAACATGCTGGCCGATTCGTTGAACGCCGGGTTGGTGCCGCCGTGGTGGCTGGTGCTGTTTCCGGGAGCGGCGATCACGCTGACGGTGCTGTCGTTCAATCTGCTGGGGGACGGGATCAGGGATGCGCTGGATCCGCGGTTGCGAGGGTCGGTGTAGGGGGAGTGCGTGGCGTTGGGATGGTTCGTGCTGACGCACGGTCAAATATGTCACAAAGCTCACGAAACTGTCTTGCATGACCCACGCTATCTCGGTTGTGGCCCAAATGCCCGCGAAGGGTGAGGACTGGACACACAGCGGCGAGACGATCCGAGGGGTGATTGCCGGACTACCGCCGTTGCATTTCTCAAGAATCGTGAAACAGGGGTGGATACCAGCCATTGCCTATCAGGTTCCCCTTTCGTTCAGGGAATATTTCAACTGTCATGTAGAACATCCGTTCTTGAGGCGACACCGTCCGATCGCTTCCGATAATTAAGACTTTCGGACTTCCCGTAAGTTGTGAACGTAACGACCGCGGAGCGAAGCGTTTTGGCGCCGGGCCCTCACCAAATGCAGATTACAGGTGCCGCCTGAAATCCATACGCTGATGGAGGACGCGCACAATCAGGACGCCATCCTCGATCTTCCGGTAGAAAACCGAATGGCTCGCGGTTGCTATCTTTCGATAGCCGGGCCGGATATGACTCGCGTCGCGTCCGAGGTCAGGAAATTCGACCAGCATTTGGAATGTTTCGTGCGAACCCAGGATGTATTTTTCAGCGCGGGTGAGGCCCCATTGTCGCAAAGAGGCTTCGGCGATGTTCTCAATGTCGGCGTCAGCTTCACCCGACAGAGTGTAGCTACCCACGCGCGACGCCGCTTCGTTCCTTTGCCTCCGTCCATATGTCGTGGACGCTACGGCTACTGACGCCGCTTTCCTCACCTTCGATAAGGGCGGCACGCAGGGCGGCGAGCCTGGTTTCCTGTTCTTCCAACAGGCGCAGGCCCGCGCGCACAACATCGCTGGCGCTGCTGTAGCGGCCTTGACTCACCTGCGCCTCGATGAAGCCGTTGAAATGCTCACCGACGCTGAACGACGTGTTTTTGCTCACACCCGCCCTATACCAAAACCTGGTATTGCGGGCAATGCTTCCCAAAGTTCAGGCTTCTCATGGTTCAAGCCATTCGGAACCGCCACTCGCGCCTTCCGGGGAAATGGGTGCCGGTTTCCATTGTCGGGTGCCAGATCGTCCATCCGCGGTTCGGTGCCGGGTCCGTGTCGACACCCGCGAATAGTGGAAAACGAACATCGGACAGTTGGTCCGCGCCGGCCGAACCTGCCGCCGGCCACCCGATCACCATCCAGATTGTCGCGCAACAATTGGCGCTATCTCTTGTTCCCCACGCCGTTCCTGTTGGGTCAAGAAATTGCACCGGAGGACCACGGGCGGCAAGGACAGTATGCCGCCCCGGGGCCGGAAGCGAACCCCCGGACCGGGACGCGAGCCGCGAGCATCCCATAAATCAAGATTCATGAAACAAGACCAGACCATTGATTTGATTGGGTTTTACTGGTGCGGAATTCTGTTTTATGAGAATACCGCGATGGATGGGCAGCGCGACCGCCTGGGTGCGTCTCAACCGATCCGAGCAGCGAACATTCGATGGTCCCTCAGGGTTCAGTACCAGTCATCGGCTCCATTCGTGCTCAACCGCGGTCCCGTTTATCACGAAGCATTCTTGGACGACCCACGCCATCTTCGTGAGCTTTGCGCGCTTCGTGAGCTTCGTGACAAATGGGGCCGAGCCACAAACACCAACCCGCCCATCAAGCCGCCGCCGCCAACGGAAACGCCACCCCCGCATCATGCAAATGGCACGCCGCGACATGGCCCGGCGCGACCTCCCGCAATAACGGCGCCTCAACCCGGCAACGCGCCATCGCGTACTGGCACCGCGCATGGAAATGGCACCCGGACGGCGGATTGATCGGGCTTGGCACATCCCCCGTCAGGATCACGCGCTGCCGCCCTCTCGACCTCGCCCGCGGGATTGGCACCGCCGACAGCAGCGCCTCGGTATACGGATGCAACGGCATCTCGAACAACGTCGTTTTGTCCGTCATCTCAACGATACGCCCGAGATACATCACCGCCACCCGGTGGCTGATGTGCTCCACCACCCCGAGGTCATGCGCGATGAACAGGAACGACAGCTTGTATTCGTCCTGCAAGTCCATCAGCAGATTGATGATCTGCGCCTGGATCGACACATCCAGCGCCGACACCGGCTCATCGCCGATGATCAGCTCCGGATCGAGCGCCAGCGCGCGCGCGATGCCGATGCGCTGGCGCTGCCCGCCGGAGAATTCGTGCGGGTACGACTCCATCAACGCCGGCCGCAGACCCACCCGCTGAAACAGCGCCGCGACTTTTTCCCGGCGTTCCATCCGGTTCGCGCCATCGCCGTGGATGATCAGCGGCTCACCGACGATATCGCCCGCCGACATGCGCGGGTTCAGCGACGCGTAGGGATCCTGATAGATCATCTGCATGCGCCGCCGGTACGGCAGCATGCCCTCGCGGTCGAGGTGGGTGATATCGACACCGTCCACCTTGATCGTTCCGCCGGTCGGCTCCAGCAGTTTCAGCAACGTCCGGCCGGCCGTCGATTTTCCGCAACCACTTTCACCGACCAGACCAAGCGTCTCGGAGGGATCGATGTGAAACGAAATACCATCGACGGCATGGACGAACCCGGCCGTGCGCGAAAAGACGCCTTTATGAACCGGAAAGTGCTTCTTCAGGCCCTGAACTCCCACCAGCGGGCTCATGCGTTGGCTCCCAGCATCGCGTCCGCGTGCCAACAGGCGATCAGGTGTTCGGGCCGGTGCGTTTTCAACGGTGGATAGGCGTCGCGGCATTGCTCCGTGGCGAATGCGCAACGAGCCGCGAAGGTGCAGCCCGGCGGCAGGTTGGCGAGCGATGGCACCATGCCCTTGATCTCGGTCAGCCGCGGCCGTTTGCCCTTCGCCAGCGCCGCGGCATCAAGTCGTGGGATCGAACCGAGCAGGCCGATCGTGTAAGGATGCCCAGGATGGTCGAACAATTCATCAACGGCGGCCTCCTCGACCTTGCGTCCCGCGTACATCACCACCACGCGATCGGCGTTCTCGGCGACCACCCCGAGGTCATGCGTGATCAGGATCATCGCGGTGCCGAGACGTTCCCGCAACTCACGCATCAGTTCGAGGATTTGCGCCTGGATCGTAACGTCCAGCGCGGTGGTGGGCTCGTCCGCGATCAGCACCTTCGGGTTGCAGGACAACGCCATCGCGATCATCACCCGTTGCCGCATGCCCCCCGACAATTGATGCGGATACGACTGGGCGCGCCGCTCCGGCTCCGGAATGGACACGCGGCGCAGCATTTCGATCGCGCCGTCCATCGCGTCCTTGCGCGACAGGCCTTGATGCAGCGCGATCGCCTCGGCGATCTGATGGCCGGCGGTATACAACGGATTGAGCGAGGTCATCGGCTCCTGAAAGATCATCGAGATGTCGTTGCCGCGAATGGCTTCCATCTCATGCTCGGACAGATCGAGCAGATCGCGGCCCTCGAAGCGGATCGCGCCGCCGGTGATCCGGCCGGGAGGCGATGCGACGAGACGCAGGATCGACAAGGCGGTGACGCTTTTGCCGCAGCCGGACTCGCCCACGACGCCAAGCGTCTCGCCGGGTTTGAGGTGGTAGGAAACGCCGTCGACGGCGCGGATCACACCGAGTGGCGTGAAAAATTGCGTGTGAAGGTCATCGACCTCCAGAAGCGCCCCCGTGGAACCCAAGCCCGTGGAACTCAAGCCTATGGAACTCAAGCCGTGACTCCCTGTGTGTCGCCGTGTTATTGTCCGACGTATCGATCAGCGCACGATAGCACGGCGCGCGCGCGGCGACAGAAAAAAAGCAACGACGGAAAAAAGCAACGACGGAAAAAAAAGCAATGACGTTGGGAGGATTAAACAAATGACCGGACTGACAGGCAAGACCTCGCGCCGCGGCATCCTGAAGGGCGGGGCAGCGGCGGTGGCCGCCGCGTATGGGCTGCATCCGCGATGGGCGGAGGCGGAAATCCCGCTGGAATACGACGGTTCGAAATTTCAGATGGCGCCCCCGGAGCCGAACCCGAAAAAGGGCGGCGTGCTGAAATATGGCATCCTCAGCCGTCTGCCGCATTTCGACGTGCATCAATCGGGCACCATCGGCAGTCTTGGTCAGCAATCCGCCATGTTCGACCTGTTGATCAGGCGCGACCCCAGGGACAGCGGCAAGACGATTGTCCCGGACCTCGCTCACAGTTGGGAAATCGCCAAAGACGGTTCGACCTATACGTTCCATCTGCGCAAAGATGTCATGTTCAGCGACGGTGCCGAGATGACCTCCGCCGACATCAAAGCCACCTACGATCGAATCTCGAAGCCACCATCGGGGATCGCCATTCCGCGCAGTATTCTGTTCAAAACCGTGAGCGAGATCACCGCGCCGGATAAATACACGGTGCAGTTCAAATTATCGGCGCCGCGCCCGGTCAACTTCATGATGTCCGCCTTCGCCAGCGGCTGGAACGTGATCTTCCGCCAAAAGACGCTGGAGGACAATGCCTACAATCTTCGCAAGGTCATGGACATCCCCGGTACCGGCCCGTTCAGATCGAAGCGGCGCATCGAGAACGAAGTTTGGGTGATGGAAGCCAATAAGAATTATTGGAACAAGGGCCTGCCGATGCTGGACGGCATTGAATTTTACAACCTGCTTCCTTTCTCGACCGAGCTTGGTTCGTCGATCCTGTCCGGCCGGATCGATTACGCCCGGATCTGCGACCCGGTGTCCGCGCGTAAAGCAAAGGCAACGGCGGGCATGTCGGTGGCACAGTTCAATCAGAGCGTCATTCAGGCGGTCTACGTCAACACCAAGAAGAAGCCGTTCGACGATCCCAGGGTGCGGCGGGCGATGCATCTCGCGTTCGACAGGCCGACACTGGTCGACGCGGTCAAGGACATCACGCCGATGCGCGTTGGCGGGTTCATCTACCCGTTCTCCGAATTCGCCACGCCGGCCGATCAGATGAGCAAGCGCCTCGGCTACCAGGAAGATACCACCGCGGCGCTAAAGGAGGCGAAGGCGCTGTGGGCCGCGTCCGGCGCCGCGAGCTCGGTCAAAAGCCTCGACTTCATGGTGCGCGACGTGGCCAGCTTCAAGGTCTGGGCGCAGGCGATTCAGGCCATGCTGCAGGAAGGTCTGGGCGTTGAGTGCAATCTGCGAACGGTCGTGGAGTCGGTGTGGTTCGACGATACCACGTCGGGCAATTACGACCTCGCGATCGGCGCGGTCGTTTCGACTCTGCTGGATCCGTCAGATTATTTCAACGCCTGGTACCGGGGCGGTGGACCGCAGAATTATTCGAAGTGGGACAACCCGAAATTCAATGCGCTGTTGGACCAGATCGACGCCGAGGTCGATACCGCGAAACGTCTCGCGCTGATCCATCAATGCGAGGATATCATGGAAGCGGACCCGCCGGTGTTGCCGGTCGCATGGGAGAACATTCTCGATATCTACTACAACTACGTGAAGGGTCATAATCCGAAGGACTATTTCGGCATCTATGATTGCGACCGTTACGATACGTTCTGGCTCGACAAGGCCTGACGCGGAACGGCCGGGGGTGCGATGCCCCCGGCCGTCCCACGTCGACGGCCGCATATCGTCCTGGCTCGTCCGGACCAGCCGGCGGATGACGCCGCGCGGCCTAACTGTCGAGTTCGCTGTCCCAGTACAGGTAATCGCGCCAGTCCTCATGCAGGTAGTTGGGCGGAAACGCGCGCCCGTTATCCTGCAACTCCCACGTCGTCGGCTGTCGCGGCGCCAGGCGCGGGAACATCCGGCATTCGCGCGGCAGACGCGATCCCTTGCGCAGATTACAGCCGCCGCACGCGGTGACCACGTTTTCCCACGTGGTGCGGCCGCCCCGGCTGCGCGGGATCACGTGGTCGAAGGTCAGGTCCGGCGTCGGAAACCGGCCGCCGCAGTACTGGCAATGGAAGGCATCGCGCAGAAACACGTTGAACCGCGTGAACGCCGGGCGGCGCGCGGACGGTATGTAGTCCTTCAACGCGATCACGCTCGGCAGCCGCATGGTGACGCTGGGGGAATGGACCTCGGTCGCGTATTCGCTCAGCACCGAGACGCGGTCCATGAACACGGCCTTGATCGCATCCTGCCACGACCACAGCGACAGCGGGAAATACGAGAGCGGACGGAAATCCGCGTTCAATACCAGCGCGGGAAAATGGAATCCGCCGTCAGGCACGCGCCAACCCTCTACGTTTGGGCGCGAACTCCGGCCGGGTCATGGAACGTCGACCCGTCCAATGCCGCGTCGTCAGTCTATCCACAGGGCTCACGCCCATGGCGCTTATGACAGAGGCCAGGAGTCGCCGCAACCGGAGCGACTCGGGGTTGTCCCGGTTTCACGGCTTCGTCATGACAACGCGGTTGGTCACGGAAAGGCGCGGCGCAACGCCGCCGATCCCATCGCGATGCCGGCGTCGTCGATGCCATGCCCGAGGTTCGGGACATACAGCGATTCAATCGGAACGCCCGCCGCTCGCAGCACCGCCTCGGCCTCGCGGGAGCGGAGGACCGGCACCTGGCCGTCGGCCTCCCCGTGCACCAGCAGCACAGGGGCTTTGTTCCGCAACTCCACCGCAAGCGTTTCCGGGGCGATCAGCGCTCCGGAAAACGCCAGGATCGCCCGCGGCGCGACCGGGCGCCGCAAGCCGGTGAACAGCACGGTCATCGCGCCCTGGCTGAACCCCATCAGAGCGTAGGCATCGGCGGGCAGGCCGAGTCGGACCAGTTCGGCATCGACGAACGCGTTCAGGAAGCCGGCGGCGCGGCGGACGCCATCGGCCATGACCTCGGGCCGCCGGTCACTGACCGCCCACCACTGGCGGCCAAAGCCTGAGTAGTGCTCGTCCGGGGCGTTGACCGAGGCGAACAGCGCGTCCGGCGCGGCGTCGGCCCAGGAGGGGGCGAGATCGATGAGGTCGTAGGCATCGGCGCCGAGGCCGTGGCACAGCACCACCAGTTGCTTCGGTGTGCCCTTCGAGGCGGGCCCCCAGTGCACGGCTTCCAACACGTCCGGCATGATACGCTCCCTTGTTCCTCAGGTCTCACCGAGGGTCTGGCCCGGGAGTCTCTCGCGCCACGTTGCCGGTGTCGATCCCTGGGTCAAGGTCGGAGTTGTAAACGGTAAGTCCATGTCGATCGTCACGCGATTCGCGCCCAGTCCGACCGGGTATTTGCATTTGGGTCACGCGTTCTCGGCGTTGACCGCGTGGCGGCGGGCGCGGGCCGCCGGGGGACGATTCTTGCTGCGGCTGGAGGACATCGATCCGACTCGTTGCCGCCCTGAGTACGCGGCCGCGATCCTGGAGGACCTGGCGTTTCTGGGCCTCGACTGGGACGGTCCGGTCCGCGTGCAGTCCGAGCATTTGGCCGACTACGCCGCCGTGCTGGACAGTTTGCGGGCGCGGGGGCTGCTGTATCCGTGTTTCTGCTCCCGCGCCGACATCCAGCGGCGGGTGATCGCCGCCGCGCCGCATGGGCCGGATGGGGGACCGGTTTATCCGGGCACCTGCCGTGCGCTGTCCGAGGCCGAGCGTGCCGCCCGGGCGGACCAGCCGCATGCGCTGCGCCTGGACATGGCGCGCGCGCTGATCGAAGGCCTGACGTTCGAGGAGGAAGCCGAGGGCACCATCGCCGCCGATCCGGCCCGCTTCGGCGACGTCGTGCTGGCGCGCAAGGACACGCCCACCAGCTACCATCTCTGCGTGACCCACGACGATGCGCTGCAGGGTGTCACTTTGGTGACCCGCGGCGAGGACCTGAAGCAGGCTACGCATCCGCATCGGTTGCTGCAGGCGCTGATGGGTTGGCCGACGCCGGTTTACGCGCACCATCGGCTGCTGACGGACGGCTCTGGGCGACGGCTGGCCAAGCGGGACCGGGCGACGACGTTGCGCGCGCTGCGAGCGGCCGGGGTGTCAGCGGATGAATTGCGGGACCAACTGAATGCCCTCACCGATCCGCCACCGGCCCTCACCGATCCGCCACCGGCCCTCACCGATCCGCCACCGGAATAAGCCACCAGGTGGCCAGCGCGCCGAGCAGGGAGGCAATTGCCGCGGCGATGAATGCCGCCGGAACCGACCAGGCCGCCAGCATGCCGCCAAGCGCGGTGCCGACCGGAAATCCCGCCGTGTTGACGCTCATCGACACGGCCAGGATACGGCCCAGAAGGGCGGGCTCGGTACGCCGCTGCCGCAAGGTCAGCAGGGCCACGTCGATCGGGCCGGCCAACAGCCCCACGACCGCCAGCCCAATGCAAAGCCCGGCGACACCGAACGCCGCCGCGACGGGCCACGCGGCGAGCGCGGTCAGCACCATGCACACCGTCATCACCGGCACCTCCCGGCCGAGCAACCGCATCTGGCCCGCCACCAGCGAGCCAACGCTTCCCGCCAGGCCCGCCCCAGCCCAGACCAGGCCGGCGAACGATTGCCAGTTACCAGCGTCGAATCGATGCGCCATGAACACCGGCACGGCGACCACCAGGATGCCCCAGGTGCAGTTGTTCAGCGCGTAGCCGACGGCGAGGCCTCGCAGCAGCGGCCGCCGGAACACCGTGACCAGCCCCTCCGCCGACTGGGCCAGGAACCGTCGGGATGAACGCGGCGGCGGTCTGGCGCCGCGGATGAGCGCGACGCAGAGAGCCGCCACGCCATATGCCGCGGCGATCACGATGAATGCCGGTGTCGCACCGGCGAACCCCATCAGTGCGCCCGCGAGCGACGGCCCCACCACGTCGACCACGCCATGCACCGCGGTGTCCAGCGCGTTGGCTCGATCGAGGGCATGCGACGGCACCAGGCGGGGCAGCAGGACGCGGATGCCGGCCGCGCTCAACGGGCTGGTGGGGGCGTAGGCCGCCGCCAGCAGCAGCAGGACGCTCGGGCTGGCCCATCCCAGCCGGATGGCGGCGGCGAGCGCCAGTAGCAGACCGGCGCTGAGGGCCAGGTCGACGAGGATGCCTCGGAGCGCGCCCGCCCGATCCAGGAACGCGCCGGCCAGCGGGCTGACGGCGAGGCCCGGCGCCACGGCCGCGAACGAAACCCACCCGGCGAGTGTCGGAGACCCAAACGCCGCCAGTGCGTGGAACACGATGACGATGGTGAACATCCGTCCCGCCAGACGCGACAGGCAGGTCGCCGACAGCAGCGCGCGAACATTGGGCAACCGGATCAGTTGCCCGTAGGAAATCGACGTGTGATCCATGCGCCGACCTTACAATCGGTGAATGCGGAAGGTCACTCGGGTTTGACGGGGATGGGGGTTTGACGGCGGTGGGCGCCTGCCGCACCCTGCGCGCCGCAGCGCATTTTGTTACGGAGACACGACGTTGCCGCATGCCTCCGAACGGTTCCAGGGTGCCGCGGACCGCTATGCCAGCGCTCGCCCTGACTACCCTGAACGGCTGCTGACGGCTTTATCCGGCTCGATCATCGAGGAACCTCCAGCAGCGGGCGGCGTGGTGGTCGATGTTGGCAGCGGCACCGGGACCTTCACCCGTCAGTTGCGGGCGTTGCTGCCGGTTGGCGTGCCGATTGTCGGGATTGAACCGGCGTCCGACATGCGGAGCAAGGCGGACGCCATGTCCGCCGGCGTGGCGGGCATCGCGTATCGTGACGGCCTGGCACGGAAACTGCCGATCGCGACCAGGAGCGCCCGCGCGGTCGTGGCCGCGACCGCGGCGCATTGGTTCGACCGGGGGGAATTCTTCCGCGAAGCGCATCGCGTCCTGATCCCGTCGGGGATCCTGGCGATCGTGGAGTACGTCCGAGACACCGAGCGCTCGCCCGCGGCCGCCGCGGTGGTGAAGTTTCTGGCCCAGTACGGTGGCCCGCGCGCCTATGTTCGTCCGGACTACACCGCCGAATTGTCGCGCACTGTTGGGTTCCGCGATTTCACACATCTGATCGAGCGCGTGACGTCGCAGCTGTCTTCGGAGGCGTTTACCGGATTGGCATTATCGTCCTCGCATGCCCGCGCCGCGATTGATGCGCTCGGTGAGACGGAGGCGGAGCAGACGCTGTTTCAGATGGTCGCGCCGTTGGTCACCGCCGCCGGCCATATCCCGTACGGTTATATCTTTCATCTGTTTACCGTACGGAGCGATTGATCGTTTCGACGGATCAGCTGATCGCCCGCCAGATCACCCCGCCTTGACGTCGCCGATAAACCGCTGGACATCGCCGCTGAGTTGCTCGGCCTGGCGGGACAGCGCGCCAGCGGCGTCAAGCACCTGAGAAGCCGCTGTCCCGGTCTCCATCGCGCCTTGACTGACACCATTGATGTTGGTGCTCACTTGTTGCGTACCCATCGCCGCTTCATGCACGTTGCGGGCGATCTCCTGCGTCGCCGCGCCCTGCTCCTCGACCGCCGAGGCGATCGCGGTCGCTATCTGGCTCAGTTCACCGATTGTTTGAGAGATCGCCTCGATCGCCGTCACGGCCTCCTTGGTCGCCACCTGGATCTGCGCGACCTGGTGCCGGATATCGTCCGTGGCCTTCGCCGTCTGGTTCGCCAGCCCCTTCACTTCGGCGGCGACCACGGCGAAACCCTTACCGGCATCTCCGGCACGCGCCGCCTCGATTGTCGCGTTCAGCGCGAGCAGATTGGTCTGCCCGGCGATGGCGCTGATCAGGCTGACGACCTCGCCAATCTTCTGCGCCCCTTCCGCCAGGGTCTTGACGATGACGTCGGTACGATTGGCGTCCTGCACCGCCTTGTTCGCCATTTCGGACGACTGGGTCACCTGGCGGGCGATCTCTCCGACCGAGGCCTACAATTCCTCAGCGGCCGAGGCGACGGTCTGCACGTTGACGCTC
>CALFNB010000357.1 GCA_937902425.1 uncultured Acetobacteraceae bacterium | reverse complement strand
CCAATGGACAGATTTCAAAGGGCCTCGCCCTTTGACGGAGGTCCAGGATTGGGCCGCGAAGAGCGGACCAATGCGCCTCCTGGCGGGTTTCAGGGCAGCGCCCTGATCTTCCTCTACCGGAACAAAACCCGTGACGCCATCTCCGCCGCGTCCACCACTGGCGCCGGAAACAGAAAGAAGAACGCGGTAAACAGGCCGGTCGCAGCGACCACAAACGACAACGCCGGCGGCCTTCGATCGAATGCCTCGGCCGGCGGATCGAAGTACATCACCTTAATGATGCGGATATAATAAAACGCGCCGACGACGCTCGTCAGCACACCG
This sequence comes from uncultured Acetobacteraceae bacterium, assembly GCA_937902425.1. Classification (GTDB taxonomy): domain Bacteria; phylum Pseudomonadota; class Alphaproteobacteria; order Acetobacterales; family Acetobacteraceae; genus Rhodopila. The sequence goes on along the minus strand of CALFNB010000357.1, from coordinate 6,005 downwards.
ATCACCGCCAATGTCCACAGGCCGCCCTTCACCGCCGCCAGGAAGATGTAGAGCTTGGCGAAGAACCCCGCCATCAACGGGATCCCCGCGAGGCTGAACATAAACACGGTGAGCGCCATCGCGAGCCCAGGATCGGTGGTCGCGAGGCCCGAAAGGTCAGAGATTTGTTCAACCGGCCGGCCGTCGCGCTTCATCGCCATGATGCAGGCGAAGGTTCCCGCCGTCATCGCCACATAAACCGTCATGTAGACCAGCACACCGCGCACGCCATCCGACGAACCGACCGCGAGGCCAATCAACGCGTACCCCATATGCCCGATCGAGGAATACGCCATCAGCCGTTTGATATTCCGCTGCCCAATCGCGGCCAGCGCGCCGAGTACCATCGAGGCGATCGACATCAGAACGATCAACGATTGCCACGCCGGAACCAGTTCCGCGAAGGACGTGCCCATCACCCGCAACAGCAACGCCATCGCCGCGACTTTCGGCCCAGTGGCGAAGAATACGGTGACCGGGGTTGGCGCGCCCTCGTAAACGTCGGGTGTCCACATGTGGAACGGCACGGCGGAGACCTTGAACGCCAACCCCACCAGCACGAACACAATGCCGACGATCAGGCCCGGCGGCGCGGCGGCCGGCGTCCTCAACGCCATGTGCAATGCCTGGAAGTCCATGGTGCCGGAGAAGCCGTAAACCAGCGAGATGCCGTACAGCAGCAACCCTGAAGCGAGGCCGCTCAGTACGAAGTATTTAAGTCCCGCCTCCGACGACCGCAGATTGTCGCGGGCGAACGCCGCCAGCACGTAGAGCGACAAAGATTGCAGTTCCAGCCCCAGATACAGCGTCATCAGGTTCGACGCCGACACCATGATCATCATGCCGACCGTGGCGAACAGCACCAGCACGGGGTACTCGAACCGAGCGATACCCTGCGACCGGTTCCAGTCGAGCGAAAGGATCAGAGCCAACGCACCACCCAGTAGGATCAGCTCTTTATTAAACGTGGCGAACGCATCGGAGACGAACTGGCCGTTGAAGCCGAAACCGCTGACCCGTGTCGCGACCAGCATGCCGGCGATCACAAACGCCCCGATCGTGAACATGGTCGCCAGCATCGTGCTGTCCTGCTTGCGCAGTACCCCGAATACCAGGATCGCCATGCCACAACATGCGAGCACCAACTCCGGCAATGCCAACGTCCAGTTCATCAATGCACCATTTCCTGGGCCAGCCGTACGGTGCTCGCCACCGCGGCATGGTGGTGTTGCACCATCGCCGCCACGCTCTCATCGAAGAAGCCCGTGAAGCTGGATGGATAGATACCCATCCACAACGTCAGCACGACCAGCGGCGCGAACACCGCCCACTCGCGCGGATTGAGGTCGAGAATGTGTCTCAGATCAGCGTGCGTGATCGTGCCGAAGATGACGCGCCGGTACAGGTACAGCATGTACGCGGCGCCCAGGATCATGCCGAGACCACCGAGCAACGCGAGCCAGAAATTGATCTGTGCCGCGCCGATGATGACCAGGAACTCACCGATGAACCCGGCGGTGCCCGGCAATCCGACCGAGGCCAAGGTGAACACCATGAACACCAGCGCGTACCCCGGCATCCGGTCGGCGAGACCGCCGTAACGCACGATCTCGCGCGAATGAATCCGGTCGTACACCACACCAACGATCAGAAACAGCGCGGCCGAAACGATGCCGTGCGACAACATCTGGAACAGCGCGCCCTGGACGCCTTGCTCATTGAAAGTGAAGATACCGATCGTCACGACCCCCATATGCGCGACGGAGGAATAGGCGATCAGCTTCTTCATGTCCTCCTGCGCCAGCGCGACGAAGGACGTGTAGACCACGGCGATGACCGACAGCGTGAACACCAGCGGCGCGAAAGTCTGCGAGGCGTCAGGCAGCATCGGTACCGAGAAGCGCAGGAAACCGTAAGCGCCCATCTTCAACAGCACGCCGGCCAGGATGACGGAGCCAGCGGTCGGCGCCTCCACGTGCGCGTCGGGCAACCAGGTGTGGACCGGCCACATCGGCACCTTGACCGCGAACGAAGCCATCAGCGCGAAGAACAGCCAGGTCTGCATGTGCACCGGAAAGCGGGTGTCCATCAGTACCGAGATATCGGTCGTTCCGGCGTGCAGCCACATGGCGATCAGCGCCAGCAGCATCAGCACCGATCCGGTCAACGTGAACAGGAAGAACTTCACCGCCGCGTAAACCCGGCGAGGCCCGCCCCAGACACCGATGATCAGATACATCGGGATCAGCACCGCCTCGAAGAACATGTAGAACACGACGAAGTCGGTGGCGCAGAACATGCCGACCATCATCGTTTCCAGGATCAGGAACGAGAGCATGAATTCGCGAACTTTGACCTGGATCGAATCCCAGCTCGCGAGGATACAAATCGGGGTCAGAACGGTCGACAACAGAACGAACAATGTCGAGATACCATCGACGCCCATTTTGTAGCCGATACGATAATGCGGCAGCCACGCGATCGACTCATTGAACTGAAACCCCGGCTCGCGCGGATCGAATTTGACCCACAGCACCAGCGACAATGCCAGCACGAGCAGGCTCGTCCACAGCGCGGTCCAGCGCGCGTTGGAGGCGACGGTCGCCTCATCGCCACGCACCGCCATGATCACGACGCAGCCGATCAGCGGCAGCCAGGTGATCAGCGACAGGATAGGGAAGCCCGCGGCGTTCATTGGGATCACCGGAAGAACATGAAGACGCCGACCAGCACGACGACGCCGATCAGCATGACAAAGGCATAAGCCGCGAGCGATCCGGTCTGGATCTTCACCGCCTCCCGCGAGCCGCCGGCGGCGAGCGCCGCGAGACCGTTCGGCACGCCATCGATGATGGTCGCATCGCCGATCCGCCACGAATAGCGCGCCAGCCAGAACAGCGGCCGTACGAAGATGCGATCGTACAGCTCATCGAAATACCATTTGTTGAGCAGGAAGAAGTAAATCCGGCGGTTATGTCTCGCCAGGGTGCGCGGCAAGTCCGGTCTGACGACATACATGATCCAGGCCAGCAGGATGCCGGCCGCGGCGAAAATCAGCGGGGCGTATTCGACCGCCGCCGGGACGTGCTCAAGTTGCGGGATGATCGTGTTATCGGGACGATTGAAGATCGAATGATTCCAGAAATCCGCCTGCGCCTCACCGATGAACCAGCCATGCAACGCCATGCCAGCGAAAAACGCGCCGGTGGCCAGCAGCAGCAGCGGCACCAGCATCACCAGTGGCGACTCGTGCACATGCTCCAAGGTGTGGTGGTCGGCGCGCGACGTGCCGTGAAAGGTCATGAACAGCAGCCGCCATGAGTAAAACGCCGTGAGGAACGCCGCCAGCACGGTGCAGACAAAGGCATAGCTGCCGATGTTGGTGTGCGCCAAATATGCGGCCGAGATGATCGCATCCTTGGAGTACGCTCCGGCGAACGGCGGAATGCCGGCCAGCGCGAGGTTGCCGATCCACATCACCAGGCAGGTGACCGGGATCAGCCTCGCCAGCCCGCCCATGCGGCGAATGTCCTGCTCATCCGACATCGCGTGGATCACCGAGCCGGCACCGAGGAACAGCAGCGCTTTGAAGAAGGCATGGGTGATGAGGTGGAAGATCGAGGCCTGGTAAGCGCCAACGCCCGCCGCCACGAACATGTAACCAAGTTGCGAGCAGGTCGAATAGGCGATGATCCGCTTGATGTCGTTCTGCACACAGCCAACGGTGGCGGCGAACAACGCGGTGGACGCGCCGATGAACGTCACGAACGTCAGAGCGTACGGTGCGTATTCCATCAGCGGCGACATCCGCGCCATCAGGAACACGCCGGCGGTCACCATCGTCGCGGCATGAATCAACGCGGAGACCGGCGTCGGCCCCTCCATCGCGTCGGGCAGCCAGACGTGCAGAAAGAGTTGCGCCGACTTGCCCATGGCACCGATGAACAGCAGGAACCCAATCACCTCCAGCATCGGAAAGTTGGTGCCGAACAGATGATAGGTGTCGGCGCCGTGTTTGGTGACATCAGGAAAGATTGACGAAAACTCGATGGAACCGAACGCCAGGAAGATCAGCGCGAGGCCCACGGCGAACGGCAGATCGGCGATGCGGTTGACGATGAACGCCTTGATCGCGGCGGCGCAGGCAGCGGGACGATCATACCAATAGCCGATCAGCAGGTAGGAACAGAGGCCGACGCCTTCCCAGCCGAAAAACAGTTGCGCGAGGTTGTCGGCCGACACCAGCATCAACATCGCGAAACTGAACAGCGACAGATACGCGAAGAACCGGTAGCGCGGACAGGCATCGTGCGCCATGTAGCCGATCGAATAGACATGGATCAGCATCGACACGAACGACACCATGGCGACCATCGCCGCCGCCAGCGTGTCGTAGCGCAAAGCCCAGTCGACGTGGAATTTACCGGCTTCGATCCAGGTGCCGAGATCGACGACGCCAGGCTCATCCAGCGTAAAGAACGCGTAGGGACCGCAGAATGCGGCGATCAGCATGCCGAGCACCGACGCGCCCATGGCCGCACGATCGCCGATCGCCTTGCCGAGCAGGCCGGATATCAGGGCGCCCACCAAAGGCGCGAAGACGGCGATCGCGTAAACCATGTCAGCCCTTCATCAGGTTGACGTCTTCAACCTGGATCGATCCGCGATTGCGGAAATAGACGAGAACGATGGCCAGACCGATCGCGGCCTCGGCGGCGGCGACCGTCAGCACGAACATCGCCATCACCTGGCCCGTGAGATCGTTCAACGCGGCCGAGAACGCGACGAGGTTGAGATTGACCGCGAGCAGGATCAACTCGATCGACATCAGAATGATGATCACGTTCTTCCGGTTGAGGAAGATGCCGAACACGCCAATCACCAGCAGGATGCCACTGACGACCAGATAATGATTGAGGCTGACCGATGTCATTTCGGGCCGCTTTCAGTGATGGCCATGGACCGGCTCTTCTTCAGGCTCGGGTTCCGGCTGTTTCGGCCGCAGGAAGCCGCCGCTCGCCGTGGTCCCGGCGCCGAGCGAAATCGTGAGGACTTCCAGCGTCTCGGCGACCGTCCGGGCGTTCTGCATACCGATGTTCTGATGCCGCGATGTCTTGCGGTCGCGCAACGTCAGCACGATGGCGCCGATCATCGCCACCAGCAGCACGAGGCCGGCGGCCTGAAACAGGAACAGGTAGTCGGTGTAAAGGATGCGGCCCAACGCCTGGGTGTTGCTGACGTCGGAGGGTGTTGGCGACCCCAGAATTTGTTCCACGTTTGGCGCCAGCTTCCAGCCGCCAAGCGCGACCGCGAACTCCACCAGCAACGCCGCGCCGACGGCGGCGCCAACGCCGGCATAGCGTTGCAGGCCGCCGCGCAATTGCTCGAAGTCGATGTCGAGCATCATGACCACGAACAGGAACAGCACCGCGACCGCGCCGACATAAACCACGACCAGGATCATTGCCAGGAACTCGGCGCCGGCGATCAGGAACAACGCGGCGGCATTGAAGAACGCCAGGATCAGGAACAACACCGAATGCACCGGATTGCGCGAACTGACCACCAACGTGGCCGAGATCAGCAGCACCGCCGCGAACAGATAAAAGAAGAAATCGACGATCATCGGTAGGGCGCGTCCAGTTCCAGCCGCCGCGCGAGTTCAGGTTCCCACCGGTCGCCATTCGCCAGCAGCTTATCTTTGTTATAGAGCAACTCTTCCCGCGTTTCCGTCGCGAACTCGAAATTCGGGCCCTCGACGATCGCATCGACCGGGCAGGCTTCCTCGCAAAGCCCACAATAGATGCATTTCGTCATGTCGATGTCGTAGCGGGTGGTGCGGCGCGACCCATCTTCCCGAGGCTCCGCCTCGATGGTGATCGCCTGCGCGGGACAGATCGCCTCACAGAGTTTGCAGGCGATGCAGCGTTCCTCGCCGTTCGGATAGCGGCGCAGCGCGTGCTCGC
>CALFNB010000356.1 GCA_937902425.1 uncultured Acetobacteraceae bacterium | reverse complement strand
TACGGCGACCACCGAGATCTACACTCTTTCCCTACACCACGCTCTTCCGATCTGAATGTCGCGGCGCTCGGCGAACACGCGGTCGGCTGGCAGGTCGGTGTGCGATTTGCGAAACGCCTCCTCCCAGTCTTCCATGTTCAAATGGAACGCGGGCGCGATGATGTGACTCGGCAGTTCGTGGCGCAGTTGGATGATGTACTCGCCGAGATCGGTCTCCACCGGCTCGATGCCGTGCCGTTCCAGGTGCTCATTGATCGCGAGTTCCTCGCCGATCATCGACTTGCCCTTGGTGACGGTGCGGGCGTCGGCGGTTTCGCAAATCGCCAAGACGGCCGCACGTGCGGCATCGGCGTCGGCGCACCAATGCACCTGACCGCCGGACGCGAGCACCTTCGCCTCGTACGCCTCCAGGTAAAAATCCAAATTCGCCAGCGTGTGGTTCTTGATGTCGCGGGCGGTGTCGCGCAGCTGTTCGAACTCGGGCAGGTTCGCCACCGCGGCGGCCCGGCGAGCGATGAAACTGGACCCGCTGCGGGCCAGCGCGCGTTGCAGACCGGCATCGCCCAGGGCGCGGTGGGCGTTCTCCTTGAACGCGGATGAGGTCGCGACGTGCATGGGGGCTCCTTCGGCGGGGACTCTACCGAATCGCGCAACGCTTGTCAGTCCGTCGCCCCCTTGGCTGTCGCCCCCTGGGCGATCACCCGGCGAAACAGCGCCAACTGTCCGGCGGTGGTTTCATCCCAACTGAATGGCTCAGCATAGGCCCTGGTCGCCTCGCGCATTGGCATGGCGGCGAACAGGCGGCGCACGCCCTCGGCGATCCCATCGGCCGAGTTCTCCCGCGTGATCACGCCGGACGCCGGGGTGCGCACGACCTCGGGGTTGCCCCAGATCGGGCTGGCGACCACCGGGGTGCCGCACGCCATCGACTCCAGCAGCACATTGGCCCAGCCCTCTCGGGATGACGAAAGGACGGAGGCATCGGCGGCGCCGTACAACATCGGCAGCTCGGCGTGTGGGTGGGCCCCGAGCAGCCGCACCCGTTCACCGACGCCAAGGCGGGCGATGAGGGCATTCAGCCGGTCTTTTTCGGGCCCCTCCCCGACGATGACCAGGTCGAAGTCCGGCAGTTTCGTCATCGCTTCGATGGTGCGGTGGTGGCCTTTCCGTTCGATCAGCAGGCCGACGGAAATCAGGGTCGGCCGGGTAAAGCCCAGAGTCGCACGGGCGGCCGCGCGATCGGCGGGCGGACAGAACAGCGCGGTGTCCACGCCATTGCGCAACACGGTGACCTTGGATGCGGGCGCGCCGATCTCAACCAACGCCTCCTTCAACGCGGCGCTGACCGCGATCACCGCCGCGGCGCCCTCGATTGCCTGCTGGATCAGTTTTCTCGGCCTCGCGAACCGCAGGATCAGGCTGACATCGGTGCCGCGCGCGGTCAACACGACCGGAAGCCCGAAACGCTGGCCCAACCGGACCGCCGCCACTCCATCCGGGTAAAGGTAATGCGCGTCAATGACCTCGAAGCGGGGGACATCGAAGCGGGGGACATCGGAGCCAGGCCCCTCGGCGATGAGCCGCCCAACGACCGGCACCATCGCCCGATACAGCAGCGCGGGCGCGAGCGACATGCCGAACCTGGGGATCACCGGAAAACGCGGATGCCGGATCGTCAGTCCATGCCGGATCTCCCGCCTGACCACCCGAGCGTTCACCGCCCAATCGCCGAACCATGGGTGGGAACTCGGGAACCACGGAACCGGAGCGACCACCTCACTGGTGGCTTCACCGCTCGCGACAAGGTGACGCAGGCGGTTCTCCACGAACACGCCATGATTGGGCCGCGCATTGTTCGGAAACAACGTCGAGAACGTCAGCAGCCTGATCGGTGGCATCAGGCCATCGCGGGCAATTCGCGGCGCGCGGCCGATTCAGGACCCTTTGAGATCGGTCAGCAGCTTCTGCGCGTCCTCTTTTTCTTTCGCGGGCCCTTTCATGCCAACCACAACAGTCAACTGCTTGATCGCCTCGTTCTTATCGCCCGAGTCCTTCAGCGCGACCGCGTAATGATACACCACGCGGGGATCGTTCGACGCTTCGGTGGTCGCCTGGCGCAACAACGCAACGCCATTGGTCGCGTCCCCGGTGGTCACCAGGATCCACCCCAACGTGTCCGCGGTCTGCGCGTTTGGTGCCAGAACATAAGCCCGTCGCGCGGTATTCAACGCCCGCGGGTCACCCTGCTGCTGATAGATCCAGGCGAGGTTATTCAGCGCGATCGCGTCATACGGCTTCTTCTTAAGCATCTGCTCCAGATAGTTCGCCGCGTCCGAATAACGTTCGCTCGCGAGCAGGATCTCCGACAATTGCTGGATCACCGGGAGATCGTCCGGATGGGAACTGGCCCACTCAACCAACAGCTTGATCGCGGTATCGACCCGGCCGGCCCGCATTTCCGACGCCGCCAACCTGACGACGAGGACGCTGGACCGGTGCGCCTGGAATTCCTTTTGGAAGGCGTCAACCGCGTCATTGGGGCGATTCGCCGCCAAATAAAGATCGCCCTTCAACGCGAGCAGGTCCTCGAAGTCGCGATCCTGACTCATCAGCCGGTCAGCGGTCGCCAGCGCGGCTTCCACCCCGGTCGACTTGAGGTCGATCATCGCGAGGTCCTGATAGAGCTGATAGCTTCTGGGACTGGCGGCAATCCCGGCGGTCAGTGTCGAACGGGCGGCTTCGAAATCACCGGCCTCGATCAGCAACGCGACAAGCTGACGGCGCGCGCCGACAACACTGGCATCCTGCTTCAGCAGGTTGGCATACGTATCCCTCGCCTCCTTCTTCTGGCCAAGCGCGAGATAGGCGGCGGCTTTGAGGCTGTAGATCTGTATCGAGGTCGACACCGGCGGCTTTTCGGCGTTGGCGAGATCGAGCGCCTTTTGCGGCTTGCCATCCCGAATATACAGCTCGCCCAGATTGGCGGTCGTGGCGGGCGCCGCCGGGGCCGCCGCATGGGCCTTCAACATGATGTCGGTGGCCTCAGCGAGCCGGCCGTTCTGCAATTTGTAGAACACCGCCATGGTCAGGGCCGGTTCGGAGGTCGGACCCTTCGCCAGGACATCCGCCAGCAAAGCCTCAGCCCTCGGCTGGTCGCCCAGCATGGCCACGACCCGCGCCAGATTGACTTTGGCTGGCGCGAAATCCGGATATTTCTTGGTCAGGGCGGTGAACCCCGCTTCCGCCTGGGGCAACTCGGTCTTCGCGAGGTGAAGCAGGCCTTCGAGGTTGCCGGTGACCTCGGTATCGCCCTGCATTGCCTTGACCTTGGCCAGGGCATCCGCCGCCTTGTCCATATCGCCGCTGGCGAGTGCCGCGAAGAACAGTGCCTCGCCAACCGCTGGCGCTTTGGGGACAAGTTGCAGTGTATGCTCAAGATCCTCCATCGCGTCCTTGACGTCGCCCATCCCCATCCGCGCCGAAGCGAGGCGGGTTTGCAGTCCGATGTCGTTCGGCGCCATCGCCTGCGCCTTCTGGAAGGCGGCCACGGCGTCCGTGGCACGGTTCATGGCGGAATAGGCACGGCCGAGAAGATCGTAGGTCTCGGCGTCACCCTTGCCGGATTCGGCGACCTTGGCGAGGGTCTCGATGACCATGTCCGGCCGTTTCTTGGCGAACTCCACCCGCGCCAGAACCTTGTAGCCAGAGATGTCGTTGGGGAACCGGGCGAGGTACTTGCGGGCGGCTTCCTCGGCCTGTTCGTATTGCCCCAATTGCTCCTTCACCACGGCCTGTAGATAGAAAGCCCGCTGAAGGCGGCCGATGAAGCCGGAGATCTTGTCCAGATCCTTGTCCGCGACCTCAAAGTGGCCGGCCTGCGCCTCCATCACCGCCGCGAGGTAAATCGCCTGGACGTTGCCGGGTGTGCCTTTGAGCACCATTTCGATATCCGTCTTCGCCAGATCGTTCTTGCCCATCGCCAGCGCGAGGCTGGCGCGGTCAAGGTGGCCCTGCATGGCGGACGGTTGATTGGCGATCAGGTCGTCCAGCACCGACATCGCCCCTGGACCATCGTTTTTGAGACGCAGCAACTGCGCCTTCGCCAGCAGCGCCTCGACCGATTTCGGTTGGGCGGCGATGGCCTTGTCGATCTTCGCCTGCGCCCCATTGAGATCGGCCCGCGCCACCGATAAACGGGCGTCGGCGAGCAGCGGTTCGACCGCGTTGGGCGCGACCTTCTGTGCCTCGGCGAAGGATTTCTGCGCGTCATCTGGCTTCTTGAGGCCAATCAGCGCGTAGCCCCGCGCCACCAGGATATCGGCGTCGAGGGTTGCGTCCTTGCCATCCGGCTGCAGATCGTCGAGCAGTTTCTGATACTTGCCTTGGGCCAGCATGGACTGGGTAAGCAACGAGACCGCCTGATGGGGATCGAAGCCACGCTTTCTCGCGGCGTCCGCCTCGCGCTCGGCGGCGACCGGGTCACCGAGTTCGATCGAAACACGGCCGAGCAGGAAATGCGCTTCGGCGTTCTGCGGGTCGGCGCGAACCGCGTTACGCAGGTCGATCTGCGCTGACTTCAGGTCGCCCTTCTTCAGGGAATCGCGGGCGTTGGAAACGTAGTCGGCATGGGCGGCCGACGGGAAGCCGGCGAGCGAGACACACAGCGCGATCGCGCTCAGGCCCGCGGCGAGGCGGATCTTGCGCGATCGCGTCATGCCCATCGGGCTGACGCTTCCCACGGGCGCCGCATGGCGGCGTCCAGTCGTCCGAAAATGCCTGGACATTGTGTTTCGCATGGCCCTGATCCTCGGTTTCATTCAGTTTTGGCCACGTCGGCTCTGGCTGCGCCGGTTCTGGCCGCCATGGTGTCCGCCGCCGCGGCGAGCGGTTTCATTCCGTCGATCTCGATCCCATGGGCTTCCATGAGACCATACAAGGTTGGCCGGCTGACTCCCAGCAATCGCGCCGCGGTCGCCAGCGTGTTGTTGCTGCGCGCGAGCGCGGCGCGCAAAACCTCCCGCTCGGCCCGCAGCCGGGCGGCGCGAAGGTCGAGGTCCGCCATCGCTTCCTCGCCCGAGGCGAGTTCAAGGTCGGTCACGTCGATCATCCGGCCCTCGGTCATGACAACCGCGCGCTTCATGCGGTTTTCCAGTTCGCGGACGTTGCCGGGCCAGTCATGGGCGTCCAATGCCGCGGCGGCGGTTTCAGTAAAGCCGCGGATGTTGCGGTTGAACTCCCGATTGAAGCGGCTCAGGAAAAAATTCGCCAACAGCATCACGTCGCCGCCCCGTTCTCGCAACGCCGGGATCCGTACCGTCACCGCGTTCATCCGATAAAACAGATCGCCGCGGAAGACACCCTGAGCGATCTTTTCCTCCAGATTCGCGTTTGTCGCGGAAACGACACGGACATCGACCTGAATTTTCTGCCGGCCGCCAATCCGCTCGACGACCTGGTCCTGCAGAAAGCGCAGCAGTTTGACCTGCAACTGATGCGGCAGATCGCCGATTTCATCCAGGAACAAGGTGCCTTTTTGCGCGCTCTCGATCTTGCCGATGGTCTGCTTCACCGCGCCGGTGAAGGCGCCGCGCTCATGCCCGAACAGTTCGCTCTCCAGCAGGTTTTCCGGGATCGCACCGCAGTTGATGGCGACGAACGGCTGTTTCGCGCGCGGCCCGAGTTCGTGGAGCGCCGCCGCCAGCGCCTCCTTCCCGGTGCCGCTTTCGCCGAGAAGCAAGACCGGCACGTTGGTCGTCGCGAGCTTTTCGACGTCGCGGCAGACCTTCAGCATCGACATGCTGCCGGTGACGATCCGCTCGATGGGGGAACGGGCGGGCGCGTTCGCCAGGCGGCGATTTTCCTCCTCCAGACGGTACAGGTTCAGGGCGCGGTCGACGATCGTGCGCAGCACCTCGATCTCGACGGTTTTCTCGCAAAAGTCGTAGGCGCCGAGGCTGACCGCCTTCAGCGCGTGCTTGCGGGAACCGTTCCCGGTGGCGACGACGATCTTGGTCTTCGGCGCGATCCGCAGCACTTCCTCGATCGTGGCGAATCCTTCGCTGACGCCGTCCGGGTCAGGCGGCAGCCCGAGGTCCATGATCGCGACCGGCGGATTTTCCCGCTTCACCAGCGCGACCGCCTGTTGGCGCGTATGCGACAGCAGCACGTCGCAGGCCGGGAACGCCCAACGATACTGGGAACATAACCCTTCGTCGTCCTCGACAATAAGTAGCTTCGGTTTGGCCATGGCCCGATCCGTTCAGGCCGCGAATTGCGGCGCGTCGACCGCCGTCGCCCGCACCATGGGCAGCAGCAGCCGCATCGTTGTACCCGATCCCACTCTGCTTAGCACGAGAAGATCGCCGCCTGCTTCCCGCAGCAATTCCCGTGCCTGGTATACGCCGATGCCATGGCCGTCACCCTTTGTCGAGGCGAACGGCCGGAACAACTCGTCGCGGATGAACTCGGGGGTCATGCCCGGCCCTTCATCGATGATGTCGATGACCATGCTCAGGGCCTCGCGCCGCACCTCGACACGAACCTGAGCACCCTGGGGCGAGGCCTCGACCGCGTTGTTCAACAAATGCGCGGCGACGGCGTCGAACGATTCCGCGTCGATCGCCACGCCGTCCAGCTGATTGGCGACGATGCCGTCCTCGGGCAGCCCAACGATCGCGACGCCTTTTTCGCTTCCGTTGGTCTCGCTTCCGTTGGTCTCGCTTTCCCTGGTCGCGCTTCCCCGGGCGCGACCAGCCAGGTGTCCACCCGCCGGCCGGACGTCACCCACGGTCTCGACGACTTCCTTCAACCGCTCCACCGGATCGATCAGGGCGTGGCTACGCTCCCTCCGATCGGCCTGCAGGCGCGCGAGCAGCCGGGTGATCTTGCCCACCGATGCCCGCACCGTGGCCAGCATGTCGCGCTGGAACTCCGGATTGTCGGCGTGGACCTCGGCATTGGCGAGCAGCATCGACAGTTGGCCGGACACGTTCTTGATATCGTGCAACACGAACGCGAAGCGCTGACTGTAGTCCCGCAGCTCCCTTGTCTGCGACAGGATCTGCGCCGCGCGCTGTTCGGCCACCCGGCTCGCCACCTCCCGCCCGACGACACGCAGCAACTGGAACACCTCATGATCCAGCTTGAACGGGGCGCGCGAGCGGGTCAGCACGACGAAGCCGATCAGATTGCCGAAATGGTTGAGCGGCACCGCCAGCCAGGCGCGGGGAATTTCCTCGAACCAGGACGCCGCGTCCGGCAACTGCTCCAGCACCGCGATGCGGTCGCCATCGGCGAAAGCGGGCACCAGCGGATGGCCGGGCGGAATCGGCGCGGTCACCGCCGGCGTATTCAGCGAGCCCGCCCATTGGAACGCCACGTCTTCCGGCGCCCGCACGAACAGCACGCCCGCCGGGCTGTCCACCACCTCGGCGACCGCGCGGATGGCGCGCTTGTGCAGGCCGATGAACGCGTCGGGCGCGGTCAACGTTTCGATACAGCGCATCCACTCGCGCCGGTAATCGTAACGATGGGTGAAGAAATTATCGACCAGCACGCCGCGCACGCGGGAGCGCATGGAGCCCGAGGTCAGCACGACCGCGATGGTTACCACTCCGGCGCACAGCAGCGACACCTCGACGACGTGCCCCCACTCGGCGCCGCCGCGGCGGAACACCTCTCCGGTCAGCGCGAGGCCCATCAGGAACACGCCGCTGATGACCAGGGTCAGACTGTGGAACACCACGTCCCGTGAGACGTGGATATCAACCTTCCAACGGCGGTCCCGGACGGCGGCGATGGCGATCAACGGTGCGGCGATCATCGTCGCGGGCGCGCGGCTTTCGAACAGCGGACGGGATATGCCATGGAACAGCGCGGCGTCCGAGTAGAGCACCAGGTCGTACAGGAACATGCCGCCCAGTGCCACGCACAGCAGGTTGACGTGCCAGCGTGCCTCGGGGTCGATGTTGAAATAGAGATTTTCGAGCAACAGGATATTGCACACGGCGATGCCGAGCCGCACGCCGATCCCAACCAGCCAGAGCGTGCCCGGCATCCGACTGTCGAGCAGATTGGTGAGCACGAGACCGCCAACCACCAGGAACGCGAGCAGGCCCATGGTCGAAAACGCCTGCATGAGCTGCCCGCGCGCGGAGACCGAGCGGCGATACAGATGCAGGATGAATGCGTACCACGCGGCGGAGCGGGCCAGTTCCAGCCAGCCCGGCGCGCCCGATGTTGGGGTGCCGCTGAAGACCACCACCGCAAGCGCCCACGACGCGGTGATCAGGCAGGCGAGCGCCAGCCACGCGGCGGTGCGGCTCAGTGGCGGCCGGACCAGAATGAGCGCGCAAAGGACCGCGTACACGAAGGCGCAGGCACCGTGCAGAACGACCAAAGCGGGAAAGTCAAAGCTCATCGGGGTGGGATTATCCGCTGTGCGGCGCCGAATTGCCACCGCTCATGCGCATGGCCGGCTGCTGCTGTCCTGTTCACGCCTGGACTCATGGGTACCGGGTTGGCGACGATGAACGCGCCGCGTCTTCGCTTCATGGTCATGGCCTGGATCGTCATGGTCGGGTTCGTCTCATCGCCATGACCCGGCGCATCCGGGACATGACGACATTTGGCCGAGCGGCGGCCGGTTCGGCGATCGGATCAGCGCGCGCCTTCGCGGAACAGGATGACACGTACGGTCGACAGCAAGATCACCATGTCGAGTAACACGCCCCGATTCTTCACGTAATACAGGTCATAAGCGAGTTTTTCCCGAGCATCGTCGACCGACGCGCCATATGGATAATTCACCTGGGCCCACCCGGTAAGGCCCGGTTTCACGTAGCCGCGGTGGTTATAGAAAGGAATAACTTTCGCCAGTTCCTCGACGAATATGGGCCGCTCCGGCCGCGGGCCGATCATGCTCATTTCGCCGTGCAGAACGTTGAACAGCTGCGGCAGCTCATCGATCCGGCTGGCGCGGATGAAGGCACCGACCCGGGTGACCCGGGGGTCCCGCTTTTGCGCCCATTGCGGCTTACCGGCCACCTCAGCGTCGATCGCCATGCTGCGGAACTTGAACAGAGTGAACGTCTCGCCGTGCAGACCGGTCCTCTCCTGGCGGTAGAAAACCGGTCCGGGACTGTCCAGTTTGATGGCCACGGCGGTGAGCAGCATGAGCGGGAGCGTTACGATCGTTAACGCAAGGCCGATGGCGATATCGAACACCCGTTTGAACGCGCGCGAAAGTGTGCCGTTCTGGAAACCGTCGGCGAACAGCAACCAATTGGCGTCGATGGCGTCCAGCTCGATACGGCCCAGGTGAAGTTCCTGGAAGGAAAGATCGCTGAAGACGGGAACCCCGCGGAGCTTGTTATCGAGCAGCGCGTCGTGGGTGTGGGGCGCGGGTTCATCCTCGGCGATGACAATGCCCCAGATCCGCCAGTCGCGGACGAGACGCGCGGACAGCCCACCGGGCCGGCCCGAATCGGGACATTCCCGCATGGTCTCCCGCGCGGCACCGTCTGTTGGGGCCATCGGGGGAGCCATGGGCTCAAACAATCCGTGGCGTTTCGCCGCGAGGCGGCGCCGCAGCCGCGCGGCCCGCGTGCCGGTTCCGACGATCAGCACCCGCCGCGTCATCGGCAGCCGCGCCGCGATCGCGCTGAGGGCGAAGCGAACCAGCAGCACGAAGGGGAGCCAGATCGCGAGCAGTCGCGCGAGCCAGACGATGTGTTCGCCATTCAGGCTCATGCGATAGGCCCCGCTGACCAGCAGGATGGCAGGAAACGCCAGCAGCGCCGCGATCGTGCCGGAGAGCAGGAAGCGCCGCCGGTCAAGGCAGACCTCGGGGCGATATAACCCGATCGTGGCGGCGGTTCCGGCTATGGTCACGGCCAGCATGGCGGCGAGGACCAGGCAATCATGTGGGAGATCGGTTGATTCCAGCAGCAGGGTCTGGCCGCCGGCGGTCAGCATCATGAAGATCAACGCGAACAGGATTACAAATTCGAGCAGGCCCAAAATGGCCATTTCAAAGGGCAACAGTTGCACGAGCGCTCGTGCCATCCTCAAGCTCCCCCAAATACCCGAGGCGGGCGCCCGGCATGTCTGACACCGCGCGCCCCAATCTCCGTCGCATGATCGGGCGTAAATCGCAGCCCGCATGACCATCTGATAATACAGCAGCCATCGTCCGTCCAGAAAATTGATTCCATTCCCGACAATCTTCACCAATCTATCAGTTTGTTAACCATTTGCCGTAACCGCGCTGCCTCGCCACCCGCCGGTCAGGTCTCAAAGAGCGGTGAGTACGTTCGTATATCACGCGTATCCACCAGCGTTTTTCCCAGGTTCCCCCATGGACCGCGTGCAGGATTTGAGCACATTGCAACTTACCGGCAAATTACAGTTGAAAAAACAACCTATGCGGGAATATCCGAAAGCATCTCTTTGTTGATTGGCGCCGAGCACGATGTTATAGCCCGCTTCGTGGACCTTGCCACGGGCCGGTGAAAATGCCGGAACACGAGACGAGGATGTAAGCCCGGGAGACAATGACGGTGCGAGGACACCAACCGGACGGACGGACGTGCGCGCGACCGTGCCGGATGTGGTCTCGGGGGACGGAAAACCGAACGGACTCGTTGTCCGGATCGCGAGCGCCGCGGCCGGCGGAACCCGGTCGATGCTCCGTTCCACGATGCCGGGCGGATGTAAGTTGGAGGAGTGGACCCACGTGGCGAAGCGCTGCCCTGATTTGGCGGATTGGGCAGAATACCGCTCGCGTGCGACGCGGCGGCGCGACCCCACGCCGGCGGCCCCTCCCATATGAGGATGCCTTTGTGTGATGCCGTCGCTGGTGGTGCGGCCGATGCCGCCGCCGGGCTTCGATGACATCATGTGGTAACGTCGATTCTGGGAACCAGGGGTGTGATCCTTGGAGTTTGGAGCCATTGTGAACTTTTTCGTACGTTTCGGCGCGATGCTTTTGCTCCTGGCCACTGTTGGGCCGCTGACCGGCTGTTCCAGTCCGCCGAAGGGCGGGACGGCGGTCGCGCCGATGAAGGTCGATCCCGGCAGGACGCCGGAGGACGCCAACTCGGACGAGTACATCATCGGTGCCGGCGATCAGTTGAGCGTGTTCGTTTACCGCAATCCCGACCTGAGCGAAGGCGGTGTCGCGGTGCGTCCGGACGGGCGAATTTCCACGCCGTTGATCGAGGACATCACGGCCGCGGGCAAGAAACCCAAGGAACTGGCGCGTGAGATCGAGAAGAAGCTGTCGAAATTCATTCAGGATCCCAATGTCACGGTTATCGTGCGCGGCTTCGTCGGTCCACCCGACCGCCAGGTGCGCGTGATCGGGGAGGCGACGGACCCGGTGGCGATACCGTACCGCGACCACATGACACTGCTCGACGTCATGATCGCGACCCACGGCCTGACGAAATACGCCTCTGGAAACCGGGCGGTAATCGTCCGTGTCGATCCTGACGGCTCGCGCCGGTCGATCAACGTGAGGCTGGCCGATCTCATCAAGGATGGCGACATCAGCCAGAACATCGAAATGGCGCCTGGCGACACCCTGATCATACCCCAATCCTGGTTCTGAGGAGGCCGCGTCACCATGGATTCAGTCCGCACGATGCTGTTCCAGTACCTGCGCGCGGCGTGGCGCCGGCGCTGGCTTGGGGTGGTGGTCGCCTGGCTGGTGTGCGGCGTGGGCTGGGTCGGGACTTACACGATCCCGAACCAGTACGCATCAAACGCCCGCCTGTTCGTCGACGCCGACGCGATCCTGACCCCCCTGCTGCGCGGCATCGCGGCCGACTCGGCACCGACCACGCAGCTGGAAATCCTGCAACGGACGCTGCTGAGCAAGCCGAACCTGGAAAAACTGATCTCCAAGACCGACCTCGATTTAAGCCTGAACGGGCTGTCCGACCGGGAACGGATGATCGGCCGGCTGGCCACCGAGATCAAGGTGACACCGCAGACGAGGAACCTGTTCACCATCTCCTACCTCGACAAGAACCCCAAGCTGGCGCATGACGTGGTGCAGACGCTGCTGACGATCTTTGTCGAGGCGGCGACCGGGTCGAACCGCACCGACATGGAGAACGCCCGGCGCTTCCTGGAGCGGCAGATCCAGTCCTATGAACAGCAGTTGCGCGCGGCGGAAAAGCGGCGAGCGGATTTCCGGGTTCGCTACATGGAGATTCTGCCGAACGACCTGAACCCGAACATTGGAGCATTGGAAGGCGCGCGAGCCCAGGTGACGGCGATCTCCGGCAGGCTGCAGGATGCGGTGATCCAGCGCGACTCACTGCGTCAGGAGGTCGAGAACACCCCGCCGATGCTGGTGGCGGAGGGCGGTGTTTATCAGCCGGGCGGCCCTGGCGATCCGCAGAAGGCCCGTTTGAGGGAAGCGGAGGAGACCCTGCACGCGTTGTTGTTCAAGGACACCGAGCAGCATCCTGACGTGATCACGCAGAAGAAGCTGATCGAATATCTGAAAAAACACCCGGCGGACGAGCCCGCCGCGAAACTAGCCCCCGGTCAGGACACGTCCGGGGGCATGACGACGCCCAAGCGGTCGGTGCCCAACCCGGTGTACGACCAGTTGAAGATCAGTCTGATCCAGGCCGACACGCAGGTCGCCTCGTTGACCCGGCAACGCGATGAGGCGGTGAAGACGCAGGACCGGTTGGATAAGATATCCAAGGAACAGCCGGGTCTGTTCGCCGAATATCAGAACATGGACCGCGACTACACCGTACTGCGGCGAAACTATGAGGAGCTTCTGGGCCGGTTGCAGTCGGCCAACATCGCCCAGGCGGCCGACACGCAGGCGGACAAGGTCAAGCTGCAGGTCATCGACCCGCCGGAAGTGCCGCGGATCCCGGCGGCGCCAAATCGGCCGCTGCTGGTGACAGGCGTGCTTCTGGGTGGGTTGGCCGTTGGTCTCGGCATGACCGTTCTGTTCGGTCAGTTGGATCGGTCGTTTTCGTCCGTCGATGAACTTCGGACGCTTGGGCTTCCCGTGCTGGGAGGCATTTCGGTGCTCGGCATGGCACCGTTCCGTCAGCGATTGATGACCGCGATGCGGTTTGGTGCGGCGGTCGCGGTGCTGATGGTGGTATATGGCGGGCTAATGGTTCACATCCTTCGATCGGCGGCTCTGATCTGAATGTCCATTTCTCCCAAGTCTTCGCTCGTCGAACGTCTGGTCCAGGATCGACTGCGCTCGGGCGATCTGGAGGCCTCCGCCGCGAACCTGCTCCAGCTTGGCGAGGGCGCGCCGGGTGATGCGGCGATTCAGATGGCATCCGACGGCCCGGCGGCCGTGATGAACGGTGACGCCATGGCGGCGACTGCCCTGGGGGCAACCGCCCTGGATCAAACCTACTTCGGCGAAACCGCTTCTCTGTCCCCGGCGGCCCAATCCTCCACGCCCCAATCCTTCACGACCGAATATCTGGGCAACCCGCCCCCTGGGCCGACCCCGGGTCCACCCGCGCCCGTGGCGCTGGAACTGCGTCCGCTGGTCGATCCGGAACCCAAAGCCCCCGCCGCCCCGCCATTTCCGCTGCCCGGCCTCGCGCCGTCAGCGTTGGTACCGCCGCCCGCCACCGCGTTGCTGGCTTCGTCCCAGATGAGTATGGCCGCCGCCCTCGCGCCAGCTGTGGAACCGGTGCCGCTGCCAGTCCAACAGCCGGCACCACTCGCGGCACCGCCGACAGTATCGCAAATCGGGACAGCGCCGGAGGCCGAACGGCCCGATCTGGTGCAAGGCCCGCCGACCATCGACGCGGTCGCTTTGGAGCGTGGTGGCATGGTCGACTGGTCGCGCACCCGCAGCCGCATCTCCGAGGAATTCCGCCTGGTGCAGCGGCAAATCCTCCGCGCGGCGTTCGGGCCCGGGGCGGAGCCGGGATTCTCCAATCTGCTGATGGTGACCAGCGCGCGGCCCGGGGAGGGCAAAAGCTTCACCGCGATGAACCTCTCCGGCAGTATCGCGCGCCAGGGCGACCATCACGTGCTGCTGGTCGAC
>CALFNB010000355.1 GCA_937902425.1 uncultured Acetobacteraceae bacterium | reverse complement strand
CGCTTGAGGAAGACCAGATTGGACCGTTACCACCCACTTCAAACAGCGAGGAGGCGGATCTTTTGTGGGACGAACGGATAGGTATTCTCGTTGTGGAACCAGAGTTGCATCGGTCAGCCCCTCACGAATGAACCGATCAGCGCGGCCAGTTCGTCCGGCCGCTCGATCTCCGGGCGATGTCCGCAGCCGGCGATCGTTTCGAATCGCGCGCCGGGGATCAGGCGGGCACAGGCGCGGCCATAATCCGGCGAGACGATCCCGTCGCTGTCCCCCCACACCACCAAGGTCGGCACCGCGATCCTGCCCAACCAACGCGGGAGTCGCGGATTGTACATGTAAGGGTGCCAGGTGTAGAGACACAGCGCCTCCCAGTCGCGCGCGTGGCGGATGATCTCGGCGTCCTCCATGGTATCGAAATCGGGAGCGAAACGATCGGGATCGTGCCACGCGGCGCGGCGCACCTCGGCGGGGGAACGATTGAACACGTCGAGGATGTCGGCTGTTTCGCGATCGCTGATTTTGATGCCAACCGGATCGACCAGTACCAGACGCGCCAACCGCGGATGTCCTTGCGCCGCGACCTCCGCCGCGAGCCAGCCGCCAAACGACAGTCCCACCAGCGTCATCCGTTCCCCTGGCAAAGCGTCCAGCAAAGCGCGCTGCAGATGCACCAAATCATAGATCGTATCGAAGTCTTTCGGCCTGGGCGAGGTGCCGAAACCCGGACAGGACGGTGCGATCACCGTGCCATGCGCGGCGATCTGGGCCAGGAACCGCGGCCCCGATGTCAGGCTGCGCATGCCGTGCAGCAGTACGATCGGGTCGCCATCGCCGCCGCGGAGGACCTCAAGGTCGATCCCGTGGACGATCAGCCGTTCGCTCGCGATCATGGTTCCTCCCCGAGGATGCGAATGGTCAGAGCGGCGCCCCTGAAACCCACCAGGAGGTGCCGCCTCCCGCACCTTCGCGGGAGCATGCCCTTGAGGTGGCGCGGACCAGGCTTCGCGGCGGGGGCAAGACAACCACCGGACATTGCTTCGACCTCTCCGCGGTGACTGTCTCAGAGTGCCGGGATTTGGTCTGCCTCCGCAAGCCGTTGGGCAGCGTGCGCATTTTCCGCCAAAGCGGTGCGGTCCGGCCGGTGGGCGGCGTTGCGATCTGTCCATTGGCTGGGTCTGGGCGAGGGCCGACCGAGACTTTGCATGGCCGGTGCTGGCCTTCCTCCGGGCACCCAGCCGAAATGAGCGGTCCCACGGGTCGCCCAGGCCAGGATCCAAGGAACGGCGTCCTTTTTTGGGGGTGTTGAGGGAACGTCCGGGCGATCCCTCTCGCCACGGACGTGGAATCGGCCTATCACCTGCGCACGAAACGGCCCCCGGATTATTGGCCCCTGAATAACGGATTGAGTATCGAGTGAGCGACGCCAAGCCCCCGGGCCCTCCGGACGACACCCAACCGGTCATGCTCGAAGACGAGATGAGGCGCTCGTACCTCGATTACGCGATGAGCGTGATCGTGGCACGCGCGCTGCCCGATGCCCGAGACGGATTGAAACCGGTCCACCGGCGCATACTGTTCGGCATGCATGAGGCCGGATACACGCCGGACCGCGCCTACCGTAAATCCGCGCGCGTTGTCGGCGACGTGATGGGTAAGTACCACCCGCACGGAGACTCGGCGATTTACGACGCCATGGTGCGCATGGCGCAATCGTTCTCGATGCGCGTGCCGCTGATCGATGGGCAGGGCAATTTCGGCTCGGTCGATGGCGATAATCCGGCGGCGATGCGGTATACCGAAGTGCGGCTCGCGCGTTCCGCGATGCTGCTGCTCGACGACATCGACCGCGACACCGTCGATTTTTCACCGAACTACGACGAGTCGGAGAAAGAACCGAAAGTTCTGCCCGCGCGCTTTCCCAATTTGCTGATCAATGGCGCCAGCGGCATCGCGGTCGGCATGGCGACCAACATTCCGCCGCACAATCCGGGGGAGATCATTGACGCCACACTGGCGCTGATCGCCAATCCGGACATGACGCTGGAAGAGTTGATACAGATCGTGCCGGGTCCGGATTTTCCGACCGGCGGCATCATCATCGGCCGCAATGGGATCAAGGGCGCGTTCGAAACCGGCCGTGATTCGATCATCGTCCGCTCGCGCACCGAGTTCGAGGAAATCCGCAAAGATCGTTTCGCGATCATCGTCAACGAAATTCCCTATCAGGTTAACAAGAAGAGTCTCCTGGAGCGCATCTCCGAACTGGTCCGCGCCAAGCAGGTCGAAGGCATCTCCGAAATGCGCGACGAGAGCGACCGCTCCGGCATGCGCATCGTCATCGAGCTGCGGCGCGAGGCGACGCCCGAGGTCGTGCTGAACCAGTTGTTCCGGTTTACCCAGATGCAGACCAGCTTTGGCATCAACATGCTGGCGTTGGACAATGGTCAGCCGCGGCAACTGGGGCTGAAAGACGCGCTGCAATGCTTCATCCGCTTCCGTGAGGAGGTGATCGTTCGCCGCGCCCGCTTCGACCTCGGCAAGGCACGCGACAAGGCACATAACCTGGTCGGCCTCGCCATCGCGGTGGCGAACATCGACGAGGTCATTCGCCTGATCCGCGCCAGCCCCGATGCGGCGACCGCGCGCACCGCGCTGATGGATCGCGATTGGCCGGCCGAGGATATCGGCGTGCTGCTGGCGCTGATCGACGAACCCGGCAACATCATCTCGCCGGAGGGCACGGTTCGCCTGACGGAAGAACAGGCGCGCGGTATCCTGGAACTACGTCTGGCGCGATTGACCGGACTGGAGCGCGACAAGATCCAGGCCGACCTGACCGAGGTCGCCGATCAGATCCGCGCGTTGCTGGAAATCCTCGGCTCGCAAATCCGCCGCATGGAGGTGATGACCGAGGAACTGGCCACCGCCCGGAAGGAAATCGTTTCGCCGCGGCGGACCGACATCGCCGATGTGCTGTCGGACCAGGATGACGAGAGCCTGATCGAGCCTGGCCAGATGGTCGTGACCATCACGCGCGACGGTTTCATCAAGCGCACCACGCTGGAAACCTACCGGTCGCAAAATCGCGGCGGGCGGGGGCGCTCCGGCGCGTCCACGCGCGGCGACGACATCGTCACCCGCAGCTTCAATGCGCATACGCATCAATGGGTGCTGTTCTTCTCGTCCGGCGGCAAAGCGTATCGGGAAAAAGTGTGGCGTCTGCCGGAGGCCGGGCCGACCGCGAAAGGCCGCGCCCTGGTCAATCTGCTGCCCGAACTCGGCTCTGACACGATCACCACGGTGCTGCCGCTGCCGCAGGACGAGACGTTGTGGGAAAGCCTGCATCTGATTTTCGCCACGTCGTCCGGCGGCGTGCGCCGCAACCGGTTGTCGGATTTCCGCAATGTGCGCGCCGCCGGCCTGATCGCGATGAAGCTCGATGAGGGCGATCATCTGATTGGCGTCGCCACCTGCCGCGAAGGCGATGACGTGTTGCTTGCCACGCGCCTCGGACGGTGCATCCGGTTCCAACTGAATGACGATGTCGTGCGCGTGTTCGCCGGCCGCGACAGCTCGGGCGTGCGCGGCATTAAATTGCTGAATCGGGATGAAGTGATGAGTCTGTCGGTGCTGCGCCATATCGACGCCAACCCGGCGGAGCGCGAGGCCTATGTGAAACTGGCCAACGCTCGCCGGCGCGGCGAGGCTGACGACGAACCGGAACCCATCGTGGCCGCCGACGCCGAGGAAATCGAGGGCGAGGCCAATCTGACCCCGGAACGCATCGCCGAGATGGAAGCCGCCGAGGAAATGCTGCTGACCGTCACCGACAGCGGTTTCGGCAAACGCTCCTCCGCCTATGAGTATCGCGTCACCGGCCGCGGTGGGCAGGGGATCGCGAATATCACCCTCGCGCCGCGCAACGGAAAATCGGTGGTCGCGACCTTCCCGGTGCGGGAGGGCGACGACGTGATGCTGGTCACCGACGCCGGCCGCCTGATCCGGGTGCCGGCCGATCAGGTCCGTATCACCGGACGTCAGGCGATGGGTGTGACCTTGTTCCGCGTGGACGCCGGTGAGCATGTCACCAGTGTGTTCCCGGTACTGGAGGAAGAAACCGACGATAATGAAAGCCCAGGGGAAATGGGCGGGGATTTGAGTGGCGGCGATCCTCCGTTGGGGGATGCTCCCGATGAAGGATCTGGCGATGAAGGATCTGGCGATGAAGGATCTGGGCCTGAGGAAGGAAACGATGACTGAACACATGAGGCCTGCACGCATCGGCCTGTATCCCGGAACCTTCGATCCGGTCACCAACGGTCACCTGGATGTGATCGCCCGCGCGGCACGTCTGCTCGATAAACTGGTCGTCGGCGTCTCGATCAGTGCCGGCAAGGGACCGATGTTCAGCCTGGAAGAACGGGTTGAACTCGTCGAAGCGGAAATCGCCTCGATCGCCGACAAGAATGGCATGGTGATCGAGGTCCGGCCGTTCAATACGCTGCTCATCGATTTCGCCCGCAAAGTCGGCGCCTCGATGATCGTGCGCGGCCTGCGCGCGGTGACCGACTTCGATTTCGAGTTTCAGATGGCCGGTATGAATTACCGCATGGCGCCGGATATTGAGACGGTGTTCCTGATGGCCAGCGAGCGGCATCAGTTCATCGCCTCCCGCCTCGTGAAAGAGGTCGCGATGCTGGGTGGCGACATCGCCTCCTTCGTGCCGGCCCTTACGCTGGAGCGCGTCATGAAGCGCATCCGCGAGACGAAATCCTGATCAGGAGCAGATCATGCGACGCCGCACCCTGATCGCGTCCGCCGGCGCGATCGCAACCCTCACAGTGGGACCCATCATGAGCTCAACCGCCGACGCCCAAGGGGGCGACCTCGAAAACACGATCTACATGGACATCAAGCAGGGGCGCGTGGTGATCCAGATGTTCCCCGACCTCGCGCCGTTGCACATTGAGCGCATCAGGCTGCTCGCGCGGCGGAAGTTTTATGACAACACGCCGTTTCACCGTGTCATCGAGGGCTTCATGGCGCAGGGCGGCGATCCAACCGGCACTGGCACCGGCGGCAGCGATCTGCCCGACCTGAAGGCCGAGTTCACCACGAAGCGGCACTTCTTGCGCGGCACGTGCGGGATGGCGCGAACCGGCAGTCCGGACAGCGCGAACAGCCAGTTCTTCATCATGTTCGCGCCGGCGCCGCATTTGGACGGTCAGTATACGATCTGGGGCCAGGTCACCCAGGGCATGGACTTCGTCGATCAGATCAAGCGCGGCAGCGGCGGCGGTGGCACCGTGAGCGGTCCCGATCGGATCATTCACTTCCAGGTCGCCGCCGACGTGAAATAGGGCGAAATCAGTCAAACTGTCTTGCTCGGCCGCGAGCCGAGCATCTGTCTCAGCGTGGCAGTGGGTTGGATTTGGCGTGGAATGTGCGTCCACGGATTCTGGGCGGGCATACGTGCCAAACCGCGCATGCCGAGAGCACCGACGCGGGCTCCATTGCCGTCATGGCGCGTCCCGTCCGGGCCATCTGACTTCCGGCCTGGGCGTGCCATGACGAAGCGAGCGGTGCCGCGCTGTCTCGATCGTCAGTTCGATCGTTCCGTGAAGTCTGGCCGGTTGGATCGGATCACCGGATGCCCGCGCACCGAGGCTTGATCGAGGTGATCCGGCGCTTCCCAGGACGTTGCTTTCAAACATTCAGAACGCCGCGCGGAGGTCCCAGGAGGCTCCGATTCTGACCGCCCGCTCTGGCGGAATCGCGCGCATCGCGATCGCTGGGTCGCCGGGCAGCATCCACACCCCGATCGCTGACGGCGCTGCCACCGGATCCGCGGGAAGCGTCAGGTTTCTTTACACTTTTTAATGATTCCTGAATCGAGACGGCTCTATCGAACTGATTTTTCTCAATTCTCAATCCTGGCACGGTAATTGCTGCAAGATAGCTACATCGGTCCCCGGCCGGTCGTCAGTGGAGTGCAAAAATTGGGAAAAACTTCGTTCGCCGCCATCCCCGCTCTCGCGTTCGCGGCCGGAATCATGGCCATCGCCGCCGGTCCGGCCGAGGCTGGTGCGGTCTTTGGCCAGGCATCCTATAATGCCGTCTTCACGTTCACCGATGCTTTGCCCTCCACGACCATGACGGTCGCCTTCGATGGCACGAATTATTACTCATCGAGCGGCGGCGGCAGTGGCAGTCCGTACGCCGAATACGACGCGAGCGGCACTCTCATCGGGACAAACTCGCCGGGTATCGACTTCCGGTCCGTCTTCACGGATGCGTCGGGAAATCTCTACGCAAGGGGTTACGCCAGCAATCAGATCTGGAAGCAAACGGCGTTCGGCAGCTTTTCGCCATACGTCACGCTAACCGGCGGATCTTTGGATGACCAGTCGGCCGTCGTACTGAACACGGCGGGTACCGGGTATATCTCGCAATCGGGCGGCACAATCAGCGAATGGGACCTGACCGGGACCTTTATCGGCACGGTGACGCTCTCCGGCTTTGGGATCAATGGCGAAAACAGCTACCCGCAGGACCGCGGAATAGCCTCGGTCGGCAACTACTGGCTTACCTACAACACGAATAACGACGTGCTCTCAGCCTGGGATACCTCCGGCAATCGCGTCGACACAACCGTTCTGAACGGAGCCGGCACATCGGTCGACTCGGGTTTCAGCTACAGCTACGCGAATGGGATGTTCTTCGTGGTCGATCAAGCGGGGGGAACCTGGCGGGGCTATGACGCAGTACCGGCGCCCGAACCGGCCAGCCTGGCCCTGTTCTGCGCGGGCCTGGTCGGCCTTGGGTGGGTGCGCCGCAACCGCGTCAAATAGCGGCCGCCTGGGTTCTTCGCCGGGGCAGTGCCGCGTGACACGGCTTGTTGTCGAGCCTGACGATGCGGCAGGCCTGCCGGTCAGCCTGAACATCGAGCCGGCTGATGACCCGCGGCCACGGGTCACTCCTGACTCGCGGTACACCCGAACCGTCGGATCAGTGCGCCAGCGCGCAGGCGTGATCCTGTAAATCCTCGCCCGAGCCACGATTGCCGCCCGCCGGGTCGACTTTGCCATCCAGCACCGCGAAGCCGGCGACATTGTTGCTCCAGGTCATGCCCACCACGACCAGCGTGTGTTTCCCCATATCCGCCGCGGCGGCCGGATCGCCCTTGGCGAGCAGATCGAACGGGTTGGCCGTTCCCAGATTATCACCGTCCACGCGCAACGCCCGCCAGGTTTGCCCAACCATTGTCACGGGAAACGCGGCCCACGACCCGCCGATCGCGCTGCTGTTCGCCGCCAACGCGTCACGCACGTCCTTTTGCACGCAATCGATATGAATGTGCAACTGATCCTGCGACCGGCCAAACGGGGAATTCACCGCCAGCGAGAGTGCCTCCCGCGGCAACGCCTTGCCGGCGCGATCCTCGGTCAGGGTCCGCGCCCGCCAGGCCCAGTCCCAGTAGTTCGGCACGCCAGGCGCCAGCACCGCGGGACTTTCGATGCCGCTGATCCGCGCCGTCGGCAGCAGCAGGTACTGGGTGAGGCCGGTCCTGTCCTTCAACACCACATAACCGACGGAGAGATCCACGATCTTGCACGGCTCCGGTTTGTGATTTTTGCGCATGTCCGGCACGCATTTGCCATGATCGATCTTCCATAACGCTGACGGATCGTCTCCCGGGGCTGCCCTGGGGGCGGCTCCGGGAAGGGCGGTGATCAGCAGCCAGGGGATGATATGAAGATATTTCAGTCTCGATATGAACGGCATGGGGTGGTTCCGTGCGGTTGCGCTTATCATGAGAAGGCTGTCCGGTCAGGTTACCGCCTCTGTCGTGAATCACCAAATTCGATCAATGCCCCATACCGCGAGGTGATGGACCGGTGGACAGCGGCGGGTTAGCCTGAGCGTGCGGAAGACGATTCCGCGAAGCGGTCGGCGCTCGCTGGCGTTGACCAGGGTATGCGAACCAACGATGCCGGCGTGGGCCGCCGGCGTGAACCGGGGACGGCGAACGTGTGGGAGAAACACGCCTGGCCGGAGCGGCCGCGACCTGGCAGTGGCACGTTCATCCTGGCGATCGTTTCGGCGCAAGTCCTGACACAGATCGGCGCCTTCGCGCTGCCGGCGTTGTTGCCGGGCCACATCGCGCGCTGGCACCTGTCGGGGACCGAGGCCGGGTGGCTGGTCGGCAGCTTCTTCGCCGCCTACGTCGCCGCCGTCCCGGCGCTGCTGGCGATGACCGACAGGCTGCCGGTGCGGCTGGCCTGGCTGACCGGCGCCGCGCTGACGGCGGTCTCCCAACCTGGCTTCGCCCTGGTCGCCGACGGGTTCTGGTCCGGACTTGTCCTGCGTGCCATCGCCGGAGTTGGGTGGGCCGGCGCCTGCATGCCCGGACTGAAAGCGATCGCCGACCCGCTGGAGGGCGTGGAGCAGTCGCGCGCTGTCTCGATGCACGCCGCCGGCGTTGCCGTGTCCGGCGCGGCATCCTTCATGGTCGCTGGCTTGCCGCGGGCGGTCGCGGGCCCCTCCGCTGCTTTTCTGTTCGGCGCGGCCGCGGCGGCTGGCGCGTTCGTTATCGCGGTATGGGTCATGCCGGCGGCGTTACCGGCCCGCGCCGGAGCGCCGCCGTCCGCCGGTTTGCTCGATTTCCGGCCGGTGTTCCGCAATCGCGCCGCGCTGGCGTGGATCATTGGCTACACGGTGCATACCTGGGAACTGGCAGCCTTACGGGCCTGGGGCGTGACGTTCCTGACCGTGGCGATCGCTCGCCAGGGCGCGCCCGAGTGGCTGCCGGGTCCAACGGTTCCGTTCACCGTGGCGGGCCCGGCCGGGATCGCGGTTTCGGTCACCGGCAACGAACTGGCGCGGCGATTTGGCCGCTTCCACGTGGTGATACTGGCCATTGGCGGCGCGGCCTTGCTGTCGTTGGTCGCCGGATGGGGGGCGGCGGTCTCCGCACCCTTGGCGGCGGCGCTGGTCGGCCTGTGGAATGCGACGATCTACCTGGACAGTTCGGCGTTGACCGCGGGCACGGTTGCCGCCGCGGACCGGCATTCGCGTGGCGCGACGATGAGGCTCCACAGCATGGCGGGATACGCGGGAGGGTTTTTGGGTCCGCTTGGAGTCGGACTGATCCTCGACCTCGCGGGCCGGGACACGCTGATCGGATGGGGACTCGGGTTCGGTCATCTGGCGGTGGTCACGCTCGTCGGTCTGGCGGCGTTGCGCTGGATGGCGAGGTCCCGGCAACCGAGCCGCGGAGCCAACGTCGTGGCGCTGCCAAAATGATCCAGCTGGCGGTTCACGTCAGATTGGCTAAC
>CALFNB010000354.1 GCA_937902425.1 uncultured Acetobacteraceae bacterium | reverse complement strand
CGCGATTAACCGGCATGTCCG
The DNA here is from genome assembly GCA_937902425.1 of uncultured Acetobacteraceae bacterium. Taxonomy (GTDB): domain Bacteria; phylum Pseudomonadota; class Alphaproteobacteria; order Acetobacterales; family Acetobacteraceae; genus Rhodopila. The sequence continues at coordinate 9,319 of CALFNB010000354.1, read as the reverse complement.
TGACGAAGCTGTTGCAATGGGTCACTCTGCCCAGTGGATCGATGATCTCAATCATCAACCAGTTGACCATCATGGCGCCCTCATCGCCGCGCAGTGGCACTTCGCTCATCCAGCGATGGCGGTAGGTGAATCGGTGCCGCCCGCGTTCGACTTTTTGCTTCAGTTCATCAAGCGCGACGCCGGCGCGAAATTCCTCGATCGCGGGATGCGATGCGGGTTTGCAGACGAACAAGAAGTGTGCGCCCGCCGCCAGGACCGCCTCGCAGATTGGCTGACGGGAGAACAGGTCGTCTCCCATGATGATTGGGTTGAGCGGGGGCATAACGCGCGCCGTGCGCCGCCAGCCAGCGCCGCACGGCGCGGCTCTCGCAATCCTGCTTGTCGTGGCCGTCCTGTGGCACGATGAATTCCGGGATCAGCGGCACGACGCGATTATGTCCCGGTGCCACCAGTGTCGCCGCCAGCATACCGTGGTGATATTCGGTCTTGCCGTTCCCGTGTTGGCGGGTGGAACAATTGTCGCAGTGCACTTTGTATGAGCTGTGGTATTGGGTGCCATCCAGGGCGATCAGCACATGGCCATCCAGGCGGCGGAATGCCTTGATCCCGCCCGAGCGCTGTAATTCTTCAAGCACATCGTCAAACATCGCGTGGAACCGGCTGGGTTCGATCGGGTCCAGCTTCGCGCGGATCTGGCTGTCGCCGGGGATTTTTGTCATGCCGAACAGCGTCTCGCAGTTCGATCGGCCCCGTTGTTTCGCCAGATGACGTTGATGCTCCAGAAAGGACGGGCTCTGCATGAAGAAGACCGAGAACGCCGCCAGGCCGAAATCCGCCATGGCGTATTGCGTGTTGGTCCCGCTCCGCCGGTCAGGCAGAGACAGGCAGCAGCGGCGCAACGAGGCCAGAAGGCGTTCCAAGGTGTCCAGGCCGCGCATCAAATCGGAGATCGGGCCGCGCCGCCAGGCCTGATCGGCCGGTTCAGGCACTTTGTCCCGAACTGTGGCGGATCAGACTCGGTCAGACCTGAAAGGCAGGCCGGCTTGATCGCTCAACCTGGCTCAGGCCAACTGGCTCGCCGGTCAATTTTCCATAATGAGAACTGCTGGGCAAGCCGCGCCAGGAGTTGCACGCGTTCAACACTTCGGCATGCGTCATTTGGTGCCACCTGGAAGAGGACATACCGCCGCCCGTGATAGCCGAGACGCTGGCGAAGGAAAGCGGGCTCGACGAGGCGACGGCGCGGGCGCATGCCGACGCGGCGTTGGCGGATTGGCTGGCGAAAGGGTTGCTGACGGAAAGCCCGACACCGCCGCTGGCGTCACCGCCGCCGACCGTGATCCGCGATCTGCCGCCACCACCGAAGGATGGAGCAGCGGAGTCTCGCGCGTATCGGATGCTCGGCGTCGTCGCGCGGCTTCGGTTCGCCGAGACACCGCACGGCCGGATGGTGGACCCGCTGTTCGCCCATATGGCGTATGACGGCCCGGACGCCGCGGACTTCGTGGTGGACATCGCTCCGGTTGGCGACACCATTGGGCTCTGGCTCGACGGCGAGGCGGCGGCTTCCTGCGAGCGAGACAATGAAATGGCGCCGGCGGCGAAGGCCGTGGTGTGGACCGCGGTGCTGCTGCGGCAAGAGTTTCTGATCCACATCATGTTGGCGGGCCCGCCGGCGGTGTGTTGCTGCCGGCCGCGGCTGGAAGCGGCAAGTCGACAATGACCACTGGCCTGGTTCACGCCGGGTTTGATCTGTTCAGCGACGAAGTGGCGTTGCTGGCGGCGGATCTGACGGTTTCGCCGTTTCCGACGTCGATTTGCGTCAAGGACTTCGGGATCGAGATTATCGCGCGCATGTATCCGCGGATCCGCGATTTGCCGATCCACCTGCGCCCGGATGGCAAGCGCGTCGCGTATCTGCCGCCTCCGCCCGGAGCCGTGCCGCCGGAAGGCCATCGGCGCGCCGTGTGCGGCATTGTGTTTCCCTGTTATCGCGCGGGCGCGCCGCTGACGTCACGGCGGCTGCCGCCGGCGGAGGCACTCGCTCGTTTGCTGGGGCAGTGTTTAAATGTTGGGAGCGAACTCGATCACGCCACGATCGGTCGACTGGTGCGTTGGATTGAACCGATGCCCTGCATGGAGATCGAGTACGGCTCGCTGGAGCCGGCGTGTGCGATGATCGGCGCCATGCTGCACGGTGTTCGGGATGCGGGCGATCGCGGCTGAGGGCGGCGGCGAGTGTCGTTTCGCTTTGCCAGGACAGCCGCGCGACGTCACGAAGAATGTGACATTTGGAATTGCTCTCCGGCACAAGGTAAGGCATGTTGCGTGAGACCCGCCTATCGGTGTCAGTTCAAAGAGTGAATAATTGGACTGCCGAGCGTGCGAGAATCAAACAAGGGCCGCGGAAACATGACCGATCAGAACAAACCCGAACAGTCGCGCCAGCAGGTCGCGGAAGATCGTCGCGCTTTTCTCGCCAGAGCGGGAAAATCCGCTGTCGCCGCTCCGGCGGCGGCCTTGTTGCTCGCGGCGACCGCCGCGAAGGGGCAGATCGCGCCGTCTGGTCTCGTTAGCAGGTAATCATTGCCCGCCCCTTCCGGGCGGCATTCGCGGCTTCATTTGAATTCTGTCCGAGATGTGATATTGGCGTCGTGACGCTTCAGGGCGGGGATTGCAGCACGGTTCAGGCCAACACCTTGCAAAAGGTACATCCCGATCCGCGATCTTCGCCTGAGTGAAAAGTTTGCAAACGAAACGAAAATCGAACAGAGAAATTTGGAAGTCGCTCGTGGAGCCTGTCGAAACTGGACCTCAGGAATGCAATTCGGGCGGAAGGACCAGCATCGGTTGGCTCTCTTCCTGGAACAGCAAGTGCGGGATAGCCGAATACTCAAAATTCCTGCTCGATTCGTTCAACGACAAACGCTTCCATTTAATGATTCTTGCCTCACACAATGATATCCTGGTCAGACCGGATGATGACCATGTGATCCGCTGCTGGACCAACAGCACCGGCCACATCGCGCCGCTTCTCGAAGTGCTCGAAAGAAGGCGGTTCGACGTTTTGGTCATTCAGTTCAATTTCAGCTTTGTGTCGCCGAAGCAATTGAATGCGATAGTGGCCTGCTGCCATTCGACAGGCACCAGACTGTTCGTTGTATTTCACGGAACGGCGGCCTTCAGCGTTGAGCCCTCCAATGTCCTGTCCGACATGGTCGCCGGACTTTCGACGGTCGACGGCGTCCTGGTGCACTCGACCGAGGACGTCGAGCGGCTGCGGGATCTGGGCTTTTCCGGCAATCTGCATCTGTTCCCTCACGGGCACATGGAATTTCCCCCAATAAACCGCGGCACCGCGCGACAGGATCTCAAACAAGCTCTGGTCCAAAGCAATCGGCGACTGCCCGACGACGTTCTGATCGTCGGATCCTACGGCTTTCTGCTGCCACATAAGGGAATCGACAATTTGATTCTGGCGGTCGCATCGCTGCGCGCATCGGGCATGCCGGTCATGCTTCTGTTGACCAACGCGCTTTACCCCCATTCGATTTCACGGGAGTACCTGGCGCGATGCCAGTCGTTGGTGGCGGAAGGTGGCATCGGCGAACATGTGATCTTCGAAACCGATTTCCTGTCCAATGAGATCAGCCTGACCCGACTGGCCGCTTGCGACATCCTCGTCTTCCCTTATGGAGACACGGTTGAGTCCTCTTCGGCGTCGGTTCGCATGGGGCTGGTGTCACGGAGGCCGGTCTTGTGTTCACCGCGGCCAATCTTTGCTGACGTGGCGGACACCGTGGCGTTCCTCGAAGGGGACAGCCCAGACGATATCGCCCAAGGCGTCCGCGCTCTGCTTTCAAATAACGACAGACTGGCCCGATTGGCCGCTCGGCAGGAGGAGTGGCTGTCCCGGCATTCCTGGTCGCGGGTCGCCCAACAATTGCACGCAATCGTGGAGAAACCCAACGCGAGGGCATCGATGATCGAGCGAAACCAGACGACAGCGCGCTTCGTCGCCGCCCTGGTCGCCGAGTGCGAAGGATACGCGGAAAGCGTCAAGGTTCTTCGTGACCAATTCGCCTGCCTGGTCGCGGAGCGCGAAAGCTTCGCGGAAAGTGTCAAGGTTCTCCGCGACCAGTTTACCTGGGGGAATGCCCAACTGGACATCGCCCAGAGGCTGGCATCGGCGGCGGTCGAACGGGAACAGGAACTGGCGGCTGCCAAGGTCCGATTGGAACAGGATTTAGTACGTGCCGCCGCTGACACAGAGGCCGCGCGGCTTCATGCCGCGGCCCAGGAGGCCCGAGCGAACGTGGCCGAAAATCACGTGGCCGCCTTAACCAGCAGCACTTCGTGGCGCCTGACCCGCCCGATGCGAAGCATCGTGTATCGGAGTCGTCGGCTGCTCCGCGGTTCGCCACTCAGCGTGCTGCCGCGGATCACCCGCCGCTTGGCGTCCTACCCGACGGCTCCCGCGCAAACACCTGGGAATCCTCCAGCGCCAGTACCTGAATGGGACATGACAACATTTCGAATTCTCGGGGACGACGCGTTGATGACCGTCCGGGCAAAAGCGGCGCTTACTTATGCCCAGGCATGCCAGAAGTAGGCTTGCGAGAAGTGGTTGTACGGGCCCGGGGCTTAACGAAATCGGGGTTGGGAAAGAGACTGTAATATATGCGGTTGGTTATTGATTTGCAGGGAGCGCAAGGTGCCAGTCGATTGCGCGGAATAGGCAGGTTGTCCCTTGAACTGGCCCTGGCGATGGCTCGTGCGGCCGGCGACCACGAAGTTCTGGTAGCCTTAAATGGCAATTTCGCGGAAGCAGCCGATGAGTTGATGACAGCGTTTAAGGGCATATTAGGCCAGAATGCTCTGCATGTCTGGTATCCTACCGGCCGGACCGCCGCGATCGACTGCGGTTCGCCACTGAATCTGACAGCCAGCGAGCATATCCGGGCGCGGTTTCTGCGTTCTCTGGCACCAGATCTCGTCCATGTAAGCAGCCTGTTTGAAGGAATTGACGATGATGTCGTAACCGGCGTGCCCCTGGATGAGCACATGGTATCGAGCGTCGCCACATTATACGACCTCATCCCTTTGATCCGCCGTCAGCATTATCTTGACGGTCCCTGGAGCAACACCCCGGTCCGAGCCTGGTATTTGCGCCAGGTTGAGCAGCTACGCCACATGGCTGGGCTCCTTGCGATTTCCGAATCGAGCCGAACCGAGGCGATCGATCATCTGGGGTTTCGGCCAGAGCAAGTCTTCAACATTCGCGCGGGTGTCGGCGATTCTTTTCGCCCGGTTCCACTACAAGGCGCGGCGCGGCGCTCCCTCTTCGCGCGCTATGGTTTGTCCGAAGGCTACGTGCTGTTTCTCGGCGCTGGCGATTTGCGCAAGAACGAGGCCGGGTTAATAGCGGCCTTCGGGCTACTTCCGCCGGCGATCCGCGACAAGCATAAATTGGTCATCGGGGGAAAGGTTGATGAGGCCGCCCTGCGGTTGAGGGCCACCGCGGCGGGACTGGCGGATTCAGATCTGATCCTGGTCCCATTTATCCTTGAAGCGGACCTACCCGCGGTTTACAGCGCCTGCACTCTGTTCGTATTCCCATCGTTGCACGAAGGCTTTGGTCTTCCGGCGGCCGAAGCCATGGCATGCGGGGCGCCGGTCATCGGCAGCGACGCCACCAGCCTGCCAGAGGTGATCGGCCGGGTCGATGCGCTATTCGATCCGCATAAGCCCGATTCGATTGCTCGCTTAATGCAGCGCGCCTTAACCGACGATGACTTCAGGCGCTCGCTCGCCGAACATGGTCCACGGCAGGCTGCGGGCTTCACCTGGGCCGACAGCGCAAGGCGGGCCTGGTCAGCACTGGAATCGATCGCGGACCAGACAAACGGGACGCCAGCCACGCGCGTGGCGCTGCCGAAACCGCGATTATCGTTGGCGATAACGTCGCCGCTGCCGCCGCTGCAAACGGGGATCGCCGACTATACACAGCACTTACTGCCGGCGCTCAAGCGATATTATGACATCACCCTTGTCACCGATCAGCCCGGTGCGACCGACCCGGCGATAAGTGCCGATTTCGAGATTCTGACGCCGACGGCATTCGCGAAACGTGCCGGAGCGTTCGACCGCGTGGTACATCAGCTCGGCAATTCCGAATTTCACCGTTTTCAGATTGACACGTTGTTGCCGCAACTCTCTGGGGTGGTGGTGCTTCATGACGTATTCCTCTCCAATATCCTGCACCATATTGAACGTCTCGAGCATCTCGAACGGTTCCCGGAACGTTTTCGTGAAACCCTCCTGCTGACGCACGGCATTCGCGGCGTACAGGCAGCGGCGAAGTTTGGCGCGGGTGCGGCCGTGCAGTCATTTCCGTGCTCGCTGAGGCAAATTCAGCAAAGCATTGGTGTGATCCTGCACTCACAGCATGCCCGGGCGTTGGTCGAGAATTTCTACGGCCCGGCGGTGTCCGCCATCACCCGGGTCGTGTCGACGGTGAGGCAACTGCCCGTGCTGCCCGGCCGTGCGGAAGCGCGTGCACAACTGAACCTGGCGGATACAGCAACTGTCGTGGCCACGTTCGGCGGCGTCGCCGAAACAAAGATGCCCAGACAGATCCTGGAAGGCTTCGCCGCGAGTAACCTTGCGCGGCGCGGCGGCGCGGTTCTCGCATTTGTTGGCAAGGCAGAAGATCCTTGCACCGAATTGCTTCTCGCGAAGGCGCCGGCACTGGGTGTCGCCGCGTCCATGGTGCTCACCCAGCGTGTCTCGTCGCAGACTTATTACAATTGGTTGGCCGCGGCGGATATCGCCATTCAGTTACGCACCGGCTCTCGGGGCGAAACCTCCGCGTCGGCGGCGGATTGTCTGGCGGCCGGCCTGTCGATGATCGTCAACTCCCACGGCGCGCTCGCCGAACTGCCCGAAGGCACGGCGATCATGCTCGCGGACCGCTTCGAAAAGGCTGCGCTCGCGGCGGCGATCGATCGTCTCGCGGAAGCGCCGCACTTACGCCGTCGGCTCGGCGACACGGGACGCGAATATGCCACCGCCCACCTATCGGCCAAGAAGGTCGCGCGTGAATACCACGATGCGGTTGAGGCGTTTTACGCCGCGCGGACGCCAGCCGTCGCGGCGCGGAACGTGCTGCGGGCGCTGCACAAGGCGGAGGTAACGGAACCGCCCGACGCGAGCACGATCCGCGCGATCGGACGAGCAATGTCTCGGTCGTTTCCACTGCCTCGGCCTCGCCGCCTCATGCTGGACATCACCGCATGGTCGCAACCACTCGATGGGACCCGGCGGTTGTGGTCCCGCCTCGCGGTGGCCCTTCTGACTCGCCTGGCGCCGAGCGATCGGGGCGAGTTACTGGATTGGCGCAATTCCTCACCTGTCGCCGCCTGGGGCGAAGCGGCGCGGTTGCTCGGTATCGAACAACTGGCCGACGCGCCGGCGGGGCCGCCGATGAAAGACGACATGCTACTGTGCCCGGTACGATCCGGGCCGGTAAGTGATCCGTCCAGGGCACTGGCGACGTGGGCGCATCGCGGGAGCGCTCGCGTCGTAGCCTTGGCTTGGTCGCGCGCGGACCTGGCGGCAGCCGAGCCCAGATCTGATATCGATGCCGTCGTCGCCCTGGACGAGACACCAGATGCCGAGACGGAGTGCGCCAGGCTTGTTCGGGCCCTGTTGCGGCCAGGCGGCGGCCTGTCGCGCTACGGGATTGTTGCTGGGTGATTACCGTTCAGCATGCCTGGGAATCGCCGCCGCGTTCAGCAGGCAGCGAGGGGACCAGATCCAACTTCGACACTGTTATCAGCCGCGACCCGCCGCGGTCGCGGCTGAGTCGCTTCAGCTGAGGAAGCGGCGGGGTTTGACCGAGCGGGTGATCGCGCGATAGCGAGCAACGCACCTTGAGAGCCGGCCGCGGCTTCCGATGCCTTCTCCGAACGTTCATCAAACCGGCGTTGTCCTGGCCGCGGGCACACTATATCTGAGCGCGATGCTCAACCCGCGCGAATCCTCGGCGTCCCGCCGCGACGCCGCCCGAACCGGAACTCTGCTGCACAGGCCCAGGACGGTGTTCGAGCCATCGCGGGAGCCGGGATATTTTCTGTCGCTGCCGGCGGGCCGGGATGGCTGGCTGGTCGCGCGACGGTTGCGTGCCGCTCGGCGCGGTGCCGCCATCCTTGCCCTGACGCTGCCGTGCATGGCGATCCAGGCGGTCTGTCTGGCTCTGCCTGGCCGGGCGAAGGTGGCTTTTCCGCGGTTCTTTTGGGGACGTTTCACCGCCGGACTCGGTCTGGACGTGCGGGTCGTCGGGGAGCTTGCTTCGAAGCGCTCCGGCCGGCCGGTGATTTTCGTGTCCAATCATTCGTCCTGGATCGATGTGCCGGCGGTTGGCGCGGTGTTGCCTGGATCGTTCGTCGCCAAGGGCGATGTTGAGAACTGGCCGGTGGTGCGGACGATCGCGCGGCTAGGCCGCACGGTGTTCGTCAGCCGGCAGCGCGGTTCCACCGCGCGGGAGCGTGACGCGATGCAGGCAGTTCTTGCGCGCGGCGATAACCTGATTTTGTTTCCGGAAGGCACCAGCTCCGACGGATCCCGGGTGTTGCCGTTCCGCTCGTCGTTTTTTGCCCTGGCCGAGGGGAAAGGCATCGAGGACCCAAATCGCCGCCCGCTGATCCAGCCAGTGTCGGTGGTCTACGACCGTCTCAACGGCCTGCCCGCCGGCCGGTCGAGCCGGCCCGTCTTCGCCTGGTATGGTGATATGGACCTCGCCTCGCATTTCTGGCGAATGACGCAGCATCTGGACATGCGGGTGACGGTGCTGCTGCACGCTCCGCTCGACCCGGCGACGTTCCCGGACCGCAAGAGCCTGTCGCGGGCGGTATGGCAAACGGTGGCCGACGGCGCCTCGATGCTGCGGCAGAACCGGCCGGCGCGGCCGCTGTCGGTTGAACCGGCACGGCCTGATGATATGTCGGACCACGAGCCGGCGCTCGCCTGAGCGGGCGCGACGGCGGCGCGAATCCGCCCCTCGGCGAGAGGGTCAGGAACTGGGCGCCTTCGCCGCGGGCTGCGGCGCGCTGGACTGGGCGGCGGCGGCGGCGGTTACCTCCGAGCGAAGGCCGTTGAGATCCCGGATGATCAGCCAGTAGACCTCCCGCGGGGACCGTCTGGTTAACTCCCAGAACCACGTGACCAATCCGCCCGTCACCGCGAGACCGGCCCCCACCACGAGCCCCGCGGCAATCATCTGATCCAACGTGTATCCCGCAGCCAGAACCGACCCCAT
>CALFNB010000353.1 GCA_937902425.1 uncultured Acetobacteraceae bacterium | reverse complement strand
CCCCTGTCAGGACGCTGCCTTTACGCACGGGAACCTTATTTGTCGCGCACAAACCATGTCACCGTATTTATGAAACGGAGTACTTAGGGTTCGTCAGGGAATGACCGCTCGAATTTGGCCGCGAGATAACAGCACGAGACTCCAAATGGCATCCGCGGCCGAGTCGATTGTTTCCCGACAGACCCTCAGTGTCTTATTGTCTTAGTGGTAATGCTTGCTTACTTCGTACCCATGACCCCGGAATGCGTCGGGGATCAGTTACGTCACTCGCTCCGCTCGCTATCACCGTGCTGGTCGTCCTCATGATCCCATCATTGCCTTACCCCATCGTTTGATCCATATCAAAGACGCAACCTTTATCGCCGCCACCATCGCCATTACGGCGCGGATACCGATCGCCACGGCCTGACCGGACAGCTCGCCGCCAACGTCGATGGAGAGACCGCCGTGAAACTCGGTATGCCGCACCTGTTTGAGAACCCGGTCGGGAAGACTGAACACGAAGTCATCAAGGAACCGATGGAACTGATGTACGAGGCCGAGACGCTCGGTTTCGATTCAGTCTGGGCCGCCGAGCACCACTTCACGGAATATGGCTACCGCGCATCGCCGCGGGTCTCGCTGGCCGCCGTCGCGGCGCGGACAAAGCGCATTCGGCCTGGTACCGGCGTCGTGGTGCTGCCGTTCCATAATCCGGTGCGGGTGGCTGAGGATTTCGCGTTCCTCGACCTGATGTCCGACGGGCGGGTCGATCTGGGTGTCGGGCGCGGGTATCAGCCGGGCGAGTACGCGGGGTTCGGTCTCGCGGATAAACAGGGCGAGTCGCGCGCCATATTCGATGAGGCGATCAATCTCGTGCGCAAGTGCTGGACCGAGGAACGCGTGACGTTCAAAGGCAAGTACTATCAGGTCGACGATCTGGTGGTGCGTCCCAAGCCGCTGCAGCAGCCGCATCCGCCGATCTACATGGCCGGTTTGTCGGCGGAAACGTTCCGCTTGGCGGGACGTTACGGGTTCAACGTTCTGATGTCCGCGCGTTCGGGTTGTCGCCGGAAGGCGCCAAGGTCGGCATCGCGGATTACCGCGCCGGTCGCCGGGAAGCCGGACTGGATCCGGCCAGCGGCAAGATCGCGTTGCTGCTCAAGGTTTATGCCGGGGACACGATGGCTGGCGCGCGGAAGGACTACGCCGGACCGTGCACCTGGTATTATCGCACGATCGCCAAGTACGCCGCACCGCCGGCGGGACAGGCACCGATCAAGAGTTACGAGTTGTACTCGAAGACTCGTGGCACCGCGGAAACCTTGAACTTCGACGATCTGGCCAACAGTCCGCTGATGGTGTGCGGCGATGTCGATCACTGCACGGAGAAACTGTCCGGGCTGGTCAAGGAGTATGGCTTCAACGAGTTGCTGTGCTGGACCCGGATCGGCGGCCTGGAGACCAGGAAAGTGCTGCGCTCGATGGAGCTGATGAGTGGGTTGGTGATGCCTCGCGTGCGCCGCGCGGCGGAGAGGTTGGCGGCTTGGCGCGCGGCCACATACGACATCGCGAGTCGCGTGATCGCCGCGGTTTGTAAGGGGGGGCGCGATGGTCACCGGGGGGGAGGGCCGGTCCGCTGACGGACCGGCCCGGACCGCTTCAGTGCCTCAATCAGGAGCCTGGCTTTCCCCTGCACCGCTCATTGAGAGTCGCGGCGCCGCCGGCACGTGCTGGAACAACCGCGGGAAGCTGTGCCGGAGATGCCGTCTGACGACCCCGCGAAAATGCAGCCGATCCCATTCGAAGCCGATATGCCGCGCCTCCTGAAGGAATATGACGCGAAATAGCGGCGACCGAAGAAAACGCCCGCTCGCCGCCAACCGCGAGCGGGCCGCTCGCATGGGATGCCGTCGCCCGCGGATAGTCCCGGACCCGGTATCATTCGCCACCGAGCGGGCGCCACCGAGCGGGCGCCAACGAGCCGGACTTTAAGGCGCCTGGCCGCAACAATGGCCATTGGTTGCTATTTTGTTGTTGGCGCGATTTCCCGCCCGCCGTATTCCCTTGCCTCGTCAACGGTAACAGGACCATCCGCCATGGACCTCAGCGCTTACCTCCTCAACGGTGTCGTTGAGGCCACTGCTCCACCCAATGAGACCGAGGCTGACGCGCGAACCCGCGGCGATGCGATCGTCGAGATGGTGTGTGCGTTCGATCCGCGCGACGCGATGGAAACCATGATCGCGTGCCACTGTGTCATGCTGCAGTTTCTGCTGAACGCCGCGATGCGCGATGCCAGCAACGTCAATCTGGAGCCCGCGGTCATGATCAAAGCGCGCGCAGCGGCGATGTCGATCAGCCGGACCCTGCATCAATGGGTCACAAAATTTGAAAAGATTAAAAAACGCAACGAAGCCGGCGCCGCCGAGACGCGAGAGGCAGCCGCTTCGGTGGCCGCGGCGGCACCGGCCGCGGTGAAGTCTCCAGCCCAGAAATCGCCCAATTCATTGGTCACGCCGCCGCGCCAGCCGGTTCCGTCGCCGGCGGACAGGCCGGCGATTCATGTGCCGGTGCCGAACGGACGTGCCGCCGCCGAGGCCGCTCCTCCGGGCACCTTACCGGCCGCCGCGACGACGAGTTTTCCATCACGGGCCCCGTGGGGCGTATCGGGGGGGCGTGTCGGGGGGCGTGTCGGGGCCGGAGGATTTCCGATGTGGGCGCATCGAACGCCCCTCCGCCGCCATTGTGAGCCCGAAAGACGCGCCAGCACGACTGGACCAATCCGGCCTCGGAGAGGCTACGGTGTGAAGGATCTCGCGATGATCCGGCCGGTTCTCTTGGCTACCAGGAAGCCGGGCGGGAATATGCACCACACTTTGGCCGGTGCCTTGACGCTGGTGATCGCGAACCCCCGCGTTGACGGACACGTCCCGCGATCCCCTGGGCCAATATGTTTGGTTGAACGGTTATGGGAGCGGCAAATGGCGGTTCAGCGATCCAAAGCGGCATCGACCCACGGTAATATTAATATATGGGCACTTGTCGCTGATTGGTACCAGGCGGCGCAAGTTTGGTATGTCGCTCACGCTTTCCTGAACAACGGCGGGATCGTGCGTCTCAGGCCGGCAATCTCGGCCGTCGCGAGTAACAGCTCCGCCTCGCACCCGGACCAGCAATATTGGCGCGTATTGACCCAAAACGTTCCTCAGCGTGTCAACGCTATCGTGAATTCCCTCGGCCCGATCATGGGTACTATCGCCAGGATCGATATCGATTGTAAGTTGATGCCTTGTAACTCACAGTTTACCGGTTGCCTTTATCAGGTCCCGGCGTTCATGGCGAACCTTTATAATCTGAACGGCATACCAATCCGTTTTTTCTCGCATGCCGATGAGGGCATGGGCGGCGGCCTGTCGACCAAACGAGTCATATCCACCACGACCGGCGTCGCGAACGGCGTTCTCACCACCGCGTATAACAATCATGACGGCTGGGGGTGGGTTCCCTGAGAATGGCCACATGCGTGGTGGAAGCCGCCCGCTCCGGATCGAGCAATTCGATCGGCGCGTCGCGGCCCAGTACAGTCCCGGATTTGGAGCGACAGCACTCGTATTGAATGTCCTGTTGAGGACGCCGCGAGGAAACCGGCCGCGAGTCCTCGACCGGAGCTACCCCCGCAGATCCGCCTCAAACCGGTCCCGCCACCGTTCCAGGCTGTTCTCTCGCATCACCGCCAGCATCGCCTGGTGCCGCTCCCGCCGTTCCTCCTGAGGCATCAGCAGCGCGCGGTCCATCGCCGCCGCCACCCCCGCCTCGTCGTACGGATTGACCAGCAGCGCATCCTTCAATTCCCGAGCGGCTCCCGCGAACTCCGACAGGATCAGCACCCCCGGATCATCCGGGTCCTGCGCCGCGACGAACTCCTTCGCCACCAGGTTCATCCCATCGCGCAGAGGTGTCACCAGGCACGCCTGCGCCGCCGCGTATAACGGCATCAGAACGTTCCGCTCGAAACTTTTGTTCAAATACCGCAATGGCACCCAGTCCACCTCGGCGAACCGCCCGTTGATTCGCCCGGCTTCGCCTTCCAACTGACGGCGAATGACCTGATAGGTTTCGATATCCGATCGAGACGGCGGTGCGATCTGCATGAACGTCACCACACCGTGATGCGCCGGATAATCCGCCAGAAACCGCTCGAACGCCGCGAACCGCCGGGGCAGACCCTTTGAGTAATCCAGCCGGTCCACACTCAAAATCAACCGATCCAGCAGCGCCGCCCTGATCCGCGTCGCCTGCCGCCGGTTGCGCGGTAATTCGGCCGCCGCCCGCACTTCATCGACATGCACGCCGATCGGATACACGCCAGTTCGCACGACCCGGTCATAAATCGACAACATGTCGCCGTACACTGAGCCCCCGGCGTGCCGCACGGCATAATCGATGAACGCCGCGCGATCGATTTCAGTCTGAAAACCCAACAGATCATAGCGGCACACCGCGCGAAACAAATCCGCGTGCGCCGGGATCGTCATGAACACGCCTGGCGCCGGAAACGGTGTGTGCAAAAACAATCCGATCCGATTGGTCAGTCCGGCCTCTCGCGCCGCCTCCGCCACATGGAGCAACTGATAATCGTGCACCCAAACCAGATCGTCCGCCCGCACCAGCTTCGCCAACGCCTGAGCGAACAGGCCATTGACCCGGCGATAGCCCTCGTATTCCGGCCACTCGAACCGGCCGAGACCGATCTGATAGTGCAACACCGGCCATAATGTTCCGTTGGCGAAACCGCGGTAGTATTGATCGTAATCCAGCCGTGATAAATCGATCGTGAACAATGAAATCGCACCGACCGCGTGCTCCGGCTGCTGTTCGGGCACGTCGCGGATGTTGCCGCTCCAGCCCAACCACAGGCCGCCCTTTTGGCGCAATGCGTCCAGCACGCCCGCGGCCAGACCGCCGGCGGTCGCCTCGCCTTCCTGGATGGGCGCGACCCGGTTGGAGACAACGACAAGCCGAGACATGGAGTTTGGACGCCCTTCGACCAGTGGCGGCGGCACCCGACAGGATGACAGGCTTCGGGTCAATGGGCTATCGCCGCGGGATGAACCAGCACAGGCGCGGGGCTTCCGCCCCGGACCCCGACCAGGAGGCTTTGCCTCCTGGACCTCCACCAAGGGCAGTGGCCCTTGGAACCATTCATTTTGGGTGGGTGTGGGAGGAGGGCCAACCCAATGGACAGATTTCAAAGGGCCTCGCCCTTTGATGGAGGTCCAGGAGGCAAAGCCTCCTGGCGGGTTTCAGGGCGGAGCCCTGACGCCTTGCTGATCTACCTCATCGCCGGAGAACAGAGCGGCGACCTACTCGGCGCCCGCCTCATGCGCGCCATTCGCCGCCGCCGTCCCGACGCCACGTTTACCGGCATCGGCGGCACCGCCATGGCGGCCGAAGGCTGCCCCAGCCTGTTCCCGATGAGCGACCTGTCCCTGATGGGCTTCCTGGAGGTCCTGCCCCGCCTACGCCAACTCAAACGCCGCATTCGGGAAACCGCCGCCGACATCGCGACGAAGCGGCCCGCTGTGGTGGTGACCATCGACTCCCCCGGCTTCACCCTCCGGGTCCTCCGCGCCATCGCACCCCTGAGCATCCCCCGCGCGCATTATGTCGCACCCCAGGTATGGGCCTGGCGCGAAGGCCGCGTGAAGCATTATCCGGGCCTGTGGGAACGTCTGCTCTGCCTGCTGCCGTTCGAGCCGGCGTTTTTCGCCCGTCACAACCTGCCGGCTGTCTTCGTCGGCCACCCCGTGCTGGAGAGCGGCTGCGACACCGGCGACGCGGCACGGTTTCGCGCGCGCCACGGGCTCACGCCGGACGCGCGCATCCTGATCGTGATGCCTGGCAGCCGCCGCGGCGAGGTCAAACGCCTGTTGCCGATCCTGCGCGCCACTCTGGAACGATTGCGCGAACCGGTCGTGCCCGTCGTGCCGCTGGTGGGTCCGGTCGCGGAGGCCGTGACCGCCGCCACCCTCACCTGGACGCGGCGGCCGATCCTGATCGCGGAAACCGCCGACAAGCACGATGCCTTCGCCGCCGCCGCCGCCGCGCTGACCAAGTCGGGAACTTCAACGCTGGAACTGGCGCTCGCCGGCGTGCCGATGGTGGTCACCTACCGCGCCAATCCGATCACCATCTGGATCCTCCACCGGCTGGCGCTGGTCAAATATGCCTCGCTGCTGAACCTGCTCGCGGAGCGGGAGATCGTGCCGGAACTGCTGCAAGCCGATGCCACGCCGGAAAAGCTCGCCGCCGCGCTGGAGCAAATCCTGACCCCGGAGGGCGCCGCCGCGCAACGCGCCGCCTTCGCAGCTCCGCTCGCGATGTTGCGCGCGCCCGAAGCAGAGCCCTCAGACGCCGCCGCCGCCGCCGTTCTGGACCTGATCGAGCAATCCGCCCGCGACCATCCGGGCGCGTGACACCGCCATCGCCTCGGCCACCGCCAGCGCCGCCGCCAGCGCGCGCCGTCCCGCTTCCGGACCGACCAGAACCGGCGCGCCCTCCAGCACGGAAGCATAGAATGCCGCGTGCTCGGCGGCGAGCGAGTCATGATCTTCCCAGGACGCCTCCTCGATGCCGATCCCCGTGATGCCCGGCACCGGCTGGCCGATCCCACGTCCAACCACCGTCAGTTTGCGCGACGAGAAATCGGCGGCGAGGTAAGTATCGCGCGCGAAAATCCGCATCCGCCGCTCGGTCCGGATCGAAACCCTGCTGGCGGTGATCGCCGCCACCGCACCATTGGCGAAGCGCAGCCGTGCATTGGCGATGTCCTCGAACGCGCTGGCGATTGGCGCACCGACCGCGTCGACCGACTCGATCGGGCTGTCGACCAGGGCCAGGACCAGATCGAGATCGTGAATCATCAGATCGAGGATCACCGACACATCCGTGCCGCGCGCCTTGAACGGGGCGATGCGCACCGCCTCGATGTACAAAGGCGTTCGCGTGCGTGCCGATAAAGCGCGATACGCGGCGGAGAACCGCTCCAGATGACCGACCTGCAACACCAGCCCGCTGGTCCCCGCGATCGACACCAACTCATCCGCCTGGGCCAGGTCGGCGGCGATCGGCTTCTCGACCAGGACGTGCTTGCCGACACGCAGAGCGGCGGCCGCGAGCTGATGATGCGCCTCCGCCGGAGCGGCGATGATCAGCGCGTCGATCGCGGGCAACAACGCCTCAAACGTCATATCCGGCGCACCGGCTTCCCAGCCGACGGTTTTCGCCCGCTCGGTATCGGGATCGTAAATCCCCACCAACAGCGCACGATCCGACGCGGCGACTTTCAGCGCATGGTAGCGGCCGAAATGACCGGCACCGGCGACGCCAACGCGGAGGGGCCCAATGCGAGGGGATGGGGACGGCGGGGGCATGCGCGACTCGACGAGGTTCGGAGCATCATAGCTGAAACCATGTGGTCCGGGGAACCGGCCGGCGGCGACGCACCTCTGTAACCGCCAATTCTGTACCGCCAATTCTGTAACCGCCAATTCTGTAACCGCCAATTCTGTAACCGCCAATT
>CALFNB010000352.1 GCA_937902425.1 uncultured Acetobacteraceae bacterium | reverse complement strand
CTTCGCCAATACGCCCAGTCAACACCGTGGGTTGAAGGAGACATTCCTAACTTCGGGCCAACACCTTGCAACAGGTCTTTTGCAGCAGGTATACCATCATCTTCGAGGCTCTGCCTGAGCGAAAAGTTGAAGAGAGAAACCTGGAAGTCGCACGTGAAGCCCGTAGAAGCTGGACCTGACGGGGGCAATAGTCCCTTTGGAAAGACCCGGATCGGCTGGTTCTCCTCTTGGAACAGCAAGTGCGGCATAGCCGAATACTCAAAGTTCCTACTCGATTCATTCGATTACGAACGCTGCCAATTGACGATCCTCGCCTCACGCATTGATGTCCTCGTCAGACCGGATGACGACCGTGTCATCCGCTGCTGGACCAGCAGCACCGGCCATATCGCGCCTCTTCTCTATGTGCTCGAGAGAAAGCGGTTCGACGCTTTGGTCATTCAGTTCAATTTCAGCCTTTTGTCGCCGAAGCAACTGGGTGCGATTGTGGCCTGCTGCCATTCGATAGGTACCAGGTTGTTCGTTGTATTTCATGGAACGGAAGCCTTTAACATTGAGCCGCCCAACGTCATGTCCGATATGGTCGCCGGCCTGGCGACGGTCGATGGCGTCCTCGTGCATTCGACCAACGACGTCGAACGGCTGCGGGATTTCGGCCTTTCCGGCCAACTCCAACTGTTCCCGCACGGGCATATGGAATTTGCCTCAATAAACCTCGAGGTCGCGCGACAGGATCTCAAACAAGCCCTGGCCAGACGAAAGCAGAACCTGCCCGATGATATATTGATCATCGGGTCCTACGGATTTCTGCTGCCGCATAAGGGGATCGACAATCTGATCCTGGCGGTTGCATCGCTGCGCGCATCGGGTATGCTGGCCATTCTTTTGTTGGCCAATTCGCTTTACCCGCATTCCATTTCGCAAGAGTATCTGGCGCGGTGCCAGTCGTTGGTGGCGGAAAGCGATATCAGCGAGCATGTGATCTTCGAAACCGATATCCTGCCAAATGAGATCAGCCTGACCCGGCTGGCCGCCTGCGACGTCCTCGTCTTCCCTTACGGAAACACAATTGAATCCTCTTCGGCGTCGGTTCGCATGGGGCTGGCGTCACGGCGGCCGGTGCTGTGTTCGCCACGGCCGATCTTTGCTGATGTGGCGGACGCCGTGGTGTTCCTCGATGGGGATAGCCCGGAGGACATCGCGCAAGGCATCCGCGCCCTGCTTTCAGACGACGACGGACTCACCCGACTGGCCGCCCGTCAAGAAGAGTGGCTGGCCCAGCATTCCTGGTCGCAGGTCGCCCAACAATTGCAGGCAATTGTGGAGAAACCCGTTGCGAGGACATCGATAATGGAACGAAACGAGATGACAGTGCGCTTCGTCGCTGCCCTGGTAGCTGAGCGCGAAGGCTTTGAAGAAAGCGTCACGGTTCTTCGCGACCAATTCGCCTGGTTGAATGCCCAACTCGACACCGTCCAACAGCAGGCAGCGGCGGCGGTCCAGCGGGAACAGGAGCTGGAGCGAGATTTGATCCGTGCCAACGCCGAAACCGAGGCCGCTTTGACCCGTGCCAACGCCGAAACAGAGTCTGCCCAGCGTCAGGCCGCACGTGCGAATATGGCCGAAAATCAGCTGGCCGCCCTGACTAACAGCACTTCGTGGCGCTTGACCGGCCCGATTCGAAGCGTTGTGCATTGGGGTCGTCGGTTACTGCGCGGTCCGCCACCTGGCCTGCCGCCGGAGACCGCCCGGCGTACGGCGCCCTACCCGACCGCTCCGGGGCAAATGCCGGAATGGGATATGATCAGCTTCCGAATTCTTGGGGACGACGCGTTGATGACCGTCCGGGCGAAAGCGGCGTTTACTCGCCCTGGCATGCCAGAAGCATCCATGCGAGCCTCGGGTGTAACGAAATCGCGGTTGGGGGAAAGAACGTGAGATATGCGGCTTGTTATTGATTTGCAGGGAGCACAAGGGGCCAGCCGTTTGCGAGGTATAGGCAGGTTGTCCCTAGAACTGGCTCTGGCGATGGGTCGTGCGGCTGGCGATAACGAAGTTCTGGTGGCCTTAAATGGAAACTTCGCCGAAACAGCCAATGAGCTGATGACGGCGTTTAAATGCATATTAGGTCAGGATGCTTTGCGTGTCTGGTATCCTACCGGTCGGACCGCCGCGACGGACCCAGGTTCGCAACTGAATCTAATAACCAGCGAGCATATCCGCAGACAGTTTTTGCGGTCCCTTGCACCTGACCTCGTTCATGTAACCAGCCTGTTTGAGGGTATTGATGATGATGTCGTAACCGGCGTTCCCCTGGATGGTCGGAAACTACCGAGCGTCGCCACATTATACGACCTCATCCCTTTGATCCGCCGCGAACAGTATCTTGACGGTCCCTGGAGTAGCACCCCAATCCGTGCCTGGTATTTGCGTCAGATTGAGCAACTACGCCACATGGCTGGGCTCCTTGCGATTTCCGAGTCGAGCCGAACTGAGGCCATCGACCATCTGGGACTTCAACCAGAACGAGTCTTCAACATTCGTGCGGGCGTCGGTGAGTCTTTTCGCCCGGTTCCAACGCATGGTGCGGCGCGGCGTTCCCTCTTGGCTCGCTATGGCTTGTCAGAAGGCTACGTATTATTTCTCGGCGCTGGCGATCTGCGCAAGAACGAGGCCGGATTGATCGCGGCCTTCGGCCTACTTCCGCCGGCAATCCGCGCCACGCATAAGTTGGTCATCGTGGGAAAGGTTGATGGAGTCAGTTTGCGGGCAAAGGCCGCCGCGGCGGGGTTGGTGGCCTCGGACCTTATCCTGGTCCCATTTATCGCTGAAGCGGATCTGCCCGCAATTTACAGCGCCTGCACCCTGTTCGTTTTCCCATCCTTGCATGAAGGCTTTGGTCTCCCCGCGGCCGAAGCCATGGCCTGCGGGGCACCGGTCATCGGCAGCGACGCCACCAGCCTTCCTGAGGTGATCGGGCGGGCCGATGCGCTATTCGATCCGCACAAGCCCGATTCGATTGCTCGCTTAATGCACCGCATCTTAACCGACGATGACTTCAGGCGCTCACTCGCCGAACATGGCCCGCGGCAAGCCGGAAACTTCACCTGGGCTGACAGCGCAAGGCGGGCCTGGTCAGCACTGGGATCGATAGCGGACCAGACTCGCCGGGCGCCATCCACAAGCGTCACACAGCCGCGACGGCGGTTATCTCTGGCGATAACGTCGCCGCTGCCGCCGCGGCAAACGGGGATCGCCGACTATACGCGTCAATTACTGCCAGCGCTCACGCAATACTACGACATCACCCTTGTCACCGATCAACCAAATACCACCGATCCTGCATTACGCGCTGATTTCGAGGTTCTGACTTCTACCGCGTTCGCAGCGCGTGCGGGAGCGTTCGACCGCGTGGTGCATCAGCTCGGCAATTCCGAATTTCACCGCTTTCAGATTGACACGCTGTTGCCGCGGGTACCTGGGGTGGTGGTGCTGCATGACGTATTCCTCTCCAATATCCTGCGCTACCTCGACCATCTCGAACCGTCATCGAAATGTTTTCCTGAAACACTCCTGCTGACGCACGGCATTCACGGCGTGCGGACGGCAGCGAAGTTCGGCGCTGCCGTTGCCGCGCAGTTACTCCCGTGCTCGCTTAGGCAAATGCAGCAAAGCATCGGTGTGATATTGCATTCACAGCATGCCCGGGCTTTGATCGAGAATTTCTATGGCCCGACGTTGTCTGCAATCACACGGGTCGTGTCGACGGTAAGGGAACTGCCTGAGTTGCCCAGCCGCGTGGAGGCTCGTGCCCGACTGAACCTGGCGGAGTCAACAACAGTCGTAGCCACCTTCGGTGCGGTCGCGGAAACAAAGATGCCCGAGCAGATTCTGGAAGGCTTCGCCGCGAGCAGCGTCGCACGGCGCGGCGGCGCGGTTCTGGCGTTTGTTGGTGAGGCGGAAGATATTTGCGCTAAATCGCTTCTCGCAAAAGCGCCAGCCATGGGTGTCGCCGCGTCCCTGCTGCTCACCCAGCGCGTCCCATCGCATACTTATAGCGACTGGTTGGCCGCGGCGGATATCGCCGTCCAACTACGTACCGGCTCGCGTGGCGAAACCTCCGCGTCGGCGGCTGATTGTCTGGCGGCAGGCCTGCCGGTGATCGTCAACTCCCATGGCGCACTTGCCGAGCTGCCCGAGGGCGCTGCGATCATGCTTGAGGATCGCTTTGAAAAGGCGGCTCTCGCGGCGGCGATCGATCGCCTTGCGGAGACGCCAAACTTGCGTCGCAGCCTTGGCGACGTGGGACGGGAGTATGCCACCACACACCTATCCGCCAAGAAGGTCGCGCGTGAATACTACGATGCGATTGAAGAATTTTATGCCACGCAGGGGTCGGCCGTTGCGGCACAGAAGGTGTTGCTGGAGCTGCATAAGGTTGAAATGGTCCAATCGCCCGATGCGAGCACGATCCGGGCAATCGGGCGAGCAATTTCGCGGTCGTTCCCACTGCCGCGGCCTCGCCGCCTCATGCTGGACATCACTGCATGGTCTCAACCGCTCGAAGGGACCCGGCGGTGGTGGTCCGACGTTGCGACGGCCCTTCTGTCTCGCACTGCGACGAGGGATCGCGGCGAGTTACTGGACTGGCGAAATTCCGCGCCGGTCATCGCCTGGGGTGAGGCAGCGCGGCTACTCGGCATCGAAGAGCTGTTCGATGCGCCGACCGGGCCGCCGATGAAAGGCGACGTGTTGCTGTGCCCGGTGCACTGCAAGCCCGCGGGTGGTTCGTCCAGAGCGCTGGCTGCGTGGGCGCATCGCGGGAGCGCTCACGTCGTGGCCTTGGCCTGGTCGCGCGCCGACCTGGCCACAGCCGAGTCCAGGTCTGATATCGATGTCGCCGTCGCCCTGGATGAAATACCCAATGCGGAGCCGGAGTGCGCCAGGCTTGTTAGAGCCCTGTTCGCAGATCTCGCCATAAAACGGTCGGGATAGGGCTCTGGTGCAGTAGGTGGCACGAGAACACGCACGATACTTTGTCGCGCGACACTGTAGCACCGTGGGCGCTTCCGACTCCGAGTAACGCGTTCCAGACTGTAACCGCAACCTGAACCGCCCGGTCCCCGGCTATTCCCGGCAAACGCAGGCCCCCGCCACGCGCGTCATCGTGACCCATGCCGTATGGGCCATCCCGCTGCTCAATCACGTCCGAAGCCTCTTGGCGGCTCAACCGCCTGAAGCTCGGAGAGATCGAGTTCAACAATCGCCCGCAAGGCCTCTGCGAGCGCACTTTCCTGTTGGTTGTCCGGCAACGCATCCAGCCAGCCGGCATACTCGGCCTGCAGCTCCACGGCCGCGGCGATGGTATCGTTCCACCGTTGGATCCGGGAGCGCCGGTCGCTGAGGCGGCGTGTGCGAACAACCGGTGCGCCGGCCGCATGCGCGGCGCGATAGCGTGCCTGACGTTCGGCGCCGGTCATGGCTGTTTCACTGATTGATTGACGGGGCATGGTTCCACTCCCAATCGTTACGTGACGTTTGAGCCGCGAGGCGGATCAAAGCGGTCATGCCGCCACTGCCCCGGCCGCGGTGGACGGGCGGCGATACGTCTCGCCGCTCTTCATCATTGCCCAGGCCGTGCGGGCCATTTTGTTGGCGAGCGCGACGGCGACGAGCTTACGCGGCTTGCGGAGCAGGAGTGCCCTCAACCAGTCCGTCATCTGTTGGCTGCCCGGCCTCATGGCGGCATTGATCACCGAGGTGGCACCAGAAACGAGCAGGACGCGGAGCCGTTCATTACCGGCCCGGCTGATGCCGCCCATTCGTTGTTTGCCACCGGTCGAACGTTCCTTCGGCGTGAGGCCTGCCCATGCGGCGAGATGGCGTCCGGATTCGAACATCGCCGGGTCGATCTCGACGGCAAGCGTCAACGCGGTAATCGGGCCCACGCCCGGGATGGTGACCAGACGCTGGCTGACCTCGCTGGCTTTGTGCGCGGCGTTCAGTTTGGCGTCGACTTCTTTGATGCGGGCCTCGATTTCGTCGATCTGTCGACCCAGAAGGACGAACATCTCCTTGGCCTCCGGCGGGATGGCGACCTCTTGTTCAATAGCAGAGAGCAACGGCACGATTTTTCCGGCTCCCTTACCGGCGATGATGCCGAACTCGGCGGCGTGACCGCGCACCGTGTTGATCAGAGCGGTGCGCTGACCGATCAAGGTCTCACGCACCTTCAGGACCATGCCCTGAGCCTGTTGCGTAACGGATTTCGCCGGCACGAAATGCATGCCCGGACGCCCGGCGGCCTCGCAGATCGCTTCGGCGTCGTTGCGATCGTTTTTGCCGCGTTTGACATAGGGTTTGACGTACTGGGGCGGGATGAGACGCACCGTGTGGCCGAGCGCGGTCAGTTCGTGGGCCCAATAGTGGGAACCGCCACAGGCTTCCAGGGCGATGACGGTGGGAGGGAGCTTCTTGAAGAAGGAAATCATCTGCGCGCGACGGAGATTGATCCGTAACACCGGCCGGTCTTGCTGATCGATGCCGTGTAACGTGAACACGGCTTTGGACGTGTCGATGCCTATGCGCTTATATTGGGTCATGGACGGCTCCGGTCTTGGTTGCTCACAGCCCCAATTCTGGCACGCGATGCCGTGGGGCCGTCCACCCCAACAGTTTTACGTGGGCGGCCCTTCCGGCCCAATATACCTACAAATCAAATCTGAATCCTGAACAGGATACGGTAATCGCTCAAGAGGAAAGTAGTCGCGCGTGCAGCGAGGTCACCGAGCCAAACCCAACACCGACGCGGCCAGAGCCGCCAGAGACCGGCCGGGTGTTCAAACTGGCGCCGGACGAACTGGTGAAACTGGCGCCGCAGCTGAAGTCCTATCTGCGGAATCCCGATCCGACCTGGCCGGACCTCGGCGAGGCGGCGGCGTTCCTGCGATCCGACCTCGGCGTCTCGAAATCCCTCTGGGGCGAGGCCTGCGTCGCCATGGGCCGGGAACGGGCGGCGATCGCCATCGCCATCGTCTCGACCAAGGATCCGACGCATTTCCGGACCTCGGCCGGCGGGTATTTCCACGGCATGGTGACGAAAGCCAAGGCCGGACATCTCTATTTGGACCGGACGCTCTGGGGCATGCGCCGGGCGAATGAGCCACGGCCTTCGGCTAAAACGGGAAGCGGCGCCGGCAGGGGAGGGCGGTCGGTGGAGCGGTCCTGGAACTGAGGTCCACAGCCGCCGCCGGCACTCAACTGAGGCTTGTCGCACGGCCCCGTGCGCGTGTGGTGGCGAAAGGGGTGGGCCAGTCCCCCGACTCCGACCGTGGTTCTGTTGGCCGAACGCGCGCTGATGCGAAAGGGACAGGCTGTTCGTTGTGCTTCCTCTCGCAATGGTATATAATCTCCAATAGGAGAATGATTACCATGCAAGCCCATGAGAACCCCTTGTTCACGCCGGCCGAGGCCGCGGTTCTGACACGCCTCTCCCTGAAGGCGGTGAACAACGCGATCGACAAGAAGACCGTTCCGGCCACGACCGGCCTTCGGGCGGGGCATCCCACGCGGCTGCTTGACCAGCGGGCGCTGATGTCGCTCGCGCTGGAACGTCGGCTAGCCGATCGTGTCGTGCCCGAGCTGCGGCGCGAAATCTTCGACGCGCTGGATGCGCGGCGCGGTACGGTCTCCCTCGAAGGTGGTTTGCTCAGGATCGATCTGCGGGAGCCGCGGCGGGAGCTGGCGGCATCGTTGCGCGAGCTGCGACGCGCGCGGCGTCTGGTCGTGACCGATCCCGAGATCGTGGGGGGCGAGCCGGTCTTCCGGGGCACACGCGTGCCGGTGCATTTGATCGCGACATTGCTGGGGCAGGGCTCGCCCGAAGCGGACCTGCTGGAAGGTTATCCGCGCCTGACGCCCGAGATGGTGCGTCTCGCTCCGCTTTACGCTGCCGCCTATCCGCTGCGGGGTCGTCCGCGGCAACAGCCCTGGCGCGGCAAGGCGCCGGTCCGGCGTATCCGCCGAAAGCTGGCCGCGATCGGGGCGGGATGAGGTTTCTGATCGACGAGTGTTTGAGGATCGATCTGGTTTCGGTCGCGAGCGATGGCGGGCGCGAAGCGCAGCACGTCGCCCATATCGGAAAAGCCGGCTGGAAAGACTGGAATGTCGCGCGTCACGCCAGCGAGAGTGACCTCGTGCTCGTCACCAACAACGCCAGCGATTTCCACCGGCTCTATGCCCGGGCCCTGCTTCATGCCGGCCTGATCATCATCGTGCCGAACGTCGATCGCGCGGTGCAGCGACGCTTGTTCCGGGCGGCGCTCGACGTGCTTGAGGGACCGGATGAGCTGATCAATCGCGTCCTGGAAGTCGGCATCGAGGGCGAGGACGTGACCCTCGATTTTTACGATCTGCCCGTCGGCCAGGTCTGAAACCGATCGCTCCCCACCGATTTGATCAAACCAGTCGAAGCCTTCGACGATCAGGCGGCTAAATGTAGCGGCGCGCAATGATGAACGCCTCGACGTGCAATAAAGGCCGGTTTCCGACGCACATTATCTGAGACAGAATCAGGCGTCCGACGCACAATCGTTGAGACACAACGCACATTCTGTGAGACGGACGCGCAATAGATAGCCTGCGACGCACGATCGCCGCTTTCGACCCAAAAGGGACGTTCGGAACACCGCTCCAGGCCGCCGGGGGGCATCAATCGCCGCGCACGAGATTCATGCAACGGGAAAGCCCTGTGATTTCAGGGGTTCCGTTTTGTCACGTATTTTTTGAATATTGGAACGCGTGCGAGTTTCTTCCGCCATGCCATTCAGTTGATGAGCACAGCTCCCTTGGCGAGCAACGTTTCCAATCCAGTGACAACGTTTGCGGCTCCCCGCAGAACGGCGACCGTTTCGCCCATGCCTTGACCAGTTGGATCAAAACCAAACAACGCGTCCGATCCTTGATCTGTTACCGTAACATAATGCCCGAGCTTTGCAATATCGCCATGGCATTGTTACATGGATCGAAAACGTAACGGGAAATGGCAATCTCTGTGCTGAACATCACGGGACATCAGACAGTTTATCGCTCTCCGCTCGCTATTTTGGGCTGAATATTTCGTCGAGTGCTGGGGCCGCGCGTTAAGTTGATAATGCCCATGTACGGCCGCGCGAGTGTCGAACTGCTTCGCGCCCGGTTAATGCCGCTTTATGACAACGATTTGCACCGAGAGTGAAGCAGAGCCCGAAAATATCAAACTCGCCCGGGCACCCCAGTTTCGCGGCGGTCCCGGTCCAGGGTCAAACCCAGGTCGGCGATATTGCCGAGATCATCGGGCCGGTTCATTTCCATGACGTCCACGGTCCGTCCCTGGCTCTCGGCGCCGATCCTCACCAACCTTATAATCCACGCCACGCGTTCCCCCAGGTCAAAGACAGACCTGAAAATGCCCTCGTGACCCGGAGACCAAAAAATTTGCGGCGGTCCCCAATGAACTTGCCCAAGAGACCGATGCGTCGCGCCGGAGCGGTTGTATTGACCTAGCGACGGATCTGGCTGAAACGACGCGGGATATCGTGCCCGGAGGCGTTCATGATTCGCCCGTTTCGCCGTTCCACACCAACCGCCTGACGTGAGTTTCACAGCGGACTTCGCCAGCCGGGCGACGTCGGCGCGGCGGCAACACGCGCTTGACGGATTGCGCGGTTGGGCGGCCCTCGCCGTGACCTTCTATCACGGCATCCTGCACTTCGATCTGTCGCTGATCGATCGCGTGCTGTACCAGCCAACCCTCCAGGTTGGTTGGGCGGACTTGCCGGTCAAGGCGTTGCTCATTGTCTTCAATGGTGAGTCCGCGGTGCTGATCTTCTTCATTCTCAGCGGCCTCGTACTGCGCGGCGCGCTGGAGCGGATGGCAGACCAGCCGATGGCGGTCGCCGCCGCGCTGTTCACGCTCCGGCGGCTGACGCGGATCTACCCGGCCGTGGTGGCCTGCATGCTGCTGCTCTTCGCCATTTCGATCGCCTGCGCCACGGCCAGGATCGCCACGTTTCCGCACTTCCAGCCGATGCAACTGCTGCAGAACATCACGTTGTACTTCCCGGCCATGCACGGCCCGTCCTGGAGCGTGCAGGTCGAAATCTGCGCGATTCCGTTCCTGCTCGCCGCCGAGGTGCTGCGCCGACGTTGGGGCGCCACCGGCCTGATCGCGGCGCTGATCTATGGCATGGTCGCGATCGAATATCCGATGCTGGTGTTTTGGCTGCCGGCCCTATGGCCGTACATGTTCGCTTTCTTTCTCGGCATGCTTCTGGGTGAGCCCGCCGCGACGGACGCCGCGCGCCGACTGCATCCAGCGACGTGGGTCGTGGCGCTCGTGCTGTTCCTCGTCTTCCGTCACATCACCGCGCGCGCCGCGATTTCCGGCCTGATCGCCCAGGTGATGGCGGGCGGGCTGCTAGTCGCCTGCGTGGCGTCACATGAGGATGCGCTGGCGGTATTCCTGCGCGGTCCGGTCTCGCAATTTCTCGGCCGCATCAGCTATAGTTTCTATCTGCTGAACGTTGTCGCCCTCTATTCAGTCTGGGCTGTGATCGAAGCCTGGGTCGCCTCGCCGGCTCGCCATGCCGTCGCCTGGGGCCTGTTGTCAGCTGCGGTTTCTGCTCTCCTCACCGTGCCCGTCGCGGCGCTCAGCGAACGTTTCGTTGAGCGGCCGGGCATCGTTCTCGGCCGCGTCCTGACGAGGTGGCGCTCGCCGCTCGGGGGCGCCCTGGTCCCGCATCCCGCCGGCGAAACCGAGGTGGAGCCGCTGCTGTGAGATCTGCCGGGTCGGGCAGCGGAGCATGAACTTCGGCGACGTGGTGGCGCGAATGGCTTTATCGCGCGTCACGAAAGCGTGGGTCGTAATTGTGCAACCCAAACGGTGGCCGGGTGAGATGCCGTGGGTTCTCGGCGACGATCGGGCGGTAAACCGCCAACACGCGGTGGACCGGCTGCTCAGGTGACCCATCATAGGTCGCCTCGGAAACGATCTCAAAATAGGCGGCTTCCATGATCTGACGTAAGCAGGGCAGTGTCGGAACGAAACAGCGGCTGCCGTGTCCGATGTCGAAGAATGCTGAGGTGGCAACGCCCATCGATGCTTCTGGCATGTAATCACCCTCGACCACCACCAGTGAGCTTTCATGGCAGCGGTCACGAATTTCCGCGATCGCGTAAATCGGGTCGACCAGATGATAATAAACCCCCAGAAACAGCACGATGTCGAAAGTGCCGCCGACGCGGGTCAATTGGTATACCGAAACGTCCTTACGGATCTCGATCGCTGACCCCAACAGTTCCTTCGCGAGTTCGACACCTGCGCTGGCGGCGAAGTTCTGTGTCGCGTCGTCGGTGGCGAGAACGCGCGCAGCACCGCGGCTCTCAGCAAGGAAGCTCCAGTAACCATCCCAGCAACCGATATCAAGGACAGACTTTCCGGTGAAGTCGATGCGATTGAGCTGCTCCTTCATGAATGCCCATAAGGCACGATGCGACGCGGCGTCAGGCGCGGTCGAGCGCGCAACCAGGCCATTTGGGAAGTTGAACTCGTGATACCATGGAATTTCGTT
>CALFNB010000351.1 GCA_937902425.1 uncultured Acetobacteraceae bacterium | reverse complement strand
GTCATGGGCAAGGCTTGCGCGATCCGAGCGGCATGGCCAGGCTGCACGCCAGACACCTGGAGTTTCGAACATGAGCAGCACGACCGAATACACACCCCCAAAAGTCTGGACCTGGAACAAGGCGAACGGCGGCCGGTTCGCGAACATCAACCGCCCGATCGCGGGACCCACCCATGAGAAAGAACTGCCCATCGGCCGCCATCCCTTGCAGCTCTACTCGCTGGGAACTCCGAACGGGGTTAAAGTCACGGTGATGCTGGAGGAGTTACTGGCACTCGGCCACAGCGGCGCGGAATACGACGCATGGCTGATCCGGATCGGCGACGGCGACCAGTTCGGCAGCGGCTTCGTCGCGGTGAACCCGAACTCGAAGATCCCCGCTCTGATGGACCGGAGTGGGTCGAAGCCGATCCGGGTCTTCGAGTCCGGCGCCATCCTGATGTATCTCGCCGAGAAGTTCGGTGCGTTTCTGCCGAAGGATTCCGGGCCGCGCGCCGAGTGCCTGTCATGGCTGTTCTGGCAGATGGGAAGCGCGCCTTATCTGGGTGGCGGGTTCGGCCACTTCTATGCCTACGCACCCACGAAGATCGAATACGCCATCGACCGGTTCGCGATGGAAACGAAGCGCCAGCTGGACGTCCTCGACCGCCGCCTCGCGGAAACCGAGTTCCTGGGCGGTGCCGATTACACCATCGCCGATATCGCGGTCTGGCCCTGGTACGGTGCCCTGGCGAAGGGGCTGCTCTATGGCGGTGGCGAGTTCCTGTCGGTGCAAGACTACAAGAACGTTCAGCGTTGGACCGACGCGATCGCCGAACGGCCTGCCGTCCGGCGCGGGCGAATGGTCAACCGCCTCCAGGGCGACCCCGCGAGCCAGTTGCATGAGCGCCATGACGCCAGTGATTTTGAAACGAAGACCCAGGACAAGCTGGCGGCTGGGAGTTAGGCAGCCGTCTGGTGGCAGCCTCGTCGTTCAACCGGATGTCCGACCCCTGGCGCACAGGACATTGTGTCGCACGGGGTTGGCGCGAGCCGATCGTCACGCCCGACGGTGCCGCGAGGCGGCTCGTTCGGTCGGCCGAGGGGGCGGAGGGTGCTCGACAAACATGGTTCGGGAGTTATTTCGTCGCCACACCATGAAAGACGCATCCTTTCCTTCAGACGGCCATGGTGGGCATTCACGTTATTGATTTGAATGTCCCGCGTCTCCGGCTCAGGCATGTCCGCGGCAGACAAGACATGGAAATTTATGCCGGTACGCCGCGCGAAGGCATGGGCGAACCGGACTTGCTTCGCTGGCAGGTCTCATTTGCCAGCCTCACGGTCCGGTTCGCGGGAGAAAGAGCTTGTTATTCTGGGGATCGAATTCCGGCGGACAACGCGTGGCGATGCTCTGCGCTCTTACCGAGACGGCGACGCTGAATGGCCTCGATCCCAGGGGACGATTTGCGCGTAATCCTCGGCCGTATCGCAATCAGATCGAAAACCGGTTGTGCGTCGTCAGGTGATCCGGACATCACCTTCAGCACGTCGATGGTGGCGGATTGCTGCTCGATCCGCTCGCCGAACTCGCTGTTACGTTGCGCCAGCGCGGCGGTGCGTTCCCGCAACGCGCGATATGTTTCGGCGCTGGTGATGGCGATTACCGCCTGCTCAGCGAAGGTTTTCAGCAGTTCCACCTGGCTGTCGGAGAAGCCCCCCGGTTCGTTGGCGGCGAGGATGATGACGCCGGGCGCTTTCCCATCCCGCGGCATTGGAACCGATAGTTGCGACCGGTGGCCCAGGGCCCGGATGCTCTCAAGTATACCGGGCTCGGCTTCCATATCGCGGACGTGGATAATTTCCTGGTCCAGCATGGCCCGCATGGAAATGGATGTAGCCACGAACCGTATCGTCCTTGATCAGCGGTACAAGCAGCGATGTTCCAACGCCACCCAGATATAATCTGAAACGCGGTCCAGCCAGCAGGCGGGACCGCGTATCCGTATTTGTTATTAAACCGGAACGTCATGGCGGCCGCCAGCACGGTGGATAAGATGGGCTAACCAGGCGAACGCATGATCAGATCGAGTTCCGATATCTCAGCGTCATCCCAGAAATATTCTTGCCTGGTGGCCCAACACGTCCCAAATGATCCCGGTAACCATAAGTCATGATATTCAGACAGGGCCGCATCACGCGCTTGCCGCGGCCGCTCGGTGCCGGGGCATGCCGTGGCACAGAACAAGAACGAAGCGGATAGGTCACGAGCTACATAAACCGGACAGGTTGACCAGCCAACGACAGCGGGCCGGGTTTGGTCGCTGGCAGCGGCGCGCTGGTAGTGGTCTTTGCGGAATCTCCTTGGAACGCTACCTTGCCGTCGACGCCGCCGGGTCGCCGCGCGGCCACGATCGAGGGAGAAACGCCGATGTCCGAATCACTGCCTGTCGTTGCCCAAAAGGGCTCTTATAAGATCGATGTCGAGGCCGGGAAGTCATATTGGTGGTGCGCCTGCGGCAAAAGCGGCAAGCAGCCGTTCTGCGACGGTTCGCACAAGGGCAGTGCGTTCACCCCGATGAAGTTCGACGCCGAGCAATCCGCCACGGTGTCGTTCTGCGGTTGCAAGCAAAGCGGCAACCAGCCGCGCTGCGACGGATCCCACAACAAGCTGCCGTGAGCGTTGCATAAGGCGGATGCCGGCGGTGCGCGGAGGCGCCTTTGCCTCCGCGCACCGCCGGTTGAGACAGGGTTCCACGGCGGCCTCGTCCTTTGGCCTTAAGCGAGGGCCCTGAACCGTCGCCACGCCGGAACCGCCGTGGACGCCGAAATCGTTGGCCGGCGGGGCAATTTCGGGCCTCGCCCTTTGGCCTTAAGCGAGGGCCCTGAACCGTCGCCACGCGGGAACCGCCGTGGAAGCCGAAATCGTTGGCCGGCGGGGCGATTTCGCATCACTATCGTCCGACGATCCCACTGGCCGTCCGTATGCTCATCACGCTGTTCACCGATGCATCGCATTGTGCGGAAACCCACGTCGCGGCCTATGCCGCCTGGGCCAAGGCAGACGGCCGCACAGTGCGGCGGGCGGGTGTGCTCAAGGAACCGGTTCCGGATTCGGCGATCGCCGAGGCGCAGGCCCTGGTAAACGGATTGTGCTTCGTGCTGGCGGCCTTCGCGCCGGAGGTGGATTCCAAAATCATCGCCCAGACCGATTGCCTGGCAGCGATCGCGGCGCTGACGGGACAACTCCGCAAACCAAAGGCGCTGGTCCGATTCGCCTCGGTGACAGCGGCCTACCAGACAAGGATCGCCGCGACGGGGATCGCGGTCGAGTTTCGTCATGTCACCGCCCATAAGGGTGTGGTAACTCCGCGCAATGCCGTGAACACCTGGTGTGACAGCGAATGCCGCAAGCTGATGCGCCTCGCGCGGCGGGCCGCGTTATCTGGGCTGGTCCCAATCGACCGACCCTTGGCCGGGCAATCGGCGGGTGGCTGACGCGGGCACCGCGCCGCGGTAAGATGCGGCAGCCAGACCCAACGCGCGGCCTGGCAACGCTCCGGCCAGCCGAGAGGGAACAACGCCATGAAAATCGATAACGTCACGCTGACGATCTTCACCTGGGACAACATCCCGGCGACGACCTATCATCAGGGCTCGCTCGCATCGTCGGGCAGCAATCTCGGACTGTTGCGCATCCATACCGACGCCGGCCTTGAGGGCTACGCCTTCCTGGGCTCGGCGACCAACCCGGCGTCGATGGATGGGCCGCAACTGATCCGCTCGCTGAAACCGATGCTGATGGGCAAGGACCCGCTGGAGCGGGAGCGCATCCATGCCGGCATGCGCCTGATCAACCGCTCGGTCAGTTACCGGGTGATCGGCGCGGTGGATACGGCGTTATGGGACCTCGCCGGCAAGATCGCGGGGCTGCCGGTGCACGCGCTGATGGGCACTTTTCGGAATTCGATCCCGGCCTACGCCAGTTCGCAGGTGTTGCCCGACGTCGCCGCCTACGTGGAACAGGCGTTGTCGTTCAAATCGGCGGGATGGCAGGCCTATAAGATCCATCCGCCGCGCGATCCCGACAAGGACATCAAGGTCTGCGAAGCGGTGCGTGAGGCGGTCGGCGGCGAATACCGCATCATGCTCGATCCCACCTGGTCGTACGATTACGTGGACGCGCTGCGCGTGGGCCGCGCGATCGAGGAGATGGGATACTATTGGTATGAGGACCCACTCGCCGACGAGGACATCTACAACTACGTCAAATTGCGGCAGAAGTTATCCATTCCGATCATGGCGACGGAATTCCCGGCCGGCGGCCTCGATACGTATCCGATCTGGCTGACCGAGAAAGCGACCGATTATCTGCGCGGCGATATCCCGAACAAGGGCGGCCTGACCACGATGCTGAAGACCGCGCATCTGGCCGAAGCCTTTGGATTGCGCTACGAGGTGCATCATTCCGGAAACTCACTGAACAACCGGGCCAATCTGCATCTGTGCATGGCACTGCGAAACACCACGATGTGGGAGGTGTTGCTGCCCGACGGCGCGCACAAATATGGCATGGTGGAAGACCTCGCGCCCGACAAGGACGGCCTGATGCACGCCCCGACCGAGCCGGGGATCGGCGGTCAGATCGACTTTGAACTGATCAAGCGCAAGACCGAGGTCGTGCTGACCTGATCACGGTTTCGTCGCGCGCAAGGAAAACGACAGCGGCAGCCAGGGCCGGTCGGGCCACGCGTAATCTTCCGGCCCTCGCTCCACCAGGTTATCGAACACTCGCCAGACGCAACTGTCGTGTTCCCGGAAGCGGTCGATCCGCGATCCGGCCTGGAGTAACGCGGTCAGAATATCGCTGACGGGATGCAGCCATTGCCAGGTCCGGCTGTTGCGCAACCGAGCCGCCGGGTCGGCATAATCGCGCGGATCGTCCTCCAGCGACGCCGCCCGCGCGAGGTAGGGCGCATACCACCCCGGCATCCCGTCTGGCGTGACGTTGGCGCTGTCGAATACGTAGACAAATGGATGCGCGTCGGCGAGCGCCAGATAGCCGCCCGGAGCCAAAAACTCCGCCACGATGCGCGCCCAGGCGACCATGTCCGGCAACCAGCACAGTGCGCCCCAACTGACGAAAACCCGGTCAAACCCGCTGGCTCCGGGAGAGCGGTCGGCTCGATCCTGTTCGTCGGTTGCGCGGTGGGAAAGGTGATACTGGAGCGGGTGATGCGGGAAATCTGGCCGTTCTACCTGGTCATGTTCATGGTGCTGAGCCTGGTGACGTACGTACCGTCGATCTCGCTCTGGCTGGTACATTCGCACGGTTGACCGGCCCGGGAATTGTCGTCGCGATGCCGCCGTTTGGACGTAATGTCGGGGCCATGGTACGAAGTTGAACATTGTCCCCGAGGAGACCCTCATTGAACTGGTCAGGCCAACGCGTGCTCGTGACCGGCGGCGCCGGTTTTCTGGGCTCCAATCTGTCGCTCGCGCTGGCCGCCCGCGGCGCCCGGGTCACCGCGCTCGACGGTTTCCTGTTCGGTGGCGGCGCCAACCCGAAGAACCTCGAAGGCTCCGACGTCGAACTGGTGCGCGGCGACATCCGCGAGATCGATCTGCGTCCACTGTGCGAGGGCGCCTCGGTCATCTTCAACCTCGCCGCGCAGACCAGTCACATGGGCGGCCAGAACGACCCGCTCGCCGACATCGCGGTCAACGCCGTGGCGCAGGTGCGGTTGATCCAGGCGGCGCGCGAGGCAGCGCCGGACGCGGTCGTCGTGCATGCCTCGACCCGGCAGTTCTACGGCCGGGTGGTGAAGCTGCCGGTCGACGAGAACCAGCCGGTCGCGCCGCCCGATGCCAACGGCGTATCGAAATTCGCCGGCGAGCAATACTGGCTGCTGGAACACCGCGTGCGCCAGCGTCCCGTGGTGTCGTTGCGTTTGACCAACTGTTACGGTCCCCGGCTGCGCATCCGCGACGCGCGGCAGACGTTTCTCGGCATCTGGATCCGCTCGGTACTGGAGAACCGGCCGTTCGAGGTCTGGGGCGGCGAGCAATTGCGCGACCTGACCTATGTCGACGACATGACGGATGCGTTCCTGCGCGCGGCGGTGACGCCTGAATGTCACGGCAGGATCTTCAACATCGGCGGCGCGCCGCCGGCGTCATTACGCGCGCTTGCCGACCTTGTCGTGCGAGTCGCGGGTCAGCCGGCGCGTTACACGGTCCGCGAATTTCCGGCGGAGCGCGCGCAGATCGATATCGGCAGCTACCACGCCGATGATTCCGCGTTCCGCGCCGCCACCGGTTGGGCGGCCGCCGTCTCGTTGGAAGATGGCATCCGCAAGACGATCGACTGGTATCGGTCCCGGCTGGCGGATTATCTGTGAGGGACACCCAAAAGGAACATCCCAAAGGAACATCATGTCCGGCATCATCGTCCCGCAGGCCAATCCCGGCGCCGGCTATCGCGCGCATCAGCGGGAGATCGACGCCGCGATCAGCCGCGTGCTCGACTCCGGCTGGTATATCCTCGGCCAGGAGGGCCGCGCGTTCGAGGCCGAGTTCGCCGCCTGGCTCGGCGCCGGCACCGCCGTGGGCTGCGGCAACGGCACCGACGCGATCGCTCTGGCGTTGCGCGGTCTTGGGATCGGCGCCGGGTGCACGGTCGTTACTGTGTCGCACACCGCCGTCGCCACCGTGGCGGCGATCGAGAGCACCGGGGCGACGCCTCTGCTGATTGATATCGAGCCGGATCATTACACCATGGATCCGGCTGAACTGGCGCGGGTGCTGGTGGAGCCGCCGAGCGGTCTGCCGCCGATCCGCGCGGTGGTGCCGGTGCATCTTTATGGTCAGGTGGCGGATGTCGAGGTGATCGGCACGCTCTGCCGCCGTCACGGCATCGCGCTGATCGAGGATTGCGCGCAGGCGCACGGCGCCAAACGCAACGGCCGCATGGCGGGCACGTTCGGCGATGCCGCCAGCTTCAGTTTCTATCCCACCAAGAACCTGGGTGCTCTGGGCGATGGCGGCGCGGTGGTGGCGCGCGATCCGGCGTTGGCGGCGCGCATCGCGGCGTTGCGGCAATACGGCTGGACGCGGCACTACATCAGCGATGCGGTGGGGGTGAACAGCCGGCTGGACGAGCTGCAGGCGGCGATCCTGCGGGTGAAGCTGCGGCATCTGGACGCGGCGAACGCGCGGCGGCGAGCGATCGCGGGGGAATACGACGCGGTACTGGGTTCACGCGCGCCACGCCAGCGGCGAGGGTCGGAGCACGTCTACCACCTGTATGTCGTGCGCGTGCCGGACCGCGACCGGACGCAGGCGCGGCTGCGGGAGAACGGAATTGGCTCGGGTGTGCATTACCCCGTGCCGGTGCACCTGCAGCCGGCTTACGCCGGACGCGTGATGCTGGGTCCGGCGCGCTGCGTGGAGACCGAGCGCGCGGCGGCGGAAATCCTGTCGCTGCCGCTGTATCCGGAACTGACCGACGAGCAGGTGGCGAGGGTGTGTGCGGCGATTGGCTGGCTGGCTGGGTGATCGCGTGATGGGATCGAAAGCAAGCGCGACCGGAACTGGCGAGATGACGTGGCCGCGGCAAGCGGAGTGAATTGCCGGTGTTGCTTGTGCGTATTGCTACCAGGTCGAGCCTCTGGGGCGGCGGATTTGGCACTCCGTCGTCATCCTGGGGCTCGACCCCACAACGGTCGCCCATCCTGAATCCGCCCGCATCCTGATGCTGCCGGCCGGGAAGTCGTGATGGTGCCGAGCTTCCGTCGCGGCGTCCGGGCATCCCGCGTCGGTCTCGTGAAACTCGACCCGAGGATGCGCGGAACACACACGACGACAATTGAAGTCGCGATGCGCGCGAGTGTTGATGCCTGGAGCAGGCAAGAGCATGGCGTGTTGGGTGATTTTCATTCACCCGTTCATCGACATGAGCAAACGGTTTAACAATTGCTTCACGCATTTGGTGCGATCACTGGCTCCGTTCAAAGTTGGCGAACCCATTGTGAAGCACCGTATTGCCGTCCTGGCCAAGGCGATCAGCGATCTCGAAGCCAATCGATTTTCGTCCGTCACGACACGCTGTGCGCCGTTACTCGCGCGCAACCCCAACGACATGGAGGCTTTGCTGCTGGGCGGCCTGGCCTCCGGCGCCCGCGGCCACGCGGAGCACGCCGCCGGCCTGCTGCACCGTGCCGCCCGTGCCGGAGGCAATGGAGCCCACCCGCTGCATGACCTCGTGATCATCCTGCGCCGCATCGGCCAGCCGGAGCGGGTGGCACCCCAGTTTCACGCCTTACACCGGCTGGCACCCGGCGACGCCTCGCTGCTCCACGCCTACGCCGAGTTTCTCTACGACACCGGGCAAAACGAGGCCGCTGTTCCCCTGCTCACGGAAGCGTTACGGCTGCGGCCGGACGCCCAGATGACGCGGAACCTGCTGGCGATGGCGCTCGCTTCGCTTGGCCGCACCGAGGCGGCGATCGCCCAACTCCGTGACGCCACCCACCGCGATCCTTCCCGCGCCGGCACCTGGGCCAATCTCGGCCTTCTGCTCAAGGACGACGGCCGGTTCGACGAAGCGCTCGCCGCGTACGATATCGCGCTGACACTCGCCCCGGCCGACGCTCAGATCAGGGTCAATCGCGTCGTCGCCCTGTTGCGCGCTGGACGGTGGACCGAGGCCTGGCCGGATTACGAGTGGCGCCTGATGCTGGCGGACCATGCCGTGCGGCGGTCACGCTTGCTGCCGGCGCTTTCCGGCCTGCCGGATCTGACCGGACGCACGATCCTCGCGATGCATGAGGACGGGTTTGGCGACAGCTTGCATTTCGCGCGCTATTTGCCGCTGCTGGCCGAGCGTGGGGCGCGCGTGATCGTGAGCGTCCCGCCGCCGCTGCACCGGATCATGCGCACGGTGCCCGGTGTCGCGGCGATCCATGATCCCGATGATCCGCCGTCGAATTATCATTACTACTGCCCGTTCTTCAGTCTGCCGCGTGCCTTTGAGACGACGCCGGAAACCATCCCCGCCTCGCCCCCCTGGTTGCGCGCCGATCCCGCCTTGACCCAACTCTGGAACACCCGTCTGCCATCGGGCGCGGTTCGCGTGGGCCTGGTTTGGTCTGGGCAGGCGCGGCCGGCGCTGGAGGGCTTCGTCACCCTCGACGGACGCCGCAGCATGCCACTGGCGATGCTGGCGCCTTTCGCGGCGGTCCCCGGCGTGGCCTTCGTCAGCCTGCAACACGGTCCGGAGGCCGCGCAGGCCGCTACGCCGCCGGCTGGGATGACGCTGTTCGACCCGATGCCGTTGGTGACGGATTTCGCCGATACCGCCGCCATCGTCGCCAATCTCGATCTGGTGATCAGCGTCGATACCTCGGTGGTGCATCTCGCCGGTGGCATGGGCAAGCCGGTGTTCTTACTTGACCGATATGACCACTGCTGGCGCTGGCTGAGCGGGCGCGCCGACAGTCCCTGGTATCCGGCCATGCGCATCTTCCGTCAGGCGCGCATTGGCGAGTGGGCTGCCGTGCTTGAGCGGGCCGCGGCGGCGCTGGAGGAGTTTGCCGCGGCGCCAGAGCGTGCTCGCTCCGAGCGGAACGTCGACGGTGCCTCAATCAGGAGATCAAACACACCGCTAAAGTTCCGACCGGTACGATCAGGGTGAAAATGCTCTACGCGCCCGGACGGCCGGGAATTCGGTCGGTGTCGATCTCCTGGAAATTCCAGAAACTGTCGAGCGCGATGCGTAACCGGTTGGCTTTCGGCGGCAACCGCATGCCGTCCGGCTGACTGACCGGCATATGCGGCACGAGCACCCGGCGCCAGAAATCTATCGACAGCACCCGGTCGTCGAGTGAGGCATAGAGGTTCGCCTTGTCCGCCATCCCCCGCCAGCCGAGCTGAACCGGGGGCGGCGCCAGCGTGTGCACGCGCTTGCCGAAATACGGAGCCTCATAAGCGATGCTGGAATTGACCGTCAGCACGGCCGCGATCTGCGGCAGCGACATCAGGCGGTAGATATTGTCGCCGACCACGCCCGCCACGTTCGGTGCGCCGGAGGTTATCTCCAGCAGGCTATGCTCCGGCTCCAATGGGTGCGGCTTCAGCAGCACCGCGGCGTAGCGGGCGCAGATCGCATGAATTTCGCTCGCCCGCGGCAGCGCGTCATAGAACGCGCCGTCGATGATCTGACTGCAATCCAGCGGACGCTGCCCAACCACGATCAGCGTGTCGGCCGGGACCGCGGCCTCGGAAATCATGTGGCACATCGCTTCGCGCAGGCCGGCGGTGACGATGACTTCGGCCTCCGGCACCGCCATCGCGAGCAGCGCGGTCTGTGTGACGGGTTCCGACGCGCGCGCGGCGAACAACAGGTCGTCCAGGAACCGCACCGGATGCAGGCGCAGATCGATATACGGCGCATCGATCGCGGTCAGCAGCCCGCGTAACCAGGGCGGCATTTCATAACCGACGCAGAAACGGTTGCGCAGCCGGTCGATCAGGATTTGGTCGACCTCGGCCGACGGGGGCAGGACTTCGTGCCAGCGGGCCCAGTACCGGTGCGCCGCGGAAGGCGATCGCAGTGTGCCGAGCCATGCGTGCAACGCTGGAATGCCGATGGCGGTGATGACGTCAACCGGGAGTCCGCAGGCGAGATTGAGCTGGCGCTTGATGGCATCGAACAACCAGACCGTGGTGCGGTCCACGCCGCCTGGCTGGCCGCGGCCATCGGGTCGGATCACGTCGCCCATGACGGTGATGCCCTGGATCACCGGCCAACACGCACGCGAGAAGCCATGATGAGATTCCCAACGGAGTTTGCTGGGTTGGAAGTTTCCGCCATTCCGGTTAACGGGCCATGAATTCGCCGGTTGCAAAGTGCGATCCGTCCTTCGAATACCGCGCATGCGGTTGGTCGGGCCATGTGCG
>CALFNB010000350.1 GCA_937902425.1 uncultured Acetobacteraceae bacterium | reverse complement strand
GCCAAACGTCCATAAGAACGCGATAATGAAAACGGTGGCCCAATACAGAATCATGGCGTGGCACACACGCGGTTTTTTAATGTTGTTCATGCGAAAATCCAGACATTGCGATTACATTTCCCCGCACATGGCGAAGGCCGCCCGGATTTACGAGGGGCTAACCCATCCCGGCTGGATATATCGGCGGCTCCACTCTACATTCGCCGCGAACCCAATGAGAGGTCAGCGGCATGGCACGACTGTTCGGCGGCGGCACCCAGACCGAGGAGACCTTCAAGGTCCAACGCACCGAGGACGAGTGGAAGCAGGTGCTCAATCCGCCGCAATTCCAGGTGATGCGCAAGCACGGCACCGAGCGCGCCGGCACCAGTCCCCTCAATGCGGAAAAACGCTCAGGAACGTTCATTTGCGCGGGCTGCGAGCAGGCACTGTTCGATGCCGGGACGAAATTCGAAAGCGGCACCGGCTGGCCGAGCTTCTGGGACCCGCTGGAGGGCGCCATCGCCACCACCGAGGACCGCGGCTTCTTCATGACCCGCACCGAGGTCCACTGCGCCAATTGCGGCGGTCACCTCGGCCACGTGTTCCCGGACGGACCGCGACCGACCGGACAACGTTACTGCATGAACGGCGTGGCGATGAAGTTCAAACCGGCCTGAACCGCTTCACCGCCTCCCAATCCATCGCGATCCCCAGTCCTGGGCCTGGCGGCACATCCACCATGCCGTCCGCGTAACGTAATGGTCGCGTGAACAGTTCGTTCTGCAACGGGTTGTTCCCGACATCATATTCCAGCAATGGCGGCAAGGGCACGTGCTCGTTGTGTGGGTACGACGGCAGCGCGGCCAGGAAGTGCAGCGCCGCCGCCAGGCCGACCCCGGTGCCCCAGACGTGCGGCGAAATGCGCTGATGTTCCGCCGCGCACAGCATGCCGATCATGCGCGCTGCCGCGAAGCCGCCGCACAAGGTCAGGTCCGGCTGCACGACGGACACCAGCCGGCCGTCGATCAGCCGGCGGAAATCGAACACGCTGTACAGCGCCTCCCCGGTCGCCAGCCGGATCGGTGCGCGTGCGGAAAGACTGCGATAGCCAGCCCAGTCCTGGGGGGCGAGCGGTTCTTCGTACCAATGGATGTCGAAGGGTGCGGTCAATCGCATGCTGTCGAGCACACCGTCTTCGGTATAATTCCCATTCGTATCGACGGTCAGCAGTGCCTCGCCACCGATGATGTGCCGGGCGAGGCGAACCCGCCGCGCATCCTCCTTCGGTGCGCGGCCGATCTTGATCTTGAACGCGGTGAAGCCGCGCCCGGCGTTCGGTTCCAGTTGCTCGGCCAGTGCACGATCCTGGTCGTCGTCCGCCGTGAAGTAACCGCCGGAGGCGTAAACGGGAATGCGCTCGCGCAAGCGCCCGCCGATCAGCTCGGCCACCGACAGATTGAGCATCTTGCCGATCGCGTCATGGGCGGCGATGTCGATGCCGCCCATCAGCGAAATGAACTGGTTCTGCGTGCCGGCGTGATACATCGCCGCCAGCACGCGTTGCGCCGCGCCTTGCTGCGCGAACACGCTCTGGCCGATGTAGAACGGCTTGATCACCTCCAGGCAGGCGCGGGTGACGGCGGGCGGGCCCCACGCCTCGCCGATGCCTTCGATCCCGTCTTCGGTATGCAGCAGGATCAGACTGCCGCCGCGGCTGCGCGCCATGCCACGCGCCGAGCCGTACGGCACCGGCGGCGTGAACACGAGGGGAATGATCTCGATGTCACGAATTTTGGCCATGGCACTTACTGACCTTTGAACCGCGGTTTGCGTTTTTCGTTGAAGGCCAGCACGCCCTCGCGCCGGTCTTCGGTATCAACCAGCCGGTTATACGCCTCGATCTCGAACATGAAGCCGCGTTTGAGATCCATTTGCAGCCCGTTATGGATCGACTTCTTCGCCTGCCGGATCGAAAGTGGTGCGTTGTCGCAGATCGCCTGAGCGGTTTCCAGCACCTCCGGCATCAGTTCATTCGGTTCGCAAATGCGATTGAGGATGCCCCAGTCCAGTGCCTGCGCCGCGGTGAATGGTTTGCCGGTCAGGATGATTTCCTTCGCCCGCCGCTCACCGACGACCCGCGGCAGGGTTTGCGTACCGCCGCCGCCGGGCATGATGCCGAGCGTTACCTCGGTCAACGCGAACCGGGCGAACGGCACCGCGTAGGCGAAGTCGCAGACCAGCACGGTCTCCAACCCGCCGGCGTAAGCGTGGCCGTTGATCGCGGCGATCACCGGAACCGGACACTCCAGCAACGCATCGCGGCCGCGCTCGAAGATTTCGTGCTGGTGTTGCCATTGCTTCGGCGTCAGGTCGCGGCGCTGTTTCAGATCGCCACCGGCACAAAAGATCCGGTCGCCGGCACCAGTCAGAATGACGCAACGAATCTCGCCGGGATCGTCGATCAGGCCGGTCCACAGATCGAGCAAATCGAGCCCCATCCGGGTGTTCTTCGCATTGCCGACCTCGGGCCGGTTCATTGTCACCTTCAGCAGGCGATCGCCGATCGTCTCCGTGAGGATCGTTTCGTACGACTTCATTGACGGCTCCAACGCTGTCGCCACGCTTCCAGAACAGCCGGATTACGCACATAGAGCGGCGGTTCGCCGCGCAACACGCGCATCACGGCCTCGACCGCGACACCGGGCAAAACGCTGAGGCTTTCCACCGTGTGACCAACCATGTGCGGCGTCAGAATGGCGTTCTGCAGATCGCGCAACAGACTGTCCGCCGGCAGCGGCTCGGTCGCGAACGTATCGAGCGCGATTCGCATC
The DNA here is from genome assembly GCA_937902425.1 of uncultured Acetobacteraceae bacterium. Taxonomy (GTDB): domain Bacteria; phylum Pseudomonadota; class Alphaproteobacteria; order Acetobacterales; family Acetobacteraceae; genus Rhodopila. The sequence goes on along the minus strand of CALFNB010000350.1, from coordinate 1,762 downwards.
TCAGGCCGCTCTCGCGCCACCGCGACCAACGCCTGCTCGTCGATGATCCCGCCGCGCGCGGTGTTCAACAGCACGGCGTTGGGCTTCATCAGCCGCAACCGGGTTGCGTCCAACAGGCCGCGCGTGCCCTCGTTCAAACTCAGCAGCACGCAGACCACGTCGCTTTGACGCAGCAGCGCGTCGAGTTCCATCCATTCAACCGGCGCCGCGGGGTCCTGACGACGAGACCAGGCCAGCAGCCGTGTTCCCCAGCCGGCCAGCCGTACGGTCATCGCCCGCGCGATGGTCCCGTAGCCAAGCATGCCAACGGAGCGGCCACGCAACATGAAGGCGCGCGAGTGTGGTGGCCGAGGCATCGCGCCGCGCAACACCGCCTCGGAGCCATGCAGATCGTACAACGCCGCGAGGATCAGCATGATGGTCGCTTCCGCCATGCTTTCGGCGTTCTCCGGCGTATGGCCGTTGGCGACCAATACCCCCAGATCGGTCGCGGCGGCTTCGTCGAAACCTTCCGTGCCGATGAAGGGAGAAATCACCGCACGCAGCCGCGCCGCCGCCGCCATCAGCGCGCGCGTGCAACGTACCGCCGGGGCGGCGACCAGCACATCCGCCTCCGTCAACGCGGAAGGTTCAGCCTGAAACGCCTCCAAGGTGCGAAATGACATTATCTCGCAGCCGGCATCGCGCAGCCGCGCCTCCATGTCGTCGAACAGCGGCCACAGCACCGGCCGGCTGACCGTCACCACACGTGGCGCGGCTGGCACTCCGGTCTACTCCTCCTGGACGATCGGATTGCGCAACACGCCGATGTTGCTGATCTCCACTTCGATCGTGTCACCGGGCTTCATCCACAGCGGCGGCTTCTGATACGCGCCAACGCCGCCTGTCGTTCCGGTTACGATCAGGTCGCCGGCTTCCAGTTGCGTGAACGTGGAACAGTATTCGATCAATGTCGGAATATCGAAGCACAGATCATCGACCGTGGCATGCTGCTGCTCGACCCCGTTCAGGCGGGTCATCAGATGCGCCTTGGTTGGATCGCCCATTTCCTCGGGTGTCACGATCCACGGGCCGAACGCGCCGGATTTATGAAAGTTCTTACCCGGAATGAACTGGCTGGAATGACGCTGCCATTCCCGGATCGAGCCGTCGTTGTAGCAGGCATACCCCGCCACCACCCTCTCCCAGTCCGCCTTCTTCACATGCCGGCACTGGCGACCGATGATCACCGCCAGCTCGCCCTCATAGTCGAATGTGATCGAGGCATTCGGCCGCACCATCTTTTCCCCATGCCCGACCTGGGAGTTTGGGTAGCGCGTGAAGATGATCGGCTTCTCCGGCGGCTCACGCCCGCCTTCCTTGATGTGCGAGAGATAGTTCAGACCCACGCACAGGATTTTCTCGGGGTCCGGGATCGGTGGCAGGTACGTTACGTCGCCGAGACGGAAATCGGCGTGCCGCTCGGCTTCCTCGGCGAGCGACGTCCTCGCCCATAACGCGTGCTTCAGGCTGGGTGCGCGAGAGCCCAGATCGATGACGCCGTCGGCTTTGACGATGCCCCAGCTCGGGGTTCCGTCGGGGCGGCGGAAGCTCAGCAGTTTCATGGCGGTCTCCTGTCGTGTTCGTGCCGGTGATAGGCCTGGGTTGGTGTGCGGGCAAGCGCGAGGGCTCCGCCCTTCGAACCCGCCAGGGACGTCGCCCCTGGACCCCAGCAAAGGGCGAGGCCCTTTGCAATCTATCCATTGGCTACGGGATGAGAGGG
>CALFNB010000349.1 GCA_937902425.1 uncultured Acetobacteraceae bacterium | reverse complement strand
CGGCGATGATCCTGGCGAGCGGCGCGGTGCTGCTGCTCGCGGCCTGGCATGATGTCGTTTCACGTACGGTTCCGAACTGGATGTCCGTGGCGATCGCCTGCTTTGGCATCGTCGCGGCGTTCGCCAGCGATCGTTTGCCGATCAGCCTGGGCCTTGGTCTCGCGATTTTCGTCGTCGCGGCGATCTGCTGGCGGCGCGGCTGGATGGGTGGCGCCGACGTCAAATTACTGGGCGCGATCGCCATCGTTCTTCCGCCTGGGATGGTTTCAATGTTCGCCATCGCGATGTCGCTCGCCGGCGCCTTGCATGCTGTCGCTTACATGCTGGCCCGCCGCGTGGTGACACCGCCGCCGCCGCTGGTGGCCTCGCTGTCCGCGCTGCCACCGCGCGCGCGGTCGCTGCTGCCACGCGCGCTGCGCGCTGAACGATGGCGTATCAGCCGCGGTGGGCCGCTGCCTTATGCCTGCGCCATCGCTTTCGGTTTCCTGTTCGTCGTTTGCAACGGAGGTGCGCCATGATCATGCGCGTCGCTTTTTTCATTCTCATGTCGATGGGTCTGATCGGCTTTGGCACGGTCGCGTGGGTCACCACGCGGCCGCTGGGTCTTGGCGGTCCGGCCGCCACCAAAGTCATTCTCGTGGCGGCGCAGGCGATCAATGCCGGCAGCCTTCTGACGTCCGACGATCTGCAGCAAAAAGAAATTCCCGTCGAGGAGATGACCAAGGAGTACAACCTCGATACGCCTGACAGCCGTCGCAACCTGATGGGCGCGATGGCCAAACGCAGCCTCGGCACGGGCGAGGCGATCCGCAGCGACGACCTGATGCGGCCAACCGATCACGGGTTCATGGCCGCCGTTTTATCGCCGGGAATGCGCGCGGTGACGATCAATGTCGACGCCGCCAGCGGATCGTCCGGCCTGATCTGGCCAGGGGACCGGGTCGACCTGATCCTGACGCAGATGAACAACGATCCGGGGGCACCGCTCGGCCGGCGGATCAGCGCGCACACGGTGCTGACGAACGTGCGCGTCGTCGCCGTCGATTCACAATTGGTTTCCGCGCCAAACAGAAACGCCGCCGCAAGCCTTGATGCGCAAAATCGCACCGTGACGTTGGAAGTCGACGAGGACCAGGCGCAGCGAGTGGCCGTGGGAATGCGTCTCGGCCGTCTTTCGGTGTCGGTGCGGGCGTCAAGCACGGCCGGCGGCAACGCGAAGACGGATACGAAACGTGATGCGACCTTCGCCCAGGACATTCTGCCCGACCTCATTGAGAAGCCAGCGCCAGCGCCTGTCGTTCCGGTGGTCGTGGCGGCTCCTCCGCCAGCGCCGATCGCCGATCCTCCCATGCGGGTCTTCTCCGGCCCGGGTGACCCCAAGGAATTCAAATTCTGATGCGAGTGCTCACCGGCAAACTTCTGAATGGCAAACTCTCCGCTGGCAAAGTTTTCAGTGCCAGGCTTCTGGAAATCGGTATCGCGCTCTATGTCCTCGCCGCTCCGGTGGCGATGGCACGCGATGAGGGCGCGGTTCCGGCCCCACCACAGCCAATACAGCTGACGCAGAACATTCCGCCGGGGGTAAACCAGGACCAGCCCGCTCCGGAACCAACCAATCCGGAGCAGGCGCTGCCTCCGCTGGCGCAGCCCGGGGCGCAACCGCTGCCCGCCGAGATCCCGAAGCCATTCCACGGTTCGGTCTCGCTTGAGGCGGGAAACGGCAAGATCCTGACCCTGACGTTGCCGGCGGCCAATATTTACGTCGCCGATCCGAAAGTGGCTGAGGTACGGCCCGCCAGTTCCACCAGCCTGTTCGTGTTCGGCGTTGGCCCAGGCCAGACCACGATCGCGGCGGTGGACATGTTGGGCCGGTTGCTGGCGGATTATCAGATCACGGTGCGGCCGACGCTGTTCGGCGCGCATGAGGCACAGTCGGCGATCGCGCGGCTTATTCCCACCAGCCGCATTCAGGTCAAGCCGCAGGGCAAGGGCCTGATGCTGGTCGGCGCGGTGGCGAACCCGTCCGACGCGGCGCAGGCGATGACGATCGCCAAAGGCTTCGCTTCCGGCGACGGCGTGGCGATCGGAAATCAGATGACGATCGCGTCCCCGACACAGGTCATGCTGAGTGTGCGAATCGCCGAGATGCAGCGCAACGTCGTGCGCAACCTTGGTGTCAACTGGCAGGCTCTGGGCACGCTCGGCCAGATCGGCGGGATTGTCGGCAAACTCGGGATCATTACCGCGGCAACCAATGGCGCCATCAATTGCGCGGCGGCCGGTGGATCCGCCTCCTCCGCGGCCTGCGCCTCGGGAATTGGCCTGACGACCGCCGCGATCGATGCCCTCGCGCAAGATAACCTCGCGCATATCCTGGCCGAGCCGAATTTGACGGTCATGAGCGGCCAGCCCGCGTCATTCCAGGTCGGCGGCGAGTTTCCGATCCCGATCGCCGGACCGAACAACACCATCGCCGTCACCTACAAGGACTATGGCATTCTGCTGAATTTTGTCGCGACGGTCATGAACGACGGCCGCATCAACCTGCACGTCAAGCCGGAGGTCAGTGAGATCACCACCGCCAATGCCGCGTCGTTGTCAGTCGCCGGAACCACTCAGATCGTGCCCGCCCTGACCGTGCGCCGCGCCGAGACGACGGTGGAGCTCGGCTCCGGTGAGAGTTTCGCGATCGCCGGATTGCTGCACGACACCACCAGCGACTCCAGTTCCGGCCTGCCTGGCCTCGCCGACACGCCAGTCCTCGGCTCGTTGTTTCGCACCAGCCACTTGAACCGCACGCAATTGGAGTTGGTGATCGTGGTGACACCGGTGGTCGTCCGCCCAGTACGAAACGTCGCGCAACTGCAACTTCCGGCCGAGGGCTACAAACCGGCCGGCGACGTCGACCGGTTGCTGCTGCTGCGGCAGATGCCAAACGCGAATGGTACGGCCACGCCGCGGGCACCATCCGAAGCCGGATTTATCGTGCGATGAGGTCAACGATGCCCAACACGATCGCCAGGACATTATGCGCCGCCGCCACGTTCAGTCTGCTTGCTCTGGCGGGTTGCGACCAGATCGACCCACTCACGCGCCCGTATATGTGGCACCCAAGCGATGCCGTCTTGCATAACATGGCCGTGATGGCCGCCAATCCCGCCGATCTCGTCCATGGACGCGAAACGGCGCGGCACCAGGTCGGCATGGAAGCCGACAGCGTGGATCGCGTCTGGACCGGGAAGCAATTGCCGCTTCTGGGCGGCGCCGCGGGAGGCGTATCCAGCGGCGCGACTGGGGGCACCTCCGGCGGCGGATCCCCACCAACGGGCGGAGGCACCTGAGCCATGCCGCCAGAAGACGGACGCTTCAATCTCGCCGCGGTCGTTCCTCCCCCGGATCAAAGCGCCGGCCGGCACGACCGCCCATCGCTCGTCGGTTTCCTGACCGACCGCGAATCCGATGACGCGATTCGCGAAGGCCTGTCCGAAGCGACCAGCGAAACGCTCGATCTGCGCCGCGGCGGAATTCGCGTCGCGATCGGCGTGATGCAAAAATCCGCGACGCCGCGTGTCCTCGTTGTCGATATCTCCGGCGAGGAACAACCGCTGAGCGCATTGAGCGAACTGTCCCATGTCGTCGAGCCCGATGTCTGCGTGCTGGTCGTCGGCGAGGTCGAGCATGCCGACTTCTATCGCGAGATCACGCGCGGACTGGGCGCCGCCGAATACCTCAGCAAGCCGATCACGCGGGAAAAGGTGCTTCGCCATTTCGGCCCCTTCGCGCAAGGCAGCGCGTTCGCCGCGCCCGCCATGCTGGGCGGCCGCGCGATCGCCGTCACCGGTGTGCGCGGCGGCGTCGGCGCGACAACGATCGCGGTCAATCTGGCATGGCATTTCGGCGTCGGCATGCGGCGTCATACGGTGCTGCTCGATCCGGACACGCATTTGGGCACCGCCGCGTTTCTGCTGAACATCCAGCCTGGTCCGGGCCTGCGCATGGCGCTGGAATCGCCGGACCGCATCGACAGCCTGCTGGCCGAGCGCGCCGCGCAACCGGCCGCCGACCGGCTTCACGTGCTGGCGGCCGAAGAAAAGATCGCATCGAGCACCAGCCACGCGCCTGGCGCCGCGGCGGCGTTGCTGACCGCGTTGCGCAACCGGTATAATTTCATCATCGTCGATGTGCCGTACGCGCCGGTGCCATTGTATCGCGACCTGCTCGATCTGGTGGACCAGCGCATCCTGGTGATGGATCCATCGCTCGCGGCGATCCGCGATACGGTACGACTTCTGGGCCTGCCGAAAGGACCGGCGCAGGACCAGCGCGCCGTGGTCGTGCTGAACCGGACCGGCGTCCCCGGCGGACTGAGCCGCAAGCAGGTCGAAGAAGCGCTGAAAATGAAGGTCGACGTGGCCATTCCGGACCTGCCGCGGCAGGTCGGCAATGCCGCCACGCTCGGGGAGCCGGTGATGGTCACCAGCAGCGGCTTTCGGCATGGCGTCGTCGATATCGTGCGCCAGGTCGCCTCGATCCGCTTGCTCGACGGCGGCAATGAAAGTCCGCTGCCGATCGCCGGTCAGGTTAAGCGCAGTCTGTTCTCGTTGCTACGGCGGAAGAAATGATCACAGTCTCAGTTCCAGCATTCGGTCGTCGCACCCAGGTTTCCCACGGTCCGTCGCCGTCCGCCGAGGAGGGTACCGAAAGCCTGCGCGAGCTGATGGACGCCGGCTCCCCGATCACCGAGGAAATCGTCGCCGAGCTGCGCAACGCCTCTCTGGCGCGGCTCGACCCGAACATCGTCGCCGCGATGCCGGCCGAGCGGCTGATCCTGGACGTCGAGCGGCTGGTCTCGGAAATCGCCACCGAACGGCGCTTCCAGCTCAACGCGAAGGAGCAGCACGTCCTGGCCAACGAGCTGGTGCATGACATCACCGGTCTCGGGCCGCTGGAACAATTGCTGGAAGATGATTCGATCGCCGACATCATGGTCAACGGCCCGCATCGCACGTTCGTGGAAAAGGGCGGCAAGGTGACGCTGACCAATATTCATTTCCGCGACCAGGCGCATTTGATGAATGTGTGCCAGCGAATCGCCGCCGCGGTCGGACGGCGTATCGATGAGTCGAGCCCGATGGTCGACGCCCGGCTCAAAGACGGCTCCCGCGTCAATATCGTATTCCCGCCGCTGGCGCTGGAAGGGCCTTACGTCTCGATCCGAAAGTTCGGCAAAAAGGCGGTCGACTTCGCGCAACTGGTGCGCTGGAAGGCGCTGACATTGCCGGTCGCCCGGGTGCTGGAAATCGCCGCCCAGGCGCGGCTGAACATCGTGGTTTCGGGCGGCACGGGATCGGGCAAAACAACGATGATGAACGCCATGTCGCGGCTGATCGACCACGGGGAGCGCGTGATCACCGTTGAGGACGCCGCCGAATTGCAATTCCAGCAACCACATGTCGTGCGTTTAGAAACAAGGCCGGCCAGCCTTGAGGGCCGCGGTGAAATCAACCAGCGTGATCTGGTGCGCAACGCGCTGCGGATGCGGCCTGATCGCATCATCATCGGCGAGGTGCGCGGTGGCGAGGCGTTCGACATGCTGCAGGCCATGAACACGGGCCATGACGGGTCGATGTCGACCATCCACTCCAACACCACACGCGACGCGCTGACCCGTATCGAGAACATGGTGCAGATGGGCCACATGGGCCTGCCCTCGCCGGCGATCCGCACCCAGATCGTCGGCGCCATCGACCTGATCGTGCAGGTCGAACGGCAACGTGACGGCGGCCGTCGCGTCATCCAGGTGACCGAGGTCTGCGGCATGGAAGGCGACGTCATCACGCTGAACGACATCTTCCAGTTCGAAGTGCTCGGCGAGGGACCGGACGGCAAGCTGTTCGGCAAGTATCACGTGAGCCGGGTGCCGCCGTCGTTCCTGAAGCGGTTGTCGTATTTCGGCCTCGACCGCGCCTGGCGGGCGGCGCTGGAAGAAGCCGAGAACGGCGGGTGAATAAGGCTGCCCCCGGCGCTGGAAGAAGCCGAGAACGGCGGGTGAATAAGGCTGCCCCGGTGCGGTCTTTCATGGAGTTTCGCATTCGATGAACGAAGGCGCGGTACAATACCTGATGCTGATGGGTGCGTGTTTGTCGCTGATCGGCCTCGGGCTCAGCGGCGTGCTGGTCTCCCGCGCGCAATCGGAGAACGATCGGCGATCAAAACGGCTCACCACGATCCTGGCGCCGCATCTGCGCACCACGCAAATTGAACTCAGTGCGTTCACGGTGCGGGAAGAACACGGCCCACGCACGGCCGCGGGCACGCTTTCCGCGATTTTTGGATTCAGCCTGGAGCGCCAGGCACTGTATCCGACGCGGTGGTACGTCATTCTGGCGGCCACGTTCATGCTGGCCCTCGCCGCCCGATACGCCTCCAACGAATTGCTCGGCAGTCTCTCCTGGGCCGTGCTTCCGACCACCTGGGTATTGTTCAGCCGGATGTTCTTCAAGCGCGTTGAGAACAAACGCCGGAGTTCATTGTTGGGGCAGTTCCCGGACGCGTTGGCGATGATCGTGCGCTCGATCCGGGTCGGCGTGCCGGTGATCGACGCGGTGCGCAATGTCTCGCTCGCCGCCCCCAGCCCCACGGCGGGCGAGTTCAATCGACTGGTCGACCAGATCGCGGTCGGAACGCCGCTTGATGAGGCGGTGACCGAACTCGCGGTACGGACCGGTCTGGCGGAGTACCGGTTCTTCGCGACGGCACTGTCGCTGCAGACGCAGACCGGCGGAACGTTAAGTGAAACGCTGGAAAATCTGGCGGACGTGATTCGCAAGCGCGCCGCGCTCAAGGCCCGCGGCCATGCGATGACGGCGGAAGCACGCACCAGTTCCGCGATCCTCGCGATGCTGCCGGTGGTGACCGGTGGCATGCTGTACGTGATCAACCCGAGTTACATGATGATATTGTTCACCGATCCCACCGGCAAGATGTTCTTCAGCGCGGCGGTCATTTCGTTGATCTGTGGCATGCTTTGCATCCGCGCGATCATCAAGGCGGTGCTGCCGTGATGTCATTCATCCCGATGGGGTCAGCCTGCCAAATGGGGTCAACCTGCCAAATGGGGTCAACCTGATGGACAGCGCCACCCGTTACTCGCTGCTCGCCGGCGCCGGCGTATTCATGATGGCGATGCTGACCGCGGCCAGCATGGTGCTGCGCGATATGCGCGCTCAGGAACGACTGGGCTCGCGGGTCCGCCAGATCCATGGCGAGGAACGGGTCAGCACCGTGAAGGTGGAACGGATGCCGTTGCGCGAGACGCTGTCCCGCGCCGTGTCCAACATCGGTCAGGCGATCCTGACCTGCGGCCTCGTGCCGGCGGCGACAAGGGGACAGTTGGAGACGATGCTACGCTCCGCCGGCGTGCGCGGCGAACAAAGCGTCGGGATATTTTTCGGCGCCAAAATGGGTGCGATGATCCTGCTGCCGGTGTTGGTCTGGCTGTTCATCCGCAACATGGGCTGGACCCCGCTGATCACCACGTTTTTGCCGGTCGCGGCCGGTGTGATCGGGCTGATCCTGCCGGACATGATCGTCAAGCAGATGCGCAAGCGGTTTATGGCGAGACTGGAGAAAGGCCTGCCGGACGCGCTCGACATGATGGTGATTTGCGCCCAGGCGGGACTTGGTCTGGGATCGGCGATCATTCGGGTGGCGGAAGAGATGACGGCGTCGTATCGCGACCTCGCGATCGAATTCTCGCTGACGGCCAACGAGCTGCAGATCATGTCCGATACGCGCATCGCGCTGCACAATCTTGGCCATCGCTCCGGGCTGGAGGCGTTCCGGCGGCTGGCGATGACGTTGATCCAGACAATTCAATATGGCACGCCATTGACCGACGCGTTGCGCACCCTGTCCGCCGAAATGCGGCAGGAATCGCTGACCGCGTTCGAGGAGTCGGCCGCTCGCCTGCCGACGATGCTGACTCTGCCGATGATTATTTTCATTCTGCCCTGCGTGTTCCTGATCGCGGGCGGGCCGGCGATCATCCAGGTCATGCACTCAATGTCTAATTAAGGAATGTCCAATTGACAGAGGCCGGCTCCCTGGCGTCAAACTGACCGGGCGGGTTGACTTCCAACTTTGTAACCAATGGGTAGGGGGAATCGGGCTACCCATGATTTTGTTGGGCCTCGACCTCGGATCGTCGCCGCGCGAGGCTGGCGCGATCCCGAGGGTTCCGAGGCGCACGCCAAAGCTGGAGCCGCCATGATCCGATCATCCGTCCGTTCCGCCGGTCTCGCCGTTCTGCTCACGATGAACGGCTGTGGCGATCTTGTCTCGTCCGGAACCGGCGCCGGAACGCCGGGCCTTAATGTCGCGGAAGCGGCATTGCAGGGGGGCTCCGGTCAGATCGCGCTGCAGGTCAGCGATGGCGTGCTGCGCTCAACGCCCGGCAATGTCCGCGCGATGGAAATCAAGGGCGACGCGCTGGCCCTGTTGGGCGCTTACGATCAGGCCACCGTGATTTACCAGACCCTGCTGGCGAAGGACCCGAATTCGATACGCGCCACGATCGGTATGGGGCGGATCACGCTCTCGAAACAGCCGGCGGTCGCCGAGGCGCTGTTCCAGCAGGCCTTGAAGCGCGAGCCGAAGGATATGACGGCGCTCAATAACCTCGGCATCGCACGCGATTTGCAAGGCCACCATGCGGAGGCGCAGACCGCTTATCGCCAGGCGCTGGCGATCAATCCGGATCTGGACTCGGCACAGGCCAACCTCGCACTGTCGATGGCCATGAGCGGGCAAGGCGCGGCGGCGGTTCAGTTGCTGAAGGCCAAGGCCACCGAGCCCGGGGTGCCGGCCAAGGTCAAACACGACTACGCGGTCGTGCTGGCGATGGCGGGAAACCGTAGCGAAGCCGAACGCATACTGAGCCAGGACCTGCCGCCCGACGACGTCCGTCAGATGCTGGACAGTGCGACCGGCACGGATACCCGCACCGCGCGCGATGGATCTCAGGAGCCGAGCGGCGCGGCGGTCGCGTCACGGGACTGGGACAACGTGCCGCCGGACGTCGTTCAGGTTCCCGAGCAACCTTCCCGGCCGGTCGCTTCAGGCCGAGCAGCCCAGGTCGCGGCCCCGCCCACCATTGCCGGGCCCACTGCCGCGGCGGCCATGGCCGCGACGATGGCCGCCCCGGCGCCGATGGTGGTGCGGCCACAGCCGATCTCCGGGGTGGACGCCGATGCGCCGTTGACGCAGCCGGTCAATCCGGTCGCCGCGGCGGTCACCCACCAGCAGTCCCTGGCCCAACCGATCCAAAGCGCCGCCGCTTTCGCGTCCTCCTCCGTGCGCGCGCCTTCTGAGCATGCGTTTACCACGGAAGCCACGCCGGATCAGGCGGTCGTGGTCCCGGCCGTGGTGGCCATGCCATCCACGGACGCCGTGCAGCGGATAGCGGCCACCACCCAGTCCATGGCCGACGCTGAACGGATCGCGCTGCCCGAAGCTCCGCCGCCACCACCAGTCCTGCGGCCGGTGCCGCTTCCGCCGGCCTATCAGCCGCTGAAGACCTCGGCGCGGGTTGAGCCGACGGCGCCGCCGGCGGCTCCAGCGGCCACGCGACCCGAGGCGGCCCAGAGGGAGGACGTTGGTGCGGAGGGCGCGCGTGCCGACGTCGTACGATTTGAAACCGTCGCGGTTACTCAACCGGCGGCCCAGACGACCTCGTCCGCTTACGTGGCCACGCCGACGGTGTCGGTCCCGGCGCGTGTGGTGCCTGAAACGCCGCCAAAAATTGACCCGCGCGCCGCCGTGACGACCGCGAGCGACGACACGGCCACCGCGCCGACCCAGATCGCGAGGGGCGACGAAACCTCGACGATGGTTCAGTTCGCCGCCACGGCGTCCGAGGAATCGGCCCGATCATTCTGGCAGACCCTCGTGCAGCGGTTTCCCGAGGTACTGGGCCGGCGGGAACCGGTCGTGATCCGTTTCGAGCATGACGGCACGGTATTCTGGCGCGTGCGGGCCGAGGGGTTCCCCAGCCTGTCCGAAGCGCAGACGCTGTGCGCCCGGATGCACGCCGACGGCCAGCCTTGCTTCGTCCCGCGCTCGTGAAGGCGGACGCCTGAGCGCTGGTCCGGCTCGACCGTCGCGACATGCCACGATGACGTGAGACTTCCGGGAATGGAGATTCGTGCTTGGCGCGGTCCTATGAGAGGACTATCTGCCTCACATCTTCGCTCCCCGGGAAGGACCACGCGCTTGAGCAACCCATTCGCACTCGCCAACCTCGCCATGCCGGCGCTGGATGGGATCATTCGCGCCTTGTCCGACCGCGGCAATCGGACGGAAGCCGAACGGGTCGCCAAAGCCGCGGCGGCGATGCGCCTGATCCTGTCGTTTCTTCCGCGCGACGTGATTGAAATGATGCTCTCTGGGCAGACCGTGCTGTTCAACGAATTACTCGCCGACGGCGCGCGCGACACGTTGCGCGAGGTGGTGGATACGATGAAGCTGCGAAACCGCGCGAGTGTCGTCAGTATGGGTCGCCTCGTGCAAGGGCATCTGGACCGGCTGGAGCGGCGCGGCAACCAGCCGTTCCAAACCGAGATCGCCGCGGCCGAGGAGGATGATTGTCCTGTCCCGACGGATGCGCCCGCCGATGCGGAGGTGCCGATGCCGCCCCTGCCCGTGGCCGTCTCGTCTCCGATGGGGGCCGAGGCGGAACCTCAATCGGCGGTGCTGATGCCGATGGCGACGGCACCGGAAGCGGTGGGCACGGGCGGCGGGATGCCGACCGGAGAGCCGGTGGCTGAGACGTCCTGGCTGGATGAACCATACGAACAATGGCGCATCGAAACCGTGGCGGATCTTGCCGCGAAAGCGCGGATGGCCGCGAAGCCGGAGACACGAATGGACGCCGGGGTTGAACCGGGCGACGTCGTGGTCTGGCCCGGCATGCGATCGGACACGACGCATCCGGCGTTACCGCGTGAGTCGGCGGGGTATCCGCCCATCCGAGCGCCGGTCGACGCCGCCGCCGACTGAGCGCGAACGACGGAAGTCCCGACATGGCGGATGCCGCGGACCCCGGTCCCGACGACGAGCCGATATTCGTCGGTGACGACGATGCCAGTCGGCTCCGTCGGATACTTCGACGAAGCGGCTGGCGCGGTGTGGATCGAGCGGCTGACCGGGCACTACCGGCGCGCTGCGTCGCTTAATCTGATGCCGGAACGAAGTTGGAGACACGCGCGGTCGATCACGATGATCAACGATGTGATGGAGGGCCGGATGCTCCCGCTGATGGTCATTGGCATCGGTAAGATGACACGGGAATTGAGCCGGTGATTCTTATTTTATAACATGTTCGCAATTGGTTTGGCCAGGATCGTCCGTCTGATCAGCAGTTGGCCTCCAATCATGCGGCTGCCGATTTAATATAAACTTAGTGTCGCTTAGTGGTAATGCTTGCGGATAGAAACACCGCACGATCCCATCCTGGCCCCATCGGCTCAAGCACAACCCACCGTTGTTGAAACTCCCAGGGATCATTCCTGGTTTCTCAATGTGGAAACAAGTAAGCTTTACCACTAAGCGACACTAAGACACTAAGTTTTCCATGGACATCATATCCGACGATGACCTTTCACGGCGTGTCATTGGTCTGGCTATTGGGGTCCATCGCCAACTCGGCCCAGGATTGGCGGAGAGCATGGATGAAACCGGCCCGTGCGACGCGTTGGCGGAGGCCGCCCGGCCCATTGCCCGCGAACGACAATCGCCGGCCCGTTACGAAAATCGGATCGTCGATGGCCGTTATCAACCGGATGTCATCGTCGAAGCAACGTTGATGCTCGAAATCAAAGCGAACTACCAGAGTCACCCGATCCAGCCGGCGCGATTGATGACTTATACCAACCCGCGTTGACACCGACTCTCCAAGCGATAACAACATCGAGCGTCATCTAAAGCCACAGGCATGTGGCAAAGGGTCAACCTCAACGCGGGTTGGTATTATCTCCGCCCCAGTGGAACACCCCTGGGCCGGTTGACGAACTTCAATGCTGTTCCGCTGAAGGATGGCGTCACCCGCGTGCTCAATCCGACCGGCTCGTGGCAACGAGAGCGTTGACTACAACCCCAACAGCCGCAGCACGCGCCCGCCATAACGTTGCAACTTCGACGCCCCGACGCCCTTGATCTGCCCGAGTTCGTCCAAACTCGCGGGACGCGCCGCCGCGATCTCCCGCAACGTCGCGTCGTGGAAAATCACATAGGGCGGCACCGCCTGAGATTTCGCCTCACTCGCGCGCCACGACCGCAGCGCGTCGAACAGCGCCTGACTGAATTCGCCGGCCGCCGCCATGCCGCCACGCGCGGGCCGCTCGACCGTCGCCTTGCGCGGCGCGGTCTGGCGCAGCAACACCGCGGTCTCGCCACGCAAAATCGGCCGTGCCTTGTCCTCAACCAGGAACAGTCCGCCGTGGCCCTGGGTGTCGACATCCAGCGCGCCAACCGCGATCAGCTGCCGGACAATGCCGCGCCAGTACGGCGCCGTGCGATCCGCGCCGATGCCGAACACGGACAGCCGGTCGTGGCCATGCCGCAGCACCGCCTCGGTCTTCTCCCCGCGCAGCACGGCGATGGTGTGCACGGCGCCGAAGATCTGGTTCGTTCGGTACACCGCCGAAAGCAATTTCCGCGCCTCCGGCGTGGCATCCGCGGTCATTGGCGGGTCGTCGCAATTATCGCAATGTCCGCACGGCGTTCCCAGCGTTTCGCCGAAGCTGGCGAGCAGACCCTGGGTGCGGCAGCCCACCGCCTCGGTCTGCGCCACCATCTCCTCCAGCCGCATCCGCATCACGCGTTTTTGCGCCGACGGCGCCGACGATTGCGCCAGCCAATGCCTTGCCCGCGCGACATCCTGTCCGTCATACAGCAGCAACGTTTCGGCTGGGTCGCCATCGCGGCCGGCGCGGCCGATCTGCTGGTAATACGCCTCGGGGCTGTCCGGCATGTCCAGATGCACGACGAAGCGCACATCGGGCCGGTCGATCCCCATGCCGA
>CALFNB010000348.1 GCA_937902425.1 uncultured Acetobacteraceae bacterium | reverse complement strand
TCCGCGCCTATATTCGCACCCGCGCCGGGTTGGACGCGCCGGACGCGGCGATCTCGTGGATTCCGTTCCTGGCCGATCCGAATTTCAAGCTGGCGAAAAACTCCGGCATCACCGCGATCACGAACATCCTGCGCTCGGAGAGCACCGGGAGTATCCATGTGACCTCGAAAGAACCGCATACACAGCCGGCGGTTCGTTTCAACTTCATGACGGCTCAGTTGGACCGGGAGGTCACGCTGGAGGCGATGCGGATCACACGACGGATCATGACCGCGCCGGCGATGCGAGCCATCGCCAAGGATGAGATCGCGCCGGGCATCAATGTTCAAAGCGATGACGAGTTGCTCGAGTGGGTCAAGAGGAATGCGGAAACCACCTACCATCCGGTCGGTACCTGCAAGATGGGCTCTGACCCGATGGCGGTGGTGGACGACCAACTTCGCGTGCATGGGATGGAGGGCCTGCGCGTCGAGGATGCCTCGATCATGCCGACACTGACGTCGGGCAACACCAATGCGCCGTCGATCATGATCGGTGAGAAAGCATCGCGGATGGTGCTGGCGGCGGCGGCGTGATTATTTGTCGAGCCAGATCGTCGCCAGATCCTGGTTGACGTAATGGCTCGGGCTGATTTTCCAGCCTTTGACATAGCTGCGATACGGCACGATGCGGTAGCGCCATAGCAGGAACATTTCGTGCGCCTCGGTGTCGAGCACTCGCCGCTCGAACTGCCGCATCAGGTCGCGTTGGCGCGCGAAATCGGTCTCCCGCAGCATCCGGTCATAAATATCGACTTCCGTTGGATCCTCGTAGTTGCCGTAATTCGCGTCGGAGACCGAGTGCGGCAGGTACTTGGTGCCGTCGAGCAGCGGATTGACGATATTCTGGCATTCCGCGTCGACCGCCACCGCGAAATCGCCGCCGCGCAGCGCCTGGTCATAAGGGCCGGTCGGCAGGACGCGCTGCGTCGCGTGGATGCCGACCTTGCTCCATTCGTCGATGACCCAGGTGCCATTGAACTTGTACGGCTGGTCGACATTGCGGTTGAGCAACTCGAACGTCAGCCCTTCGGCACCGGCTTCTTTCAGCAATCGCTTCGCCTCAGCCCGCGACTTGTCGATGTCCGGCCAGTAGCCGGCCAACTGCTGTAGTTCTGCCTTGGTCGCGGCCAGCGGCGAGGTGGGAAACACGATGCCGCCGACCGTGCGCGAAACCGTGATCCGCGACATCGGCGCCGCGCCGTTCCAGCGGTCGATCGCCAACGTCAATGCGCGACGCACGCGGGCATCGTCGAACGGCTTTTTCTCATGGTTCGGGGTGATCAGCGCACCGCAATTCCAGTCGCTCTCCTGAACGGTAATCTTGTCCCCCAGAGCGGCGACAAGCTCATCGCGAGTGGCCGGTGGAAAGCCGCGGAACTCGATCGCCGCGCGGTCGCCGCGGATCGCCGCCACCCGAACCGCCTGCTTGTCGGCGAAAAGTCCGACAAACCCGTCCAGATAAGGCAGTCCTGGACGGTAGTAATCGGGATTGCGCACACCGGAAATCGACTGTCCCAACTGATACTCCTTAAAGCGGAACGGTCCGGAGCCCATGATGTTCTTCTCGTACCAGCGGGGATCGCGATCGAGGATCTCCTTTTTGTAGATAAACGCATACGGATCGGCGAGCGCGGGCAGAAAAGCGGCGGTCGCGAATTTAAGCCGGAACGTAACGGTTCTCGCGTCCGGCGCCTCGACCTTATCAACCATCGAATAATAGCCGCGACGAACGCTGATGACGCCTTCGGGCGGGTTGATGATTTTGTTCCAGCTCGCCGCCACGTCGTAAGCGGTCATGGAAGTGCCGTCCTGGAACCTGATATCGTCACGGATTTGAAATGTATAGGTTTTGCCGCCATCCGCCGGCGTGGGCATTTCAGTGCAGACATCGCAGACGAACTCGGTCGTCACGGCCGGGTTTTCCGGGTTCGCCCGGATCAGCACACTGTAGAACGGCGCCACCGCATGGATCGTCGCGAACGTGTTCTCGCGATGCCCGTCGAAACTGGGCGGCGAATCAGCCGGGATCATGAAGGTCAGGATGCCGCCGCGTTTCGGCGAGTCCGCGGCGCGCGCGGGCAAGCCCAGAGCCAGGAGAATAACCACGCATGCCGCGAACGATTTCAACATTTCCGCCTCCGCCGTCGATGCGCGTTGGCCGCGCTGTCATGGTCAGATGTATGCCCGCCGGTGGCGAGCGAAACCATAAGCTGCCATGCTACAAGCTGTCTTTGTCGCGGGGAACGCCACGCGCCGCGCAAGCATGGGGACACAACCAGGAGAATGACCATGACCCTCAAAATCGAACGGTTCCAACCAGAGGGAATGAACGTCAGGATGTCCGGCGGCCGGCCTTCCTACTCACACGTTGTGACGGTGAGCGGCACCGGCAAGATCGTCTACATCGCCGGCCAACTGGCGCGCGATATCGATGGCGATTGCGTCGGGAAAGGCGATATGCGCGCCCAGATCGAACAGACATTCCAGAACCTCGACCGCTGCCTCAAGGCCGCCGGCGCGACCTGGGCCGACGTCGTCAAGACCAACACGTTCGTGACCGACTTCGACGAATTCCAAAAGTGCGGCGATGTGCGCATGCGTTACTTCGGGGTGGCGAGCCCGACCAGCACGACCGGCGTCACTCGCCTCGCCGGTCCCGACTTCATGGTCGAGATCGAGGCGGTCGCTGTCGTCAACACATGAGCCGACGGGAGAAGAATGAAATGCCACGGCTTACCAACAAAATCGCTCTGATCACCGGTGCCGGAACCGGCATCGGCCGCGCCACGGCACGGGCCATGGCGGCGGAGGGCGCGAAGATCGTCGTCGCCGAACTCAACGCCGCCTCCGGCGAGCAAACCGCGCAGATCATAAACCAGTCCGGCGGCGATTGCATCGCCATCACGACGGACGTGACCCAGGAAGCCAGCGTCCGGGCGGCGATCGAGACCGCCGTACGGCACTACGGTGGCTTGCACATTCTGCACAACAACGCGGGCGGATCGACCCCGGTGGACAGCACGGTGGTCGACGTGCCGATCGAGGAATTCTGGCGCGCCATCCGCCTCGATCTGTTTGGCACGTTTCTCGGCTGCCGGTTCGGCATTCCGGCGATCATCGCCTCGGGCGGCGGATCGGTGATCAACATGGCATCGAACGTGGCGCTGATGGGGGTCGCCGGCCGGGATTGTTACACCGCCGCGAAGGGTGGCATCGCCGCGATCACGCGTTCGATGGCGGTGGAGTTCGCGCCTCAGAAAGTGCGGGTCAACGCCATCGCGCCGTCCGCCACGATGACGGACCGGGTGCGCGGCCGGCTCGAAGCGGGCAATCCGCGGGTGACGAAGCTCGCGGCGGCGCATCTGGTGGGGCTGATCGAACCCGAGGACATCGCCAACATGGCGGTGTTCCTGGCGTCGGAGGAATCGCGCATGGTCACCGGACATGTCTATCCGGTGGACAGTGGGGTGACGATTTCCTGAACGCTAAACTTCCACTTGCGCGCAATTGAACATCGCGACGGGCCGCTGCGTCACAGTTTGGGTGTCGTTGCCGATCCACGCGTTTATCATGTCGGTCCACAGATTTGGTTTCGCGGGCGCGACCGTGATTGTCTCCGGTCACACCTCGATCACATCGGTGAACAGGTCGGCCGGCCAGTCCAGGTCAGGAACGCGCATGACATCCTCCGTTTGAGGTCATGGCACGTTATCCAACCGCGCTGGCGCTGTCTGTGAGGCAGATCACTCGCGGGCTGGATTTTCTCATGAAGCGGCGCGCCAGCGGGGGTTGCCAGCGGGGGTTGCCAGGAACCCGGCTGCGAACGACGATCCAAGGAAACGCGACAAGGGTGGAACCGACACATGAAATACGACCTTTTGTTGACCGGCGGTGAGGTGATCGATCCCGCGGCCGGCTTGCGCGGCGTCATGGATATCGGCATCGCCGGCGGCAAGATCGTCGCGGTCGCACCATCTCTCCCCGCCAACGAGGCCCTGAGAACCATCTCCGCCAAGGGGCGTCTGGTCACTCCTGGGCTGGTCGATATCCACGCCCATGTCTTTGTCAATTCGCACGACATGGGCGGCCAAACCGATCATCACTGCCGGTGCAGCGGCGTCACCACGCTCTGCGACGCCGGCAGCACCGGATCCTCCAATTTCGCCGGGTTGCGGCATGTGCTCGATCATGAGGTGCGCACCCGGGTTCGCGCCTTCGTCAATTTGTCGGCGATCGGCATCACCGGTACGTCACGCGGCGGGGAGTTGTCGCACTTCCCCTATGCCGATCCGGAAGGCTGCGCCCGCACCATCACCGAGAATCCCGACCTGGCGATCGGCGTGAAGTTGCGGTACGGCCCAGGACTGGTGTGGGAAT
This sequence comes from uncultured Acetobacteraceae bacterium, assembly GCA_937902425.1. GTDB lineage: Bacteria > Pseudomonadota > Alphaproteobacteria > Acetobacterales > Acetobacteraceae > Rhodopila. The sequence continues at coordinate 9,646 of CALFNB010000348.1, read as the reverse complement.
ACTCGGCGGAGCCGGTGAAGCTGGCGAGGAAGACGGCCGACATGGCCGGGGGCGTGCCGATGATGATGCATATCACCGACTCGCCGATCCCGCTGCCCGACCTGATCGAGCACATGAAGCCGGGCGACATCGTCACCCACTGTTATCACGGCCGCGCACACGGCATCATGGGGCAGGAGAAGCAGTTTCTGCTGAAAGAAGTGATCGAGGCGCAGCGCGCGGGCATCATTTTCGACTGCGCGCATGGCCGCAATCATTTCAACTTCCGCATGATCGAGAAGGCGCTCGATCAGGGGTTCTTGCCGGACACCATCTCGACCGACCTGACGGTGACCAGTGCCACGCGCGGCCCGGTATGGGACCTTCCGACGACCATGACGAAACTGTTGCATTTCGGGATGTCGCTGGAGGAAATCGTGCGCCGCTCCACCTCGGCTCCCGCGAAGATCATGGGATATGGGGGCACGGTCGGCACGCTGAAGCCCGGCGCCAACGCCGACATCTCGGTTTTCGAATTGCGCGACGGGAATTTCGAGCTGACTGACAGCGACCGCGAGACCATCACCGCCAAACGACGCCTGATCGCGCAATTGACCTTGAAGGATGGGCGCGTGTGGTATGAACGGCCCGCTGAGTGACGTGCCCGCTGAGTGACGTGCCCGCTGAGTGACGTGCCCGCTGAGTAACGTGACAGTCTGCCGGGCCCGACGGCGCCGCCGCCGAACCCGGATGACTTAACGCGCGCGCCGACTTACTTCGTCATCACCTGGCCGCGGACTTCTCCGCCTTTGTTCGCGGCGGTGTGGACGTTGAAGTACCACTTACCCGCCGCGAGGTCCGCCGCCTGAGCGTCAGTCAGTGTCGCATCGCCTTTGATCGGGCTGGCGAGCGCCGTGGCCGCGACCGGGACCACTGGCGACGCGTTGGCGCTTTCCGCGGCCGGACCGTGGAAATGCGCCGCCGTCGCTGGGCCGCTCAATCCCGAATAGGTCACCGAATAAGTGAGCTTCTTGGACGCCGTATCGAACGTGGCGGTCACCGCCCCGGTGCCCTTGCTGTCGGTCGGCGGAACCTCGGACGATCCCTTGAGGCTGGCGGTATAGTTGACTGTCGCGGCGAACGAAGGCGCGGTGAACAGTAGCGCGGACAGCGCCACCGCCGCGAGTACTGGGCTTACGAACGTTCTGAACATTTTGTTCTCCTTTATGGGACAATGGGACGTTAACCAACCGATGCGACGAACTCCGGCAGTGTATTGATGAGAACCATCCTGGATGGGTGGCCGCTACCGCGCGCCACGTCCTCTATAGTGGGGTCGCCGGGGGATTTGTCCATATCCCGGCGATCAGGGCGCGGCCTGGATGGACAGCGGAACCGCCGCGTCCGGCATGATATTCCAGAACGTCACGCTTTCTTCGATATACAGCCGCACATGCTCGGCATCATGGCTGAGGTAACCGATCGCGAAATCCTGCCCGGTGGTCAGTTCGAAATCGCCTCCGCGCATCGAGAGCACGGCCGCTCCGTCCAGTCCGGGGGTTGAGATCAACGGTCCGTCGATCAGCCGGCGCACATGCTCCAGCACCGGGTAGCCCGCCTTCGTCGCGTCGGAGAGATCGGTGTAGTGTTTCTCGCTCAGCGCGACCGCGTACGGCCCATCGACGCCGCGGTCACGGAGCTTTGTCAGCGCGGTCGCGATCAGGACCGGGTAGTTCTCCAGACCAGGCCCAGGGTCCGCGGCTGGCTCGGGAGCGGCTTCGCAAATGCCGCGAATTCCCGCCGCGGCATAGCCGGAAAATATCAAATGGTTCTCGACGATGGCGATTTTGCGTGCCGCCGCCATGACCGGATCGAAATCGGCGTCTCGCGCACCGCGATCGAACTCGGCCAGTTGGCAGCGGCTGAGTTCGAATGGCACGCGCAGTTCAACCATGGGCAGCACACGACGGATCCGTGCCTCCACGCTGACGCCTTCGACACTCACGCCTTCCACGCGGTTTTGCGTCGGCGATATGACGGCGTCGCTGCCGCCGGTTCCGACGCAGGCCGCCTTCCAGCCGAGCGGACCTTTGAAATCGACGAGCTTCCGCCCGGACAGCATGGTCGTCAGCGTCTGTTTCACTTCGGTTTCTATTTTGTTCCAGCCGGCCGATGAGACGGGTGCCAGGTCGCGGAATAAATGGTCCATCACTTCGCCACCATCGCGCGCAGGGCGCCGATCGTGAGGCTGTTGGCCGCGGGCGTGGCGGCGGCCTCGTGGATCGGACCATTGGTAAACAGGTATTTTCTCAATTGTTGATCGAGGCCGGCATCCTGGCGGCGCAACCATTCCAACAACATGGACGCATGTTCGGCTTCCTCGTTGCGGTTGTGCGACAGGATCGCCCGGAGTTCGTCGTTGGCGCTGGCCTGGATGCGCTGGTCGTACCAGTCGATCGCCTCCAGTTCCTCCATCAATGTCACGATCGCGCGGTGACGATCCAGGATGTCCGGCCCCAGGACATCGCGTTCCTCGTGCAGCGTTTCACTGGCCATGTTCTGTGTCTTTCTCTCGCATGGGCCATGGTGGTGAACGATGGCGCGCCAAAAGTCACCCTGGGGAAAACACCCATGCGACCAGCCGCCAGGTAGAACTACTCAGCGTGCGGGAGCGGTCACAGCAGTTCGAGATACTCGCGCTGCTCCCAGTCGGTCACGGCGGACAGGAAACGATTGATCTCGAATTCCTTCAGCTGCACGAAATAGTCGACAAACGCATCGCCGAACGCGGCGCGAAAACATGTGCTGTCCCGCAATGCCGCGATCGCCTCCGGCAATGTCCGCGGCAGTGTTGGAGCGTCGGCGCCGTATGGCGTATCCGCCGACGGTCCAGGATCGGCGCTCGTAACGATACCATCCAGGCCGGCGGCGATCTGGGAGGCCATGTAGAGATACGGATTGGCCGCCGGCTCGCCCACGCGATTTTCGAAATGGGTCGCGGGATCGCCCGCCAGGCCGACCACCCGCACCATCGCCGCGCGATTGTCGTAGGCCCACACGACATGATCCGGCGCCATGGAATTCGGCTGATACCGCTTATAGCCGTTGATCGTCGGCGTACTGAACGGCGCCGCCGCGCGCGCGTGCCGCAACAAGCCGCCAAGCCAGCCACGCGCCATGGGAGACAGACCGTCGGCGTGCGGAAACAAATTGCCGCCGGTCTCGGCGTCTTCGATCGAATGATGCAGGTGCCAGCCCGAGGAGGCCACGTGCGGTACCTGAGGCCGGCACATGAAGCTCGCCAGATAGCCTTCGCGCGCGAAGATCTGCTTGGTCGCGTTGCGGAACAGCAACATCAGGTCGGCCGGTTGCATGCCGGTCGAGGTGCCGAACGTGACCTCGATCTGAGACGGTCCGAACTCGACCTCCAGGGAGCGGAGCGGCAGGCCGAGGCCTTGCAAACCCAGACGCAACTTTTCCAGCAACGGATCGAGAGCGTCGTAACGAAGCTCGGTCAGGTATTGGTAGCCATGGTTCAGCGGCGTCACCTCCGGCGTCGGTCCGGGCATGGCGATGGCGTCGGATCTGGGCTGGCGGTCGGCGTATTTGAACAGATGGAATTCCACCTCGATGCCGGCGCGCCAGACCAGGTTGCGTTCGCCCAGACGCGCCAGCATGCGGCGCAGCAACGCGCGCGTGGAAAACGGGTGCGGTGTGCCGTCGGTGCGATACAGATCGCACAGGATCCAGCCGGTATGGGGAGCCCAGGGCAGCACGCGGAACATGGAGGGGTCGGCGAGCATGACCATGTCGCCGGCGGCATTGGCCCCCTGGGCGCCACCCGGTGAGAAGATCGGGAACGCGGTACGGCCGGAGAGATCTTTCAGCACCATGGTCGCGGTGCAGGTGACGCCGGTACGCAGCGCCCGCACCGCCTCGGCCGCGACGAGGGTCTTGCCGCGCACCACACCATGCGCGTCGGAGAACGCGAAGCGCACGACGTCGAGTTCGTTGATCCGCTCGACGACGTCGGCTGCCGCGGCGTCCTGCTCGGCGGTCCACAAGCCGTGCCGCGTGACGAAATCGCTCACGCGGTTTCCAGCATCCACGGAGCCGCCCGCCGCCGCGCCGTTTCCTGGTCTTGCCAGTAACGTTCCCAGTCGTCCGCCGGACCGACGGCGTCGATCGTCGCCGGACCGCGCATTGCTTCGGCGCCGATGGTGCCGGGCGGATCGCCGCCCGCGGCCACATCGTCGATGGCGCGGAAGATCATCCGCCGTGCCGCGATGATGATGCGGTCGGAATAGCCGAGATGTTCCTTGGTGCGATCGGCGATCGCGCCTGGACTCTCGACCGCCCACTGGTCGTGCACGTTGATGTCCATGCCCATGCCGGTATAGGTCGCGTCGGCCTGTTCGCCGGCATTGAAGCCCCAGTCGTTGTCGCGGTTCGCGAGTGGAGCGTAATCCGGCAACGTGTGGGTTTCCAGCCGCTGCGCGCGCATCGTTGCTTTGTCGACCGGCGCGCCAAAGCTGGTGAAGATCGCATACCAGTAACAATGCGTGTCGTCGATCGGCACGTGGAACTGAGTGATCGTCATTTCACGGCTCAGTGGGATCACAAAGGCGTGCGGAAAGAGCATGTTGGTGACGCGCAGGTGGATGACCTGGTCGTTGATCGGCCGCAACGTGGTGATGCGCAGGCCGTACGGGGTTTCCTCGGACTCCAGGCGGGGATTGGGGACTTCGCGCATCAGTCGGGTCATGGGGATGTCGGCGCCGATGGTCGCGGCGCGGAACTGGCGGCCGTAGGCGGCGTCGGACGGATCCTCGTCCTGGAAGAAACGATGCAGGAAGCTGGCGTGCGAGGGGTCGATCCCGACCTCCAGCGCCTGGAGCCAGTTGCACGACCACAGGCCCTTGAAGGCGAATACGTGCGAGCCGGGCGCGACGAAGCAGTCGAACGCGGGGAATGGTGGGGGTTCGCCAGAACCGAGGTAAGCCCAGACGATGCCGGCGCGCTCGATGCAGGGATAGGAGGGTTGGCGCACTTTCAGATGGAACGTGCTGCCGGCGGGTTCGGCCGGCTGCTCCAGGCAGGCACCGGAGGCGTCGTACAGCCAGCCATGGAACGGGCAGCGCAGGCCGCCGTCTTCACAACGAGCGAAGGCCAGATCGGCGCCGCGGTGGGCGCAGTGCCGGTGCAGCAGGCCGTGGCGTCCGGAGGGGTCGCGGAACAGCACGAGGTCCTCGCCCAACAGGCGGACACGTTTGACCGGGCGGGGGGTGTCGAGTTCCTCGGCCAGCGCGGCGGGTTGCCAGTAGCGCCGCATCAGCGCGCCGCACGGCGTGCCGGGACCGGTTTCGGTGATCAGGCGGTTCTTCTCGGCGGTAAGCATCGCAACGTCTCCGACCCGCGGCCTGTCCCCGCAACCCGCTCGCGTGACTTATCTTAGGTCACGTCCGGAGAGAAAGAAAATCCGCGGTGTAAGGTCCTGTGGGAAACCGCGAGCGGGAGTGAGTTATTGGCCGCTGCCAGTGCTCACGAATTTCGCGAGGCCGGACGTGAAGTCAGACCACCGTCTGGCCCCGCCGCAGCCGCTCCCTCACCGCCTGCGCCAGCAGGCCCGACCGAGAGTATCCGGTTCGCACCGCGTAACGATCCACGGCGGCCAGCAAGTCCTCCGGCATCGTAATGTTCACCCGCACCGTGCGGGTCGGTGGGTCGGCGCGAACCAGGATACGGGCGGCCTCGACGACGTCGGCGTCAACCTCGATCTCATCGAGTGTGGACGGTTCCGGGATGGCTTCCCCGTGCTCCATGGTTAATTCGATATGCGCCTGCAACGCTTCCTCCGCGTTCAACGCGGCCTCCTGCACAGTCGTCCCGGCGCTCGTGCAGCCGGGCAGATCGGGGAAGAACACGCCGTATCCATCGGAGGATTTTTCGACGATGGCGGGGAAGTAACGCACCTCGTTCACTCCTTTCGAAGAACAACGCCGGACTGCCGTTCGATACTCCGTAACGTCCCCGGAGGGACATCTTTGACCGGATGCGCAACGGTGGTGGTTCCCGACCGGTCAGGATGACGGAAATGATGATGACTGCCGGTCACCCGGACCAGACGCCAGCCCGCTGCTTCCAATCGTCGGAGAACCGTCCGGCGGTCCATGTGTATTCATACACATCAACACCCGAGGCGGCAATAACTTTCGCCGGCGCCATGGCGCGTCAGGTGTCAGGCAATCCGAAGCATGAGAACCAAGGACGAGCCCCGGCTACCCGCGACACTGATACAACGCCTCACAAAATGAACCGGCTCAGATCGCCCTTCTGCGCCAACGGCGCCACCTTCTCATTCACATACGCCGCGTCCACCGCGATCGTTTCGCCCCCGCGATCCGTCGCGGTGAACGAAATATCCTCCAGCAACCGTTCCAGCACCGTATGCAACCGCCGCGCGCCGATATTCTCGATGCGGTCGTTGATATCCGCCGCCAGATCCGACAGCGCATCCACCGCGTCATCGGTGAAACTCAATGTCACGTTCTCGGTGCTCATCAGCGCGGCGTATTGCTTCACCAGCGAGTGTTCCGGCTCGACCAGGATCCGCCGCAGGTCGTCGCGCGACAGCGGCTGCAATTCGACCCGGATCGGCAACCGTCCCTGCAACTCCGGCAGCAGATCTGACGGCTTCGCCTGATGGAACGCGCCCGAGGCGATGAACAGCACATGATCCGTCTTCACCAGGCCGTACTTGGTGTTGACCGTGGTGCCCTCGATCAGCGGCAGCAGATCGCGCTGCACGCCTTCGCGCGAAACATCGGCGCCGCGAAAGCCGCCTTCCGTGGAGCGGGCGCAAATCTTGTCGATCTCGTCGATGAACACGATGCCGTTGTTCTCGGCGTGCGAAACCGCGTCCTTGGTCAGTTGATCGTTGTCCAGCAGCTGATCGGCTTCCTCGGCCTCCAGGATTTTGCGCGCCGCCTCGACCGTCATGCGGCGCTTCTGCCGCGGCCGATTGCCCATCAGGCCTTTCATCATCTCGCTCAGGTTGATCACCTGGCCCGGCGGCATCCCGGGCATGTCGAACTGCCCGATCGGCGAGCTGCTGACGTCGGCGACCTCGACCTCGATCTCATTCCGCTCGAACTCGCCATCGCGCAGCCGACGCCGCCATTTCGACTTCGTATCGGCGGTGGCGTTGTCGCCGACCATCGCCTCGATCAGCCGTTCCTCGGCGTTGCTCTCGGCTTTCGCCTTTACCTCCCGCCGCGAACTCTCCCGCAGCATGTTCAACGAGGCGTCGACCAGGTCGCGCACGATGCTCTCGACATCGCGGCCGACATAGCCGACCTCGGTGAATTTCGTCGCCTCCACCTTCAGGAACGGCGCCTGCGCCAGTTTCGCCAGCCGGCGCGCGATCTCGGTCTTGCCGCAGCCGGTCGGGCCGATCATGAGGATGTTCTTCGGCACCACCTCCTCGCGCATCGCCTCGGGCAGATGCTGGCGGCGCCAGCGGTTGCGCATTGCGATCGCCACCGCGCGCTTGGCGTCGTTCTGACCGACGATGAAACGATCGAGTTCCGAGACGATTTCCCGGGGGGAATAGGTTGGCACCTCCATCAGATCGACTCCACGATGACGTTGCCGTTGGTATACACGCAAATTTCCGCGGCGATCTTCATGGCGCGTCGCGCGATTTCCTCGGCGCTCAGCCCGTCGATCGATAGCAGTGCGCGGGCCGCGGCCAAGGCGTAATTGCCGCCGGAGCCTATGCCGATGACCCCGTCATCCGGCTCCAGCACGTCGCCGGTCCCGGTGAGGGTGAAACTGCGGTCCTTGTCGGCGACCGCCATCATCGCCTCCAGCCTGCGGAGGTAGCGGTCGGTGCGCCAGTCCTTCGCCAGTTCCACGCAGGCGCGTTCAAGCTGGTTGGGGAACCGCTCCAGCTTGGACTCCAGGCGTTCCAGCAAGGTGAAGGCGTCCGCGGTGGCACCGGCGAACCCCGCGATCACGCTACCGCCGTTACCGATGCGGCGGACCTTGCGCGCGTTGCCCTTGACGATGGTCTGGCCCATGGAGACCTGGCCATCGCCGGCCATGGTGACGTGTCCATCCCGCCGTACGCACAGGATGGTGGTGCCGTGCCACCCGGTGGGGTCGGCGGCGGCGGATGAATTGTTCTGCATGACGGGCACAGATGGAGGCGGAACGGCCGTACCGCAAGACCGGGCGTGCGCCGCCCCATCGGGACCTGAGATTCACGACCTGACAATCGCCCGCGCTCCGGCCGCCAATATCACCCGGCAACGCGGTCAGCGGGAGTGGGCGGCGATGCGTTCGGTTCCGGCCCATGACGAAGGAAGTCGCCGTCGCGCCGGCCCGATGCAGCCGCATGCATCGAACAGTGGCGAAAATCAGCGGTCGGCGGGAATATCGTATTGCGTCAGCGGGCCTCCGCGCACGGAGCCGGAGCTTATCTTCAGCGGTTTCGCGCGATGGCGCATGTGAAAAAGGCCGATGCGAACACCGGCCTTTCACTCGCCATTACATTCCGCGGCTCAGCCGCCATTGCCATCGCTGCCTTCGAGCGTTGGAACCGGATACGCGGGGCGGTCCGACGAGCCGTACTGCGGCGTACGGTTCGCAGTCGATGCGGCCTGGGCGACATTGGCGTGGTACGTGGCCAACGCCTTGTTCAGCTGCTGCATCTCATAAGGTCCCGAACCGACACCGCCTGGGCTCTCCTGCGCCATCGCGGCGCCAGCCCCGAGGGACAGGGCGGTCAGAGCGGCAAGCATCAGGGTTTTCGTGGTGGTCATGATTGAACTCCTTTTGATGTGGATCACTCGACCTGTTCGGGTGACCTCGGTGGTGTGCGTCACCGATGATCGTCAAATGGGATGGCGACCGCATTGGATTATCCCGGAATCATGCAATTGGCTTTTGCGTCAGACGAGGAAATGCCGCGCGAATGTCTTCGCGGTAATGGCTTCGTCATTTCACGCCGAACGGCGCGCCGCGCGCCCGTGGCGTTGCGTCCGCCACCGCCCGCCGGTAGGTTCGCGCTGCGAAAACACCGGCGCCGCCACCCGGAAGTGCGCCCCAGGGAGGTCGAGGTTTGCCTGTCATTTTCTCCCGCCTTCCCGACGCTACCGCGACACTGCGCCGCTGATGTCCAAACTGGAACTCGCCGGCCTGACCAAGCGATTTGGCGCGCACGCCGCGGTGGACGCGCTCGACCTGACGGTGGAAAGCGGCATGCTGGTCTCGTTGCTCGGTCCGTCCGGCTGCGGCAAGACCACGACCTTGCGCCTTGTCTCCGGCTTCGTCGTGCCGGACGCCGGCAGCATCCGTGTCGCCGGCCAGACGGTGTCATCCGCCGGCCGTGTCGTCCCGCCCGAAAAGCGGGAGATGTCGATGATCTTCCAAAGTTACGCGCTCTGGCCGCATCTGACGGTCGCCGAAAACGTCGCCTATGGCCTGAAGCTCCGCCGCCAGTCCCGCGCCGAGGTCGAGCGGCGGGTCCGCGGCATCCTCGAAACGATGCAGTTGTGGCCATATGAAGCGCGCTATCCGGCGGAGCTGTCCGGCGGCCAGCAGCAGCGTGTCGGCCTCGCCCGCGCGCTGGTGGTGGAACCGAAAATCCTGCTGCTGGATGAGC
>CALFNB010000347.1 GCA_937902425.1 uncultured Acetobacteraceae bacterium | reverse complement strand
AAAGCCATAGGCATGTGGCGAAGAGTCAACCTCGACACGGGTTGGTATTATTCCCTGGGTAGGTCAGGATCGCGTCGGCGCCCGAGGCCCGCGCCACCGCATCCGGCATCGGCACATCGGATGCCGCCAGCCGTGCATCGAACTCGGCCGCCGCCCGGGCTTCGACGGCGGGCGGCAGACGACGCGTCACCAAAAGGGTCGGCCTCGTCCTGACCGGAGGCCCGCTAATACGTCGCGACACTCGCTTTGGTTGGCGCGACGGATGCCGTTTCGCCCGCGCCAAGCATGGCCCGCATGCCCTCACCGTTGACGCGCCACCACTCGTGCAGGATCCGGACGTCCCAGCCGATGCAGAAGTGCTTCACGCCCATCTCCAGGTATGGCGCGGCCCCCTTGATGTCGGCGAGCTCCACCCGCGGATGCAGACCCTTCTTCAACGCCGTCTCAATCGTCTTGCGCTCGGCTCTCACCACGTCAGGGTGATTGCGCTGGCCCGTCACACCGAGACTCATCGAGTAATCCGAACTGCCGAACTGCACCATGTCGAGACCTTTGACCGACAGGATGGCATCGAGGTCCTCGACGCATTCCCGCTTCTCGACCATCACCGCGATCACGACCTCATTGAGCGCGTCCACATAAGCGGGGGAGCCGCCTTCCCGCACCGTGCCCACGTCGCGCCGCATCCCGACGCCGAGCCGGCCGCCCGTCCCCGGCGTCTCGGGGCGCACCGCCGCCACGCAGGCCCGCGCGTCCTCCACCGTGCGCAGGTCGGCGAACAGTACGCTCTGGAAGCCCGAACCGATCGCGCGCATCGCCTGATGGGTCCATTGCGTCTGCTCGACCTTGATCATGCCGGCGAGGTTCTTCAACTCCAGCGCACGGCCGAGATTGTCCAGGTCGTGCATATCGAATGGCGAGTATTCCGCGGTGAACTCGACATAGTCGTAGTTGCCGGCCTGACCGACCAGCTCCACGAGCGTCGGCCAGGTCGAAAGCAGATGCGTGCCGAGGGTCGGTTGTCCGGCCGTCAGCAGCGCGCGCAGGCGATTAGGGCGCATGATCGCGGTTGCTCCGTTGGGTCTGTGAATGAGGACATGTCGCCCAGGGTGGTCGATTACCGGATACGAGTCGAGGTGGGTCGCCGGTCCGGTAGGTAATCGCTTACGAACGGCGAGTGCGGCGCGGCATGGCCCCCCCCGGCATGGCAACGCGACACTCCCGCCCGGTGGCCGTTTCGAGGAGGTCGCTCAGCGGCCCATGCCGCGTTACGCTGCGGCCATGGCGTCCCTCCCCCTCACGACTCGACCCCATCTGCTGGAGTGCCACGATTGCGGCACCATCCAGCGGCTTCCGGCGATGCCGGCCAACGCGCGCGCGGCCTGCCCGAGGTGCGACGCTCATTTGCGCCATACCAGGTCCGATCCGTTCACGCCGCCTTTGGCGCTCAATTTCACCGCCCTCCTGCTCTTCGGAATTGGTGCGTTCTGGACGCTGCTGTCGGTCAGCACCGCCGGCCAGTCGCGCGACGCCGACCTGCTGAGCGGACCCGAGCAACTGCGGAGCTTCGGACTGTGGGAACTGTCGGTGGTCGTACTGATCACCACGTTCGTCGCCCCGCTCGCCCGCATCTTGTGCATGATCGCGGTGCTGGTCGGCCTGCGCCTGCCGCATCGGCCGCCCGGCATCCGTATGGTTTTCGCCTGGATCGAGCATCTGCGTCCGTGGTCCATGGTGGAAATCTTTCTGCTCGGGCTGTTCGTCGCCTATGTCCGCCTGAGCGGTATCGCGCACATCGATCTGGGTCCGGCGCTGCTGGCGCTCGGGACGCTGACGGTGACGATGCTGGCGGCCGACATCATGCTGGACGAGCACGCGGTGTGGGAGGCCCTGGATGCCCAGAAACGCAGTGACGCCTCTCGCCCGCCGCCCGCCAGCCTGCTGGGCGCGACGTTGCATCGCATGGGTTGCGACACCTGTGGCCTCGTCGCCCGCGGCCGTGACGGCGCATTGTGTCCGCGCTGCGGTTTCGCCCTGCATCACCGCAAACCCCACAGCCTCACCCGCACCTGGGCTTTGGTGCTGGCATCGCTCATTCTCTACATCCCGGCGAATACGTATCCGGTGCTGACCGTGATCCGTTTCGGCTCCGGCCAGCCCAGTACCATCCTGCGCGGCGTGCGCGAACTGATGGAGGCGCGGCAATGGCCGCTCGCCCTGCTGGTGTTCGTCGCGAGCGTCGCCGTGCCGGTCCTGAAGCTGACCGGTTTGCTTCTGCTGCTGATGACCACGATGGCGGGGGTGCGGACACGCCGGCGCGATCGGACCGTGCTATACCGGATCCTCGATGCCGTTGGCCGTTGGTCGATGATCGACATCTTCATGGAGTCCATCCTGGTCGCTCTGGTTCAGTTCGGCGCCGTTGTGACCATCATCCCCGGACCCGGAGCGCTCGCGTTCGCCGCCGTCGTGATCCTGACCATGCTCGCCGCCCGCGCTTTCGACCCGAGACTGATGTGGGATCACGCCCGGCAGGCGCCGGAGCCGGTATGAGCGACGAGCTCCCCGTCGCGATCGTTCGCACCCGGGCCGAGCGGCGGCGGCGCATTTCGCTGATCTGGGCTGTCCCGCTGATAACCGCCTGCGTGGCCGCCTGGCTCGGCTGGGATACGCTGTCCAAGCGTGGTCCGTTGATCACCATCCGGTTCGACAGCGCGTCCGGCCTGCGGATCAACCAGTCCCGCATTCGACTGCGCGACGTCGAACTCGGCGTCGTTGAGCAACTCACCCTGAGCCCGGATCACGATCACGTCATCGTAACAGCCCGCATGACCAGGGAGGCACGGCCGCTGCTGACCGATAAGGCCGAGTTCTGGGTGGTGAAAGCGCGGTTCTTCGCCGGCTCCCTGACCGGGCTCGAGACGCTTGTCTCCGGGTCCTATATCCAGTTGGAGTCAGCGGGTGACGGCGGCAAGCCGGCGACCGACTTCGTTGGCCTGGAAGATCCTCCCGTGCTGCACAGTTCCGTCCCAGGCCATACGTTCCGGCTGAAAGCGCCGCGCGTCGGCTCACTCAATCCTGGATCGCCGATCTTCTTCCGCGATCTGACAGTGGGCGAAGTACTGGGCTGGGACCTGGGGGAGATGGCGAACGATGTCACCATCCACGCGTTCGTGCGCGCCCCGTATGATCGCTACGTTCACGAAAAGACCAACTTCTGGAATGCCTCCGGCGCGTCGATCCAACTGGGTGGCAACGGTCTTCGGCTGCAGCTTGAATCGTTGCGCGCGCTGGTGCTTGGCGGGATCGCGTTCGAAACGCCGGACAAGGCCCAGGATTCACCGGTCGCGGAGGGCAATCACGAATTCGCGCTGTACCCGGACCGCGACGCCGCGGACACCGCGAGTTATGACCGCACCCTGCGGTTCATCAGCTACTTCAAAGGCTCGGTCGCCGGCCTCAGTGCCGGCGCGCCGGTCACACTGCACGGACTTCGCATCGGTGCCGTGACGAATGTGGCGCTCAGCTACGATCCGGCGGCCGACGAGGTGAAGGTCGCGGTCCGTTATGATGTCGAACCGGACCGGATCGTCACGTTGAATCTGCCCGGCGACGATAACCTCGACAAGGTGATGGTCGATCTCGTGCACCGCGGACTGCGGATCAGGCTGGAGAGCGCCAATCTTGTCACCGGCGCGAAACAACTGGCGTTGGACATCGTCGCGGGCGCGCCGGAAGCAGCCTACGACAAACAGGGCGATGCTTATGTGCTGACGCCGCTGGACGCCGGTCAGGGCGACATCACCGCGGCCGCCGGCGCGTTGATCGCCAGGTTGCAATCGATTCCGTTCGAGCAGATCGGCGACAACCTCAACAAGACATTGTCCGGTGCGAGCGGCACGATCAACGATCCGAAATTGCGTCATGCGATCGCCGCGCTGTCGGAGACGCTGAACGCGACGCAGACCTTGATGGCGAACGTCAACAAGGGCGCCGACCCGTTGCTGCGGCGTCTGCCGGGAATCGCGGCGGAACTGGAGGGGACGGTGAAGCATGCCAACCAGCTCGTCGGGTCGCTCGACGACAGCCAGGGCGGGTCTCAGTTCGGCCGCGATATGAACCGGATGCTGGCGCAATTGTCGGATGCCGCACGGTCGGTTCGAATCCTGGCGGATATGCTGTCGCGCCATCCGGAGGCGTTGATCCGCGGCCGTGACGAGCAGGAGGTGCGATGAAGATGCGATCTCTGTCTCGGCGTGCGTTGGGGTCCGCCGTCGCCTGCCTGTTGGCGTCCTGCGCATCCCCCAGCCCGAAGTTGTATACTCTCGATGTGCCGCCCGGACCGGTGCGCCGCTCAGGCCCGCGGGTGATCGAGCTGCGGAGTATCGGGCTCGCGCGGTATCTGGAACGCTCGCAGATCGTTCGGTCATCGGAAAATTACCGCCTCGATGTGTTGCCGAACGAATGGTGGGGGGAGCCGCTGGACGCGATGATCGGCCGCACGTTGGCGCGCGCTCTGACGCAACGTTTGCCGGGCAGCACGGTGTATCTGGAAAATGGTGCCATTTCCGCCGCGCCCGACGCCACCGTGCAGGTCAACGTGCAGCGGCTGGATCAGGTCTTCGGCGGCGCGGTCCGGCTGATCGCGCAGTTCGCGGTGGTCCGACACGCACCCGACACACGCGGCGTAACACTTGAGGTCCCCACGCGTAGCCCAGACACACCGGACCTTGTCGCGGCGATGAGCGAGGCGATCGGACAACTGGCGGATCGGATCGCGGCGGCACTCGCCACTGGGTAAACGGGTTCCGTCCCTCTGGGCATACCTCCATGCGGGCGCTATACCCCCGCCGCATGAAACCACCACATGGCAACCGACCGGGCGGCTCCGGCCGGCCTCCGTCAAACCGCGGCCCCAATTCCGGCGGGCCCGGCCGCCCACCCGACCGCGGCGGTAAGCCCGTCGGCGGAGGCTCACCCAATCGGCTGTCCCTCGGTGGTGGTCAGCAGGACCAGCGGAACCCGCGCCCCGAGGGAGCGCGCCCCCAGGGATCGCGACCTGAGGCATCGCGACCTGAGGGACCGCGGCACGAGGGACCCCGTCCGCAGAGCGGACAACCGTTTCAACAGCGTGCTGATGGCCCGCGCCGCGACGGGCAGCGTTACGATCAACGCCCGCGTCAGCAGGATGCTCCCCGACCCGGCGCCGACACGCCGAAGGGAGCGGTCTGGTTGTATGGCCACCACGCGGTCGCCGCCGCGCTGGCCAATCCACTACGCCGCCTGCGCCGCCTGATCCTGACCGAGGAAGCCGAGGCCACATTGGTCCAAACCCTGGCGCCGCCATGGCCGCTGCCGCCGGAGCGCACCGACCGCGGCCGTATCGATCAGCTTCTGGGCCGCGACATCGCGCATCAGGGAGCGGCTTTGCTCGCCGATCCGCTGGCGCAACCCGGCCTGGCCGCGGTGCTGGAGAAACGCGGGCCGATCGTCGTGCTGGATCAGGTCACCGACCCGCGCAACATCGGCGCGATCATGCGCTCGGCCGCCGCGTTCGGTGCCGCCGCGGTGATCACTCAGGACCGCAACGCGCCCGAGGAAACCGGCTCCCTCGCCAAGGCCGCATCGGGTGCTCTGGAAACCATGCCGTTGTTACGCGCGGTAAACATCGCCCGCACGCTGATCGCGCTGAAAGCCGCCAACGTCTGGTGCGTCGGCCTGGACGCGTCCGGCAAGCCGCTGTCCGGCCCATTCTTCGCCGGCCGCCGCGTGGCGCTGGTGCTAGGCGCCGAGGGCGAGGGCATGCGCCGTCTGACCCGCGAAACCTGCGACGAGATCGCGGGACTTTCGATTAAAGGCGTGGTCGAGAGCCTGAACGTCTCCGCCGCGGCCGCCGTCGCGCTGTACGAACTGACGAGAGCGGCATGAGTTACGATCCCGAACCAGCGGCGGCCGCCCTGCGCGAGGTGCGCCTGGAGCGGGGTTTGGTGCTGCCGCTGCCGGCCGCGATCGCGCCGCGGACCGAAGCGGACGGTGCCGCCGCGCAACTGGCTCTGGCGCGGCTGGTTGGCGCTGTGCCCTGTGCCGGCTTCAAGATCGGTGCGACCGGCAAACGAATGCAGGAGTATCTTGGCCTGAACGGACCCGCCGCCGGTTTCATGCAAGCCGCCACCGTGTTCCGGGCCTACGGATCGGTGCGGTTCGCCGACTGCATCAAACCCGGCGTCGAGTGTGAGGTCGCGGTGCGCCTGGCGCACGACCTGCCGCCTGGTTCTTACACCAAAGAAATGGTGGCCGATGCCGTCGGGGAGTTCGTCGCCGGCATCGAAATCGTGGAGAACCGTTACGACGACCTGAAAACTCTTGGCACACCCACGCTGATCGCCGATCAGGTCTACCACGTCGCCGCCGTACTCGGCGATCAGGGCAGCGTCGACTGGCACGCTCTGGCGATCGGCGCGTTACGCGGCCGTATCCTGATCGACGGAGTTGAACGTGACGCCGGCGTGACGAGCGACCTGATGGGTCACCCATTCGCCTGCCTCGCCTTCCTGGCCAGTTCCTCGGTCGCCACTGCCTTTGGCGGACTGAAAGCCGGTCAATGCGTCATGCTGGGTTCCGTGACGCCGCCAGTGTGGCTCGACGGTCCCGCCCATGTGACGGTGGAGTTCGAGGGACTGCCGGCGGTGACGGCGCGATTGACCTGACGCCGTCAGATCGGATCCCAATTGAACAACGTCTCCGACGTATCCAGCGGCATGAACCCGGTAGCCAGGGCCGGCGCGGCGATCGCGGCGATCGCTTCCGGAGTCCACCCCTCGGCGCGATGCACGATGCGCACGGGACGCGGCGAACTGAACAAATAAATCTCGTGCATCCGCGTGCCGAACACCTGACCGGTCACGCCCTTCGCGGCATCCGAGCACAAGTACACCGCCAGCGGCGCGTTCTTATCGGGCGTCATTTGTTTCAGCTTCTCAACCGCCGCGGCCTGTTCCGGCGTGTTGGTCGGGATCGAACTCGTCATCCGGCTCCAGGCCCAGGGAGAGAGGCAGTTGGAACGTACGTTGTAGCGGGCCATGTCGAGGGCGATTGATTTGGACAGCGCGGTAATCCCCAGTTTGGCGGCGGCGTAATTGGCCTGGCCGATGTTGCCGATCAGACCGGAGGTCGAGGTGATGTGCACGAACGCGCCGCTTTCCTGCGTCCGGTAATGCTCGGCCGCCGCGCGCGAAACGAAAAAGCTGCCGTTGAGGTGGACGGAAATCACCGACAGCCAGTCATCCTCGCTCATGCGATGGAAGATGCCGTCGCGCAAAATGCCGGCATTGTTCACCACGGCGTCGATGCGGCCGTAATGATCCAGCGCGGCCTGTACGATCTTGCGCGCCGAGCCCCAGGTGGCGACCGACTCGGCGCAGATCTCCGCGAGCCCGCCCTGTTGGTTGATCAGCGCCTTGGTTTGCTCCGCCGGGGTGGAGGAGCCGCCCTCACCTGACAGCGACGCGCCGATATCGGCCACGATCACGCGGGCGCCCGCTTTCGCCATCATGATGGCGATTTCCCGCCCGACACCGCCGCCGGCGCCGGTGACCACCGCGACCTTTCCCTCCATCAGACCTGGCATCCGCTCAATCTCCCATCGCATTCGCTGCCAAGCATGACCGGGTGGCCTGGGCGTGTCGAGCGTCGCGATCCGCGGTGGACATTGCTCGGTGCCGGAAATGGGATCACAGATCGCGCGTCGTCATTAGAGGATGCCGAAATGGCTCTGCGACCGCGCCCGATCGCCTTCATCCTGGCGTCAACCGACCATGGCACGATGATCGTGAACAGGTTCGACCGCAAGACGGTGGAGAATGGCGAGAGCTTCGGGGTCGGCTTCAGGCTTTTGTCGGGTTCGAGCTACGACCCGGACGAAGCGATGTTGGTCGCGCGGCTGTTGGACGCGCGCCGCGCGTATTTCGGCGATGGCGTGAACGCGCTGGACATCGGTGCCAATATTGGCGTGTTCACGATCGAGTGGGCGAAGCATATGACCGGCTGGGGCCAGGTCGTGGCGTTCGAGGCGCAGGAACGCCTGTTCCAGGCGCTGTGCGGCAACGTGGCGATCAACAATTGCTTCAATGCGCGAACGATCTTCGCGGCGGTCACCAGCCAACCCGGCATGATGCGTGTCCCGGTGCCAAACTACTTTCAACCCGGATCATTCGGCAGCCTGGAGCTGCGTTTAACGGCACGAACGGAAGATATCGGACAACCGATCGATTACAGCGACGAGCGTACCATGAACGTGCCCGCCACCTCGATCGATGCGTTGGATTTCCGGCGGCTGGACCTGTTGAAGGTGGATGTTGAGGGGATGGAACTGGAAGTACTGGAAGGTGCGCGCAACTCCATTGGCCAACACCATCCCATCATGGTCATCGAAAAGATAAAGACGGATGAGCAGGCGTTACGGCGGTTGCTGGCGGACGCCGGCTATCGGGTCTTCGTGTCCGGATTGAATCTCGTCGCGATCCATCCCGACGATCCGACGTTGAAGATCGTCAGGGACCGCCCGCTTCCCACCGCATGAGTTGCCCGCCAGCCCGGTTGCTTCCAAACTGACCGCGGAGGACGCGGTGTTCGGACTTAATCAGGATTTCCCTTTGCTGCTGTCGTCGGTGCTGGAGCACGGCGCGGCGAATTTCGGCGACGTGCCGGTGGTGTGCGTCAGCCGGGATGAAACGACGCGGCTGAACTACCGGATCGTGGCCGCGCGCGCCCGGAGCCTCGCGTCCACGCTCCGCCATCTGGGCTACGCCCCGGACACGATGGCGGGATCGCTGGCATGGAATTCACATCGGCACCTGGAGTTGTTTTACGGCATGACCGGCCTTGGCGCGGTGTTGCACACCGCCAATCCGCGGCTGCCGGCGGCGCAGATTTGTTACACGATCAATTTCGCCGGCTACGACACGCTGTTCATCGACCTCGACACCATCCAGTTGGCGGAAACTCTCGCGCCGCGTCTGACCAAAGTGCGCCGGTATATCGTGATGGCCGCGCGTGAGACGATGCCCGCGACCAATCTTCCCGGGGTGATTTGTTACGACGACCTGATCAGTTCCGGCGATCCGGATTTCGCGTGGCCGGAGCTGGATGAACGCATGGCATGCCTGCTGTGTTTCACATCCGGCACCACCGGGGATCCCAAGGGCGCGTTGTACAATCACCGCGGCACCGTGCTGTCCGCGATGTCGACCGGGGCCGGCAATGGCTGGGGATTATCCGCCGACGACGCCATCATCGCGATCCCGGGGTTCTTCCACTGCAACGGTTGGGCGGTCCCATTCTTCGGTCCCATGTACGGCGCGAAACTCGTCCTTCCTGGGCGGCGCGCCGATACGGCATGGCTGCACCGGCTGATTGTCGAGGAGGGCATCACGGCGGGACCGGGCGTGCCGACGATCTGGCTCGCGATGCTGGATCATTGCCGCGCGCATGGTCTGTCCCTCGGCCGGCTGAATCGAATTTATTCGGGTGGCACGGCGCCTCCGGCCGCGATGATCGAGGGCTACTTTCGCGAATTCGGTGTCAGAACGATCCACGGTTGGGGCATGACCGAAACGACCAGCGGCGCGACGATTTCGTTCGCGACCGCGACCATGACAGATGCTCTGGCGGTGATGGGCACGCCGGGCAAACCGCTGTTCGGCAACGAAATCCGCATTGTCGATGACAACGACAACCGCTTGCCGCGGGATGGCGATACGCCGGGCCATTTGCAGGCGCGAGGGGCCTGGATCGCCGGCGGCTACTTCCAGCGTCCCGATGTCGACGCCGTCACCGCGGATGGCTGGCTGCGCACCGGCGACGTCGCGACGATCGACCCGGACAACACCCTGCACATCGTCGACCGCGCCAAGGACGTCATCAAATCCGGCGGCGAGTGGATCAGCAGTCAGACACTGGAGGACGCCGCCTGTCGCCATCCCGCCGTCGCCGAGGCCGCCGTCGTCGCGATCCCGCATCCTCGTTGGCAGGAACGCCCGTTCCTGATCGTGCTGCCGCGCGCCGCGGTCACGCCGGAGGAACTGCGCGCCCATCTGGCCGAGCTGGTGCCGAAATGGTGGCTGCCGGATGCGATCGCCTTCGTTGACGAATTGCCGCATGGTCCGACCGGCAAGCTGGCCAAAAACGTGCTGCGCGACTGGATCGCGCAAGGAAAACTCATACCATGAACATGCCGGTCAGCCGTGATCTCGGAATTTTGTTACGCGAGCAGGCGGCTCGGTTTGGCGCCCATCCGGCGTTGATTGGCGGCGGCGAAACGATTGGTTACGGCGCGCTGTGCGATCGCGCCTCGCGGATCGCGTCGTTCCTCATCGCGCGCGGTGTGACGCGCGGCGACCGCGTCGGGTTGTTGATGAACAACCGGCCGGAATGGGTCGAGACGTTGTTCGGTGCCGCCATGGCGGGCGCCGTCGTCGTGGCGTTCAGCACCTGGTCGAAGCGCGATGAACTGGCGTACTTGATCGCCGATTCCGGCATTCGGTTGCTGGTCACGCTGGACCAGTTCAGCGGCCAGAACTTCGCCCATGACCTTCGCACCATGGCGCCGCTCGATGTCGTGCTGCTTGGCGAGGATCGCGAACCAGGCTGGGTGCCGTATCGCGCCATGTTGGAACCGCCGCCAACCGGACCCGGAACGCCGGTTCGCCCCGAGGACGACGCGATCATCATCTACACGTCCGGCTCCTCCAGCCGGCCAAAATCCGTGCCGCTGTCGCATGGCGGCATCATCGAGAACGGCTTCAATATCGGCGAGCGTCAGGGCTACACGCGGGCCGATCGGGTGCTGCTGGCACCGCCGTTGTTCTGGTCCTATGGCAGTGCGAACGCATTGTCCGCCGTGCTGACGCATGGCGCCACTCTGGTGTTGCAATCTCGATTCGAACCAGGCGAGTCGCTCGACCTG
This sequence comes from uncultured Acetobacteraceae bacterium, assembly GCA_937902425.1. Lineage (GTDB taxonomy): Bacteria > Pseudomonadota > Alphaproteobacteria > Acetobacterales > Acetobacteraceae > Rhodopila. The sequence goes on along the minus strand of CALFNB010000347.1, from coordinate 6,591 downwards.
ATCGAGCGCCATCGCTGCACCGCGCTTTACACTTTGCCCGCCATCACCGCCGCGTTGATTTCCCACCCGGCGTTCCGGCCGGAGCGAACCAGCAGCCTGCGCACCGGCCTGACGATCGGCGCACCACAGGATGTCGTGACCGCGGCCGAGGTCCTCGGCGCGCCTGAGATTTGCAACGTTTACGGTCAGACCGAGACCTACGGCAATTGCTGCGTGAGCTGGCATCATTGGCCGCTGGAACGCCGCGCCGCGTGTCAGGGTCCGCCGCTGCCGGGCGTGACGATCCGAATCGTCGACGAAACGACGGGCGCGGTCCTGCCCTTCGGCCGGGCGGGCCTGATTGAGGTCAAGGGCCACGTCATGCGCGGCTACATCGGTGCCAGTGCCAGCCAGACCGAAGCGGCACTGACCGCGGATGGGTTCTTCCGCACCGGCGACATGGGCGAACTGACCGAAACGGGAGACATCCGCTTCATCGGCCGCACGACCGAAATGATCAAGAAAGGCGGCATCAACGTCGCCCCCGCCGAGGTGGAGGATGTGCTGATGCGTCACCCCGCCGTGGCGCTGGCCGGCGTCGTTGGCGTGCCCGACTCGACCCAGGGCGAACTCATCGCCGCTTTCGTCGTTCCGAAGCCTGGTCAGATTCTGACCGAAGCGGCATTGACCGCGCATTGCCGGGAGCATGCCTCGCGCTACAAGGTTCCCGACTTCATTTCACTTCGCGACTCGCTGCCGGTCACCGTCACCGGCAAGCTCATGCGCCGCGATCTGAAGACCCTCGCCGCGACCTTTTCGAAATGAGCCAGGACAACTGGAACCGCTGGGGCGCCGAGGATGAAAGGGGCGCACTCAACCACATCGACGCGGAGGCGGTGAAACGTGCCGCCGCGCTGGTGCGAACCGGGCAGGTGATCAGCCTCGCGCAGCCGTTGTCGGCGCGCACGCCGTTTCCCCCGCATCGCGCGGGGATGCAGCATTTCATGGGCCGCTCCGGGGGCGATTACGCTGCCGGCGCTCGGCGTCCCGGCGGCTTTCAGTTCGCCGAAGATACGTTGCTGATGCCCGCCCATATCGGCACCCATATCGATGCGCTGTGCCACGCCTGGTACGACGACCAGCTCTACAACGGGTTCCCCGGTGCGGGTACGCGCGGCACCACCGGCGCGGCGCGTTGCGGGATCCACCGGATGGGGCCGATCGTGACCCGGGGTGTGTTGCTCGATGTCGCCGCCGTGCGCGGTGGTCCGCTGCCGGACGGCGCGGCGATCGGTGTCGCCGACCTGGAGCAGGCCGCGCGCGATGCCGGTGGCGAGCCCGCCAAAGGCGACGTCGTGCTGATCCGCACCGGTTGGGCGGAGCGCCAGACCGGAGTGGTTTCATTCGATACCGAACCTGGCCTCGATCTCGCCGCCGCGTTATGGCTGGCCAGCCGCGAGGTGGCCGTGGTCGGTGCCGACAACTTCGCGGTCGAGGTGCTGCCGTTCGCGACCGGCACGGTGTTTCCGGTGCACCAGCGCCTGATCCGTGATTTCGGCATCCCGTTGCTCGAAGGTCTGGTGCTGAAGCCGCTCGCCGACACCGGCCGCCACGACTTCCTGTTCGCGGCGAGCCCGCTGCCGGTGGTTGGCGGCACCGGCAGTCCGATCAGTCCAATGGCGATCCTTTAGAGCGTGATCGCCTGGCGTGAATCACGCTCTCAGACAGTAAGTACGCCAGAGCATGATTGCTTCAACCTGAAGCAATCATGCTCTGGCCAACCGTCAGCATGATCTTGCCGATATGCTGGCTCGACTCCATCAGTTTGTGCGCCTCCACCACCTGATCCAACGGATACGTCGCGTCGATCACCGGCGCGCAACGGCCGGCATCCAGCACCGGCCAGACCTTCTCCCGCAACTCCGCCGCGATCTGCCCCTTCTGCGCCGTCGTGCGCGGCCGCATCGTGGAGCCGGTGATCGTCAGCCGCCGCACCATCACCTGCGTGAAGTCAAAATCCGCGACTTTCGACCCACCAAGAAACGCGATCAGCACCAACCGTCCGTCCATTGCCAATGAGCGGATGTTACGCGTCGCGTACGAACCACCGACCATGTCCAGGATCACGTCGACACCGCGTCCGCCGGTGAGTTCCTTGATCCGCGCGGCGAAATCTTCGGCATTGTAGTTGATCGCCGCGTCACATCCGAAGCGCACACATGCGGCGCATTTCTCGTCGGTTCCGGCGGTGGCATAGACGGTGGCACCAAACTCGCGCGCCAATTGGATCGCCGTCACGCCAATCCCGCTGGTCCCGCCATGGATCAGCGTCTTTTCGCCGCCGCGCAACCGGCCGGCCTGGAACAGATTGGCCCACACCGTGAAGAACGTCTCGGGCAGCGCGGCGGCGCGAACCGCGTCGTAGCCCTTTGGCCAGGGCAGACACTGCGGCGCCGGTGCGGTGCAGTATTCGGCATAGCCGCCGCCGTTGGTCAGCGCGCAAACCCGGTCGCCGATTTTCCAGTCCGTCACGGCGTCTCCGGCCGCGACGACCTCGCCGGCGACCTCCAGGCCGAGGATCGGGGACGCACCCGGCGGTGGCGGGTAGGAGCCCAGACGTTGCGCGATATCCGGCCGGTTGACGCCCGCGGCCAGAACACGGATCAGGACCTCGTCCGGCTTCGGCTCGGGCAATTCGCCGGTGCCGATTTTCATGACCTCGGGCGCGCCGGCCCCGTCCATCGCGATCTGTCTCATCCGCACTGGCAGCGCCATGGTCCGTTCCTTTCATCATCCTGGCCCGCGGTTTAAGATGAAACCGCAACCGGGTCACCTGACGGAGAGACGCGATGACCGCCCCCGCTTTGTTTACCCCCGATGAACCCGCGCCGGTGCGGGTGCCGCGGGAGGGCGGCGCGTCGGATTTCGTGCTGACGGCGGACCACGCTGGCAAAGTCATCCCGCGGCGCCTCGGCGATCTGGGGATCGCGGCCGCCGACCTGGAGCGGCATATCGCGTGGGACATCGGCATCGCCGGCGTGACCGAGCGTCTGTCCGCGGCATTGGACGCGGCGGCGGCGTTGCAGGCTTATTCCCGCCTGGTGATCGACTGCAACCGCGATCCATCCTGGCCGTCCGCGATACCCGTGATCAGCGAACACACCGAAATCCCCGGCAACCGAAATCTGACCGACGCTGACCGTGCCGTTCGCGTCAATGAAATATTCAGGCCGTATCACGATCGGATCGGATCGCTCCTCGACACGCGCGCGGCCGCCGGCAGGCGGACCGTGCTGGTCGCGATGCATAGTTTCACTCCCGTATTCAAAGGCGAACCAAGGGCGATCGAGGTCGGGGTGCTGTATTTCCGCCGGACCAGGCTGGCGGAGATCATGCTGGACCTGCTACGGGCAGAAGGCGACCTGACCGTCGGTGAGAACGCGCCGTACGCGCTGACTTTGGACAGCGATTACAGCGTGCCATTTCATGCCGAGCGCCGCGGCCTGGAACATGTCGAGATCGAAATCAGGCAGGACCTCATCACGACCCCGGAAGGCCAGGCCGCATGGGCGGCCCGTTTCGCCCAGTTGCTGACGGCGGCATTGCCTCGCCTTGGCTGAGCGAACCCGCGGGCCTAATCTCTCCGGCGTCCTACGGAGGGAACCCAAATGGCCGGAACCGAACCGATCACCGGCGCGGAGTTTTTCGCGCGCAGCCTGGCGGCCAACGGCACCACGCATGTGTTCTTCATCGACGCGGTCCTGCGCCGAACCCTGATCGAACTCGGCACGCTCGGTGTCACGCGCGTCCTGGGTCATAGCGAAAAGGCGGTCGCTTACATGGCCGACGGCTACGCCCGAATTGCCGGCCGTCCGGCGGTGTGTTTCGCGCAGTCGGTTGGCGCGGCGAACCTCGCCTCGGGATTGCAGGACGCGTATCTCGCCAACACGCCGGTCATCGCGTTCACCGGGCGCAAACCGCCCGCCATGCAACATCGCAATGCGTATCAGGAGATTCCGCATCAGCCGATGTTCTCCTCGGTGACGAAGTTCTCCGCCTTCGTGGACAGCGCCGCCGAAATGCCGCGCCTCATGCGGCAGGCTTTTCGCGAATCGATGACCGGCTCCCCTGGACCCGCGCATCTCGATCTGAACGGGCTGCAGGCCGATGTGATCGAACTCGGAATGGTGTCTGAAGCCCCCGTCGCGGAACCGGCGTTCCAGATGACCATGCCGCCACACCGCCCGACGCCATCCGATGACGACATCGCGCGCGCGGCGGCCACGTTACGCGCGACGAAGAAGGTCACCATCGTCGCCGGCACCGGCGCGATGCAGTCCGGCGCGGGGCAAGAATTGCTCGCACTCGCCGAGGCATTGCACGCCCCGGTCGCGACCTCGCTTGGCGGCCGCGGCATCATTCCGACACGGCACCGGTTGTCGGTTGGTTGCGCCGGCAACTATGCCGCGCCGCCGACGAACCAGATCGTGCACGCGGCCGAGCTGGTGCTGTTCGTCGGCTGCCACACCGGCGATCAGGTCACCCACACCTGGCGTATTCCGGCGATCGATACGCCATGCGTGCAAATCGACATCGACCCGCGGGAACTCGGGCGTTCGTATCCCAATACGCTTGGCCTGATGGGCGATCCGAAAGCGACCTTGGCGAAACTTGTCGATGCCATCGGCAAAAGTTCACGCGACAGCGGGTTCGGCGATTGGGCCGCGGGTGTCATGTCGGCATGGCGCCAGGACCGGGCGCCGTTCATGGCCAACGGATCGGTGCCGATCTGGCCCGACCGGCTGTGCGACGAAATCACCCGGGCGTTGCCGCATGACGGAATCCTCGTCGCGGACACCGGATATTCCAGCATCTGGAGCAGTTCGCTCATCGAACTGAACGGCGAGGGTCAGACGTATCTGCGCGCGGCGGGTTCGCTCGGCTGGTCGTTCCCGGCCGCTCTGGGCGCGAAATGCGCGGCGCCGAACCGCAAGGTGATTTGCTGGTCCGGCGATGGCGCGATTTATTACCATCTCACCGAACTCGAAACCGCGAAGCGGCGCGGCATCGCGGTGGTGCTGGTGATCAACAACAATTCCGGCTTCGGTCAGGGTTGGCCAAACATCCAGCGCCAGCAAGGCAACAAGCCCGGCGACGTGCGCGAGCTGGTGCGCTTCGGGCCAACCAATTTCGCCGACGTGGCGCGTGTGTTCGGACTGCGCGGCATCCGGGTCGAGGATCCGTCCCAGATCCAGCCGGCGTTGAAGGACGCGCTGGCATCCGATGAAACCGTGATCGTCGACGTCGCCACCGACATCGATTGCCGTGCGCCGGAGCCCTGGCTGCCTCAGGCAAGCTGAAACGACGTGCGCTTGTTCGTGTATGGCACGTTGCTGGACCCCGCGATCCTGGCCAGGCGCGGCGGCGATCCCGCGTTACCGATGCGCTGCCGGAACGCGGTGTTGCGCGGGTGGCGTCGCGTACGGCTCGCGCGCACGCGATGGCCAACGTCGCGGCGCCGCGCCGGCGGCATTGTCACGGGCAAAATCGTCATCGCCGGTGCCGCCGCGTTACGGCGCCTCGCGGCGTACGAAGGGCCGGCATATCAGCTCCGGCGTGTCACGATCGAACCATGCCTCGCCGTCTGGACCTGGCAAGAGGCACCCAAAATCCCTGGCGCAATGCAAAGGAGTTCGCATGATCAGTTATGACCTCGCCGGCAAGACCGCTCTGGTGACCGGTGGCGCGTCCGGCATCGGTTTCGCCACGGCGCGCATGCTGGCGAAGTTCGGCGCCACCGTGGCGATCAACTTCCTGGCGGACGATCCGCGCGGTCCCGAAGCCGTCAACAAATTGATCGACGAAGGCGGCCGAGCGATCATGGCACCCGGCAGCGTGGGCGAGGCAGCCGACGCGGAAAAGATGGTGCTGAAAGCAGTGAGCGATCTCGGCCGCCTCGATCTGCTGGTGAACAACGCCGGCACGCCTGGCACCAATCGCCGCATCGCGCCGCCGGAACTCGATCTGATCACCGAGGACCTGTGGCACCTGTTGCTCAGCGTCAACCTTCTGGGCGTGTTTCGTTGCGCCAAAGCCGCGGCGCCCGCGTTGACCGAGGCGCATGGCGCCATCGTCAATACCGCCTCGATCGCCGGTCTCGGGCGCGCGGGTAGCAGCCTCGCCTACAGCGCGACGAAAGCCGGGGTCGTCAGCCTGACACAGAATCTCGCCCGCGCGCTTGGCCCCAATGTGCGTGTCAACGCCATCGCACCGGGTGCGGTCGACAGTTCCTGGATGGTGGAGTGGACCAATCAGGAACGGCAACAATCGATTGAACGCGCGTTGCTGAAACGCCGCTGCCAGCCCGAGGATCTGGCGGAAGTGATTCTGTTCCTCGGCTTTGGCGCGGCGATGGTCACCGGGCAAACCATCACGGTTGACGGCGGTCTGACACTGTAACGTTTTAAGTTCGGCGTGCTCGCGCTCGCCACCGGGATGGTGGCTTGCCAAAAGCAACGGGCCGGACTGCGAGGTCCGGCCCGTTGTCGTCACTCATGCGAAACCGACGGTCAGAACACCTGCTCGCCGTGCAGAACGATGTCCAATCCTTCG
>CALFNB010000346.1 GCA_937902425.1 uncultured Acetobacteraceae bacterium | reverse complement strand
CTGTCCAGCCTTCAGACAAGAGTTGACGCCGCGCCAAACCTCGCGACGCCATTCCTCGATAAGGCGCTCAAGAACCTGAGGGATAACCTGCTGGATGTCGACGGGTCAGTCGAGGTGACCCACCAGAAAGTTGAAATCTTGTCGGAAGCATATCTGCGAACCGCTCAACAACTCGTCGATGCCCAAATCGGCGCACTTCTGACCCGTGAACTGGGATTGAAGAGTGGATCGTCAACCACATCCTCCAAGTGATTTGTTTGTCCGCAACCTCGTTTACCGGAGTCGAGAGATGGCCATCAATTGGACTGATGTCTTGAGTAAGGTCGAGCAAGCCGTCGGGGGCATCGTCGGCCCCGCCTGGCAGAACGCATCCGGCGCATCAACTCAGTTCGCGGCGATCATCGCCGCGGGCCAGAAGATTGAAAAGATGCAAAATATGGCTCAGGCGGAGTATGACAGTCTTAAACTCATGCAACAACGCGCCCTGGAGGGAGTGCTGCAAACATATGCGGGAATCTCGCCCGACGTCGCGCAACAGGCCGCGGCAGCCGCCTGGAGTGCGGTCGTTGCAGCGGTCAAGACTGCCTGTCCCGCTCTCGGGCTGATCTTGTAGTCAGTCGCCGCGCCTACCTGACTGAACCGCGCGCGAGGTTGGCTCACGCCGCCTCTGACACCGTCCTTCTCGCCCGCAACCTTCTGATCCTTCGCGCGTCCGCGTCCAATATCCGGAACTCCAGTCCGGACGGGTGCGAAATGACCTCACCCTTCGCCGGAACCCGTCCCGCCAGAGTGAACACCAGCCCGCCGACCGTATCGATATCCGCGTCGCGTTCGTCCTCGCTCAATATCGGACCCATGCGTTTCTCGAAATCCGCCACCGGCAGCCGTGCGTTCAGGTCCAGCGCGCCGTCGGGACGCTCGGTCACCATCGGCGTTTCCTCATCGTCGTGCTCGTCGTCGATCTCACCGGTAATCGTTTCGACCAGGTCCTCGATCGTTACCAATCCGTCGATCCCGCCATACTCGTCCACCACGAGCGCCATATGCACCCGCTGCTGGCGCATCTGCAGCATCAGGTCCAGCACCCGGATGCGCGGCGCTACCATCAGCGGCTTGCGCAAGATCGCCTCCAGCGCGAACGCCTCCGGCCGGCCGACATAGGCGAACACATCCTTCACGTGCACCATGCCGATAATGTCGTCGAGCTGCTCCCGGTACACCGGCAACCGGGAGTGCCCGTCGCCGCGGATTTGCTCGATCGCCTGCTCCAGCGTCAGGTCGGAGCGCATCGCCACGATGTCGGCGCGCGGCACCATGACGTCGTCGGCGTTGGTCTCCCGCAGGCGCAGGATATTCTGGATCAGCAGCCGCTCATGCCGGTCCAGTTCCGAAGGCGCCGCCTGGGCTTCCGGCGCATCGGCCGCTTCCTGCATCAGCTCGGCGATGGATTCGCGCAATGTCGGCTCAGGCGCCGGCCGTCCGAGCATGCTTTTGATGCGGTTCACGAAGGTCGCGCGGCTGCCGCTCATGACTTCGTCCCCGGAGCGGGTTTCCCAAGGGGCGGTTTCCACGGGTTGGGGACGCCGATCCGGTGCAACAGCCGGGACTCGGCCATTTCCATGCGGCGGGCATCGCCGGGGTGGTCATGATCATAGCCCAGAAGGTGCAGTGCGCCGTGCACGACCAGGTGCGCCACATGGTGAGCGACGCGCCGTCCCGCCGCCGCTGCCTCCCGCCGGATGACGCCCAGAGCCAGCACCAGCTCCGGCGCCGGGTCTTCGTAGGTCAGGACATTGGTGGCTTTGTTCCGCCCGCGGTGGCGCACGTTCAGGCCGCGCACCAGCCGGTCATCCGCCAGCACGACACTGACCCCCGCCGGACACGCCGGCATTGCCGCGATCCCGGCAACGCGCGCCGCTCGTGACACGAGCGCAACCACGCGCGGTACGCAGCGGCGCCAGGCGGGGTCTATGACGATGACCCGGAGTTGAGTTTCGGCCTCCTGGTGAAAGGAGGCCCGCCGACTATGCGGTTCCATTATCCTTGTCGCGGGGCTTGCCCGGTGACTGTCTTCAGCATCGGATTATGCCGCAATGCACACGCGAAGACCAGCATGGTGTTGCGAAGGGGCCTTTCGCTCCAGCAATCGAGCCGGGACAACGCCAAATCAGGCACCCAGCCTCGCGCCCGCCTCCCGCCGAGTATCGCCCTCAGCCGCCGCGCGTTGGTCGTAGGCATCGACGATCCGCCCCACCAGTGGATGTCGCACCACGTCGCGATTGTCGAACCGCACGACCTTGATCCCTTGCACGCCCTCCAGCGTATCCAGCGCGTCGGCCAACCCAGACCGCGTCCCGTGCGGCAGATCGACCTGCGTCAGATCGCCCGTGATGACCATGTGGGAGCCCTCACCCATCCGGGTAAGAAACATTTTCATCTGCACGGCGCTGGTATTCTGCGCCTCGTCCAGAATGGCGAACGAATGCGCCAGAGTGCGGCCGCGCATGAACGCCAGCGGTGCCACCTCGATTTCGCCGTTGGTCATGCGGCGGATCACCTGATCGGCGGGCATCATATCGTGCAGCGCGTCGTACAGCGGCCGCAGATACGGATCGACCTTCTCCTTCATGTCGCCCGGTAGGAAGCCCAACCGTTCCCCCGCCTCCACCGCCGGCCGCGACAGCACGATCCGGTCCACCCGGCCCGCCTGTAGCATCGCCACCGCCTGCGCCACCGCGAGATAGGTCTTCCCGGTCCCGGCCGGCCCGACGCCGAACACCATCTCGTGCGAGGACAACGCTTCCATGTACGCGACCTGCCCAGAGCTGCGCGGTCCAATGGCGCCCTTGCGGGTGCGGATGGCGGGCAGATCGGACAGCGGCAACCGCGGGTCGGTTTCGATCTCGACCATGCGGATCGCGGCTTCAACGTCGGGCCGGCCAACGCTCTCGCCGCGTTCCAGCCGCCGCCAGAGCCCTTGCAGCGCGTTCTGCGCCGCCTCGACCCGCGCCGCGTCCCCGGCGATCGCGACCCGATTGCCGCGACAGGACAGCCGGACGCCAAGCGCCTGCTCGATTCGCACCAAATGCCGGTCGTGGTCCCCCAGCAACAGGGGCAATAGCATATTGTCATTGAACTGAACGGTGATGGCCTTACCGCCATTGGACGGATTGGCCGAGGGTGCGAGCGAACCGGCGATCTGGGTCAAGCGCTGAGTCTCTCCTGGACAAGGGTTCCCGACAACGAGTTTGGATGAACGTCACGGATTCGCACCGCCCGTTCCTCGCCGATGAGGCTGACAGAACCGGTGATGTGAATGGGTTGAAGATATGATGAACGTCCGGCGACCTGGCCGGGGTGCCGCCCAGTACCGGTGAACAGGACATCCATGGTGGTGCCGACGCAGGCCGCGTTGAATCGCGCCTGCTGCTCCCGCAGCAAAGCCTGTAACGCCCGCAGCCGGCGATCTTTCACCGCCTCCGGCACCTGAGCGGGCGCGCCGGCCGCCGGGGTCCCCGGGCGCGGCGAATATTTGAAACTATACGCCTGGGCGAACCCGACCGAGCGCACCAGCGCCATCGTCGCCTCAAAGTCGGCGTCGGTTTCTCCCGGATGGCCGACGATGAAGTCGGAAGACAGCGCCAAATCGGGTCGCGCCGCGCGCAGCCGGTCGACCAGCCGACGATAGTCGTCCGCCGTGTGCTTGCGGTTCATCGCCGCCAGGATGCGGTCGGAGCCGGACTGCACCGGCAAAT
>CALFNB010000345.1 GCA_937902425.1 uncultured Acetobacteraceae bacterium | reverse complement strand
GGAATGGCGTCGCGAGGTTTGGCGCGGCGTCAACTCTTGTCTGAAGGCTGGACAGATCGACATCCACTTTATCGTAGAAGCCTGAATTGGCGTTGAATCCAGCTTTGGTCTTCGCATCAGCCAGGGCTTTCACGGACGCCGGGTCTGGCTTCCCGGAGAGACGACTGATCTTGTGGTCCAGTGTAATGAGTGACACGAACTGCGTGTCCACATCGGTTTGTATTTGTGAAATGAGCTTGTCAGTCTGGTCATCGTACTGCGGCGGCGGCATACAGCCAGCCGCCAGCAGCGCAAGCGCGATCGTGATCGCATGTAATACTTTGGCGGTTACGCCTGATTCCCGCGTTACACTGTCTCCCTGATTATCCGCATACTTGTCCAGTTTTGCATGGAATCCCGGGACCGAGATCATTGCAAATCCGAAGCGGGATGTCAATTCAGATTTCGTAAGGTGGAGAAGAAACGACCTCGCTATCGGTGCGTGCCCATAACGGCCCGCCGGAGAATGGATTCAATTTCGCGTGATGCCTCGAGGGATTTCCAACCGCCGGCCGTAACCTCTCGGGTCGTGCGGGAAAGTGAAGTGCGTACGCAAACTTATACTGGATGGCGCGGCGTTCCGGTCTCCGTTGTCACGTGAGACATGACACTGGTGGCCGCCCTTCACGCGGAATGATTGCCACCTCGCTACCTCGAACATCAGCCGTGGGAGGAGAAGCCGCCTGTGTAGCCATGTTGCGATCACGAAACGTTGTCACAAAAGGGACCGCGACCCGCAGGTTCAGGGCTGACCGGAGATCGCGCACCCGTCGAACCAGCGTGTCACGTGACATGGACAACGCGGTGACACGCCACCTGTCCGGCATCAGACAAGGTCGTTCCCCAATCTACCCCAATGCGTTCACTCCCGGTAATCTCCATCTCACCCCCCTTCAGGATGTCCCCACCCATGGCCAATTCGACCCACCTCCTCCTCTGGACCGACGGCCCCACGCCCTACACTGACGCCATCGCCGCCGCCGGCCTCTCCGACCGCGTCACCGTCGCGACAATTTCCCGCAAGGACCAGCCATCCGCTGCCCAACTCTCCCGGACCGAGGCGATGCTCGCCTGGGGCGCGCCGCCCGGCCTGCTCCCAGGCATGCCCAAACTCCGTTGGGCCCAGGCGCTGACGGCGGGGGTGGAGGGGTGGCTCGCGCTGCCCGATCTGCCGTCCAACCTGACCCTCACCTGCGCCCGCGGCACCCACCGCGAGTCCATGCCGGAAAACATCCTGGGTGCGCTGTTCTATCTGACCAAGCCGTACGCCGCCTGTGTCGAGGACCAGAAGCACTCCAAATGGGTCCGCCGCGTCGCCACCCCGTTGACCGGGCAAACCCTGGGCATTCTCGGTCTGGACGCGGTTGGTCAGGACGTCGCCCGCCTCGCCAGTGCGCTCGGCATGCGGGTCATCGGCACGAAACGAAATCCGGCGCCGATCGAAGGTGTCGCGCTGGTCATGCCGCCGGAGCGAATCGACACGGTGCTGGCGCAGGCGGATTTCGTCGTGTTGCTGCTGCCGGCGACGCCGCGGACCGAAAACCTGATCAACGCCGAGCGGCTCTATCAAATGAAACCCACCGCCTGGCTGCTGAACTTCGGCCGCGGTGCGCTGATCGACGATGCCGATCTGATCGCCGCCGCGGGCGCGAAACGCATCGCCGGCGCCATCCTGGACGTCTTCCGCCAGGAACCGCTACCCACAACGCATCCCTTCTGGACGTCCGAGGGCATCATCGTCCTGCCGCATATCGGCGGCGGGCATCCAAAGCGAGACGCGGTCGTCGCCCAGCTGTTCGTTGACAATCTGGGTCGTTTCCTGGATGGCAAACCGCTACGCGAAGTCGTCGATCGCGCCGCCGGGTATTAACGGCGGATGCGCATTCACCTGCAGAACCCGGTTGACGATCCGCTGTTCGACTTCTCCCGCGCCATGTGGGACGCGGCGGTTTCGCGTGCACCGGACACCGGCGATCACATCGTTACCATTGGCCGTGCCGCCGATGATTTCGCCGCCGCGATGACCGAAGCCCAGGCGCTGATCTGCGACGTCAGCGTCATCAATACCCAGTTCCCATGCCTGGCACCGCGGTTGAAACTGCTGTTCGTGACCAATGCTGGCCTCGACCGGCTCGCGCCGTTCGACTGGCTGCCGCCGGGCGTGATCCTGATGAACAACCGCGGCACGCATGCGGTGAAGTCGGGCGAGTTCGGGATCATGGCGGTGCTGATGCTCGCCAACCGCGTGCCGGAGATGGTGACGCATCAACGCGCCGGCCGTTGGCACAAACTTTGGGGCGTCGTCGTTACGCGGCAACCCATCACCATCGTCGGTCTGGGCTCATTGGGAGGCGCCGTCGCCCGCCACGCCGCCGCGTTCGGCATGGCGGTGACTGGTGTGCGCGCGAACCCCTCGCCGCACCCGCATTGCGTCCAGGTGGTCGGGACCGATGGGCTGGATGGGGCGCTGCCGGGAACGAGTTTCCTGGTCCTGGCCTGCCCTCTGACGGATGCCACTCGCGGTTTGATCGACCGGCGGCGGCTGGAGTTGCTGCCGGAAGGAGCCGGCGTCGTGAACATCGGACGCGGCGAACTGATCGATCAAAATGCGTTGTGCGACCGGCTCGACGCGGGCCAATTGTCCGGTGCCGTGCTGGATGTGTTCGATCCGGAACCGATCCCGCCTGGGCACCGGCTGTGGACCACGCGGAACCTGATCATCAGCCCGCATACCGCCGCCGACGATCCGGCGACATATAACCCGATCAGTCTGGATCTGTTCTTCGAAAACCTTTGTGCGTGGCGGGACGGCCGGCCTTTGCCGAACCGTTATGATATCGCGCGCGGCTACTAAAACCAGGCGGCCACACCGATATTCCCAGCTACGACCCGAAGATCAACCGGTACGGAATTTGTTTGACGGCCGACGGGTAAGGGGGACTTGCAACCCACGGCGAACCTGTCACTTTTCCGTCCATAACAGGGAGAAGTGACCATGGAATTCGGCATGTTCCACGAATTTCAGCGGCGGCCAGGGCAGACCGAAGCCGAAGCTTTCACCGAGTCGTTCGAGCAGGTGGACGAGGCCGAGCGCGCCGGCCTCGACGTCATGTGGCTGGCGGAGCTGCACTGCGCACCGGAGCGCTCCGTGCTCGCGGCACCGCTCAACATCGCCACCGCGATCGCGTGCCGCACCAAACGCATGAAGATCGGCACCGCCGTTCAGGTGCTGCCGCTGTGCCATCCGTTGCGTGTCGCGGAGGAGGCCACCACCGTCGATCACATCAGCCACGGCCGTTTGATCATGGGCGTGGGCCGCAGCGGATTTCCGCGCACGTATCAGGCCTATGGCATTTCCTACGCCGAAAGCCGGGAACGGTTCGCGGAAGTGATGGAAATCCTTAAACGCGCCTGGACGCAGGAGAGCTTTTCTTTCCACGGCAAGTTCTATGATTTCGAGAACGTATCCTGCGTGCCGAAGCCGTTCGTCGCGCCGTACCCGGAAATCCGCGTCGCGGTGAACAGCCCCGACACGTTCCAGGAGCAGGGTGAGCGCGGCAATCCCATCTTCGTCGCCACCCGATTAGGCGACCTCAACGAACTTGTCCCCAACCTGCGCGTCTACCGCGCCGCATGGCAGGCCGCCGGCCATCCGGGCAACGGCAAGGTCTACTTGCGCGTGCCGCTCTACATCGCCGACACCGAAAAGCAGGCGCGCGAGGAGCCGATGGAAAGCGTCATGTTCTTCTATCGTTACCTCGGCGAACGGATCGAGGCATCGGCGGGCATGGAAGGCGCCCGCGCGATCGAGAACCGGGCCGAGCGCGGCGCCCGGCTGCGACACATCGACTACGATGAAGTGATGCGCAGCAAGATCATCGTTGGCACGCCGTCGATGGTGGTGGACCGGTTGGGCCAGTTGAAGGAAGAACTGGGCCTCGATGGGATTTTGGCGGAACTCAATTGCGGGATGCGGATTCCGCATCAGCAGGTGGTCAATTCGCTGAACCTGATGTGCCAGGAAGTGCGACCGAAGTTCCAGAACTGAACCAGGAGGCATCGCTGTGCGTCGCAGGGATCTGATTAAAGCCATCCCACTGCTCGCGACGCCGGCGCTGGCCCAGGGCAACGCGAAGACACTGCGTTTCGTGCCACAGGCGAATTTGTCGTCGCTCGATCCGGTGTGGACCACTGCGACCGTGGCGATCAACCATGCCTATATGGTCTACGACACGTTGTATGGCATCGATCGCGCCGGCGATTGCAAACCGCAAATGTGCGCGGGTCACGAGATCTCGGATAACGACCTGACCTGGACGTTTACACTTCGAGACGGCCTGGTGTTTCACGACAAGGAGAAAGTCAAAGCCCAGGATTGCGTAGTGTCGGTAAAGCGGTGGGCGATGAAGGATCCGTTCGGGCAGCAACTGATGCTTACCGCCAACGAAATCACGGCGCTGGACGATCGGCGATTCCAGATCCGGCTGAAAAAACCGTTCCAGCAAATGCGATACGCGTTCGGCGCGCGAAACTGCTTCATGATGCCGGAGCGGATGGCTCTGACCAAGGCTTCCGAACAGATCAAGGAAACGATCGGCTCGGGTCCATATCAGTTTCTCCCCGATCAGTGGGTGTCGGGCGCCCGCGCTGCTTATTCACGTTACGATGGCTACGTCCCGCGGCAGGAGAAGCCGGACTATTTCTCCGGCGGCAAGGTGGTGAATTTCGATCGGGTGGAGTGGATCGTGCAGCCCGATCCATCGACCGCCGCCGCCGCGTTGCAAAAGGGCGAGACCGACTGGGTCGAGCTGCCGCTGATCGACCTCTGTCCGATGCTGCGCAAGTCGCCGGACGTCCTGGTCAAGGTGTTCGATCCGTATGGCTGGCAGCCGATCCTGGCGATGAACCATCTGTATCCGCCGTTCGACAATGTGAAGCTCCGGCGCGCGCTGTTGCCGGCGATCGATCAGCACGCCTTCGTCGAGGCGATCGTCGGCGAGCAAAGTGAACTGGGCCGCGCCCCGGTCGGCTTTTTCACCGAGGGGCAGCCGATGGCGACCCATGCGGGACTGGAGGTGCTGAGCGGACCGCGGGACCTCGCACTGGCGAAGAAGCTCGTCGCGGAGTCCGGATACAAGGGCGAGCCCGTGCTGATGATCGTGCCGAGCGACCAGCCTGCGATCAACCAGGTGGCACAGGTGACGCGGGAGCTGTTCCAGAAACTCGGCCTGACGGTCGATTACCAGGTGATGGACTGGGGGTCGGTGATGACTCGGCGGGCCAATCAGAATCCGCCGAATCAGGGCGGCTGGAATGCGTTCAACACACTGTGGGGCGGCTTGACCGTGTCCAATCCGGGCAGCTCTTACCCATTGCGCGGAAACGGCAAGAAGGGCTGGTTCGGCTGGCCGACAGATGAACGGCTGGAGACCGCGCGGGAGGCCTGGTTCGACGCTCCCGACCTGGCGGCGCAAAAGGTGGTCGCCGCGCGAATTCAGGTTCAGGCGTTCGAAACGGTGCCATACATCCCTCTGGGCCAGGTTTTTCAGCCAACCGCGTTCCGCTCCGATATCAAGGATATCGTGGCGGCGGCGATCCCGCTGTTCTGGGGCGTGCGCCGGGAGTGACACGCGAGGGCTCCGCTCTTCGAACCCGCCAGGACGCGGCGCCTCCTGGACCTCCGGCAAAGGGCGAGGCCCTTGGCAATCTGTCCCTTGGTTCGTTCTCGTAGAGGGACCTACACGGACCTTGCGAGGTCTCGGTTGGCCCCTTTCCCAGAACACACCGAAATGAATGGATCCAAGCCACCGCCCTTGGTCGGGGTCCGCGGCGGAAGCCCCCTTTCCCAGAATACACCGAAATGAATGGATCCAAGCCACCGCCCTTGGTCGGGGTCCGGGGCGGAAGCCCCGCCGCTTTCTCGCGCGAACGTGGTGGCCCGGCGACACGGGGCGATCCCATGATACGCTTCCCGCGCAAGCGCTGAACCGGAGATTGAATGATGGCCGACACGGACTCCGTGCCCCGATCGATCACGCGGGGTGCGTCATGGCGAGTGGTAACGGTCGCCGCCGTGGTCTGCGGCTTTATCTTCCTCTACTACTGGGCTTTGCTTTCCGATGGCAGATTTCTCCGAGTGAAGTCGTTTCGATATGACCTCGTGTTCAACAGCATGATCGAATATCTGTCGCGTGGCCGTTTTGATGTCGATCCCGACGCGATCCTGCAGGAAGGATTTACCCGAGACGGCCGCACCTACGCCTATTTTGGCATCTTGCCGGCGCTGCTGCGTTTGCCGATCCTTCTGGCGCCGCCGCTCCGAACGGTGGATTTCACGGTGATTTCATGCGCCGTCGCGGCCACGATCGCGGCGGTCGCGAAACTGGGGGCGGTACTTCAGGCCGGCCGCGCCATGGGAGACGTGACCTATAAGAGCCGTGTCCTGCTGTTTACGATGGCGATGGTCATTTTCGGCGGCTCGCAGATACAGTTTTTGCGTCCGTCGGTTTACCAGGAGTCGATTTTCTGGGCCTCCGCCATCGCCGCGGTGTTTGTGTTGCTGGCGTTTCGTTGGTGTGTTGAGGTATCGCGGAGAAAGCCGGGACACATGGCGGCGATGGCGGTGCTCGCGGGATTCTGCCTGTTAACGCGTGTCAGTACGAGCATCGGCCTCTATGCCGCGTGCGGGGCCATCATGTTGCCGGACGTCATCGCCGCGGTACGCCGGATCAGGACGGGTGCATCTGTCCTGTTGCCCTCGCTGATACTTGTATTTTTTGCCGCGATATGCGGGTACATCAACTACGCGCGATGGGGTTCGCCACTGACGTTCCAGGATTACCGGTACTATGACATCTTGCCGGTAAACGATCCCACCTTTGATGTCCTTATAAACCATGGATATTTCAACGTCGGACGGATCCCATTCGCACTTTCGTATTTTTTCCTTCCAGTGTGGGCGGTCATCGGATCGGATGGCCACTTCTTGTTTCGAGCGCTCCAGGATCGCCTGTATTATACGGTCGAGGCACCTCCGGCGACGTTTTTCGCGTCCGACCTGTTGCTTTGCTTTTTGTGCGTGCTCGGGATCGCATGGTTGTCGCGTCGGCGCCCGGTCGGGATCGATCGTCCGGCCGCGCGAATGATCGCGTTCTGCCTGCTGATCCCGGGGGTTTTTATCTTGATGGCGATCGCCGTGACCTTCCGGTATCGAATGGAGTTCTATCCGTTCTTTGAGTTTCTCGCGTTGTTCGGCCTGTTCAGCCTGCGGGGTAAGATCGCGGCGCGCCCAAGGTTGTTCACCGGCCTGTGCGGTGTGATGCTCGCGATCAGTATCGTCTCCGCGCATGGATTCCTGCTGGCCTACAAGATCTCGCCATGGGGAGATTCCGCGGTCATCGAGAAGCTCGGCTGGACCGCGGGGTATCATAAATATTTCCATATGACGTACCCTGGTCTCGATCGCCGGCTTGGTCAGGACTGAGTCTCATGCCAACCTGCCCCGGAG
The DNA here is from genome assembly GCA_937902425.1 of uncultured Acetobacteraceae bacterium. GTDB lineage: Bacteria > Pseudomonadota > Alphaproteobacteria > Acetobacterales > Acetobacteraceae > Rhodopila. The sequence goes on along the minus strand of CALFNB010000345.1, from coordinate 1,740 downwards.
ACGGAGGCACCATGGACATCGAACGCGGCCTGGTCCGCACCAGCCTGGGTTATATCCATTATCGCGCGGCCGGCTCCGGGCGGCCGCTCATGCTGTTCCACATCAACCAGCAATCGTCGGCTCTGATGCTGGAACTGATGCAGGCGCTGGCCAACGATTTCCGCGTCGTCGCGATGGACTATCCCAGTCACGGCCACTCCGATCCCGTGCCGGGCCAACCGAGCTTCACGGACTATGTGCGCTGCGCCGTGGCGGTGATGGACAGTCTGGGTATCGAGCGGACCGCGGTTCTCGGCGAAGCGGTCGGCGCCGGCGTGGCCGTGGAGATCGCCAACACCCATCCGAGTCGTGTCGAAAAAGTGGTGCTGGTGAACTGCCCATTCTCGCCCGAACGAGGCCGCACCGCTGTGCACGTCAAGGAACTTCAAAGCGGCTTGCGGCCCGAAGATGAGTCCGGCTTTCCATTGACCCGCACCATCGATTTCCTGCTGGAGCGCGATCCCGGTCACGCGCCGATGCATCCATCGCAAAGTTGGATGGACCGCATCAACACGACGCAGATGGAAGTCGGCCGAAATCGCTGGCAGGCCGTCACGGCGCTGGCGAATTTCGACCTGGACGACGGGCTACGGCGCCTCGCGCAACCTACCTTGCTGGTTTTGGGCGAGCATTTCCACTACACGAAGTACCTGGACGAGATGCGCGCGCGGATCAGGGACACGCATCATGCGATCCTGCCAGGCGGTCGATTCTGCATGACCTGGGAACGCGCGACGGAGATCGCCGACCACGCGCGGCCGTTCCTGCTGAACCAGACGCCCTGACGTCTTCTGACCCGCCGGTCTTGTGTTGACCGACCTGTACTGCGAAGCTTTCGCAAACCAATGGGAGGATCAGTCATGACCAACACATCGACCGGGTCGCCTGAAATTCACGGCTACCACGCGCATGTCTATTACAACCCAGAGACGTTCTCGGCCGCCGCGAAGTTGCGCGAGACCCTCGCCGCCAACTTCCCCGTTCAGGTCGGCCGACTCAGCGATGCCCCGGTCGGTCCGCATCCGGTTTCCCAGTTCGCGGCTATCTTTAAAACGGATGCGTTTCAGACAGTCGTGCCATGGCTGATGCTTAACCGCGAGGGGCTCGACATCCTGATCCATCCACTGACCGAAGACATGGTCGACGACCACACCGTCTACGCGCTCTGGCTGGGTTCGCCGATCAACCTGAAGCTCGACACGCTGCAGCGCCGAGGTTATGGCACCGCTCTGCTTCCGGCTGCCTGACGGGGCGCTTGACGCGGCTGCTTCGCGGGTCACTACTCGTGCACGTCATTCGCGCATGGGAGGATATAACATGGCGGTCCGATTGGTTGTCTCGATCAACGCCGCGCCGGGCAAAGGCGGCGAACTCGCGGCGGCGTTCCGTACCCGCTGCGCCGAGGTGATGCAAGAGCCCGGCTGCGAACAATTCGAAGTGTTCCAGAGCGTGCTGAACCCGGACAAGCTGGCGTTGCTGGAGTTGTGGATGGATCAGGCCGCGCTTGACGTGCACGCGAAGCTGAACACCACACGCCCACCGCTGCCGGCCGGCCTGCGGGCCGCGGGCGGCTCACGTGAGGATTACCAATACAGCAAGGTCAGCTGAACCGGACGAGGCACACGGCATGAAAGTCTCGTATTTCGAAACCGGGCGTTACCTGGCGCCGGAGGCGATGCCTGGAGTGTGGCCGATGCCCTC
>CALFNB010000344.1 GCA_937902425.1 uncultured Acetobacteraceae bacterium | reverse complement strand
TCCCCGAACCACGGAGTGCGAACGATGACCATCGCCGTCACGCTGCTGATCTCCTCGGGCGATCCCGATCCCACCTGGAACCTGACGCCGGAACAGGGGCGGGAATTCCTGGAAAAGCTCGCCGCCTCCCCCGTCCCCAGCGTGTCCGTCGGCCCGCCGGGCAGGCGCGCCGGTTACGCCGGGATCATGGCCCGTGACGGCGCCGGCGAGCGCTGGGTTGTTTATCGCGGCTGGATCCGCGGCGGCCCCAACTCCCGCGTGGACGACAAACGCGTTCTGGAGCAATGGCTGCTGGACACCGGGCGCGCCACCGTCGCGCCGAAGCTGCACGCCGACCTGACGCGGCAGATCACGCCACCCGTCTGAAGGGACCCAACCACGATGCGACGCCGCACATTCCTCACGGCTTCGGCCGCCTCGTTGGCCGCCCCCCATGTCGCCACCGCGCAGGCCAACAGCGTGCTGAAATTCATTCCGCAATCGGACGTGGCCATTCTGGATCCGATCTGGACCACCGCCTACGTCACCCGCAACCACGGCTACATGATTTTCGACACCTTGTTCGGCACCGGCGGCACGTTCAAGGCCAGTCCGCAGATGGCCGCCGGCATGACCTCGGACAACGACGGCAAGCTGGTGCGCATCACGCTGCGTGACGGCCTGAAATTCCACGATGGCACCCCGGTGCTCGCGCGCGATTGCGTCGCCAGCATCCAGCGCTGGTCGAAACGCGATACTTTCGGACAGACGCTGATGGCGACGACCGACGAACTCACCGCCGCTGACGACAAGACCATCCAGTTCCGCCTGAAGCGCCCGTTTCCCCTGCTGCCTGACGCACTGGGAAAATCTCCCACCAACTTCCCCGCCATGATGCCGGAGCGGCTGGCGACAACCGACGCATTCACCCAGGTCGCGGAAATGGTCGGCAGCGGCCCGTACCGGTTCAACGCGAAGGAGCGCGTTCCCGGCTCGTTGCTGGTGTACGAGCGGTTCACCGATTACGTGCCTCGCGCCGATGGCACGCCCGATTGGACCGCTGGTCCGAAAGTCGCGCATTTCGACCGGGTCGAGTGGCACGTCATCCCCGACGCCAGCACCGCTCTGGCGGCCTTGCAGAAGGGCGAGGTCGACTGGTGGGAAAACCCCAGCAACGATGTGTTGCCGATCCTGCGCAAGACCGCCGGCGTCAAGGCGGTCATTCAGGATCCGACCGGGCTGATGGGCGGCATGCGGCTCAATCATCTGGCCGCGCCGTTCAACAATCCGGCGATCCGGCGCGCGTTGCTGAAAGCCATCGACCAGAGCGACTTCTGCATCGCCAGCAGTGGTGACGATCCCTCGATGTGGCATGTGCCGACCGGTCTGTTCTATCCCGCGAGCCCGTTCGCCTCCGACGCCGGGTTGGAGGTCTTCGCCGGCAAACGCGACTACGACGCGGTGCGCAAGGAAATCGTCGCCGCCGGCTACAAGGGCGAGAAGACGGTGATCCTGGCGCCGACCGACTTTCCGTTGCTGAAAGCGATGGCCGACGTCTGCGCCGATGTATTCGGGAAGATCGGACTGAACGTCGATTACCAGGCGATGGACTGGGGCACCGTCGTGCAGCGCCGCACCAAGAAGGACCCCATCGAGCAAGGCGGCTGGAGCGTGTTCAACACGTTCTGGAGCGGGTTGGACCAGCTCAATCCGGTGGGCCACGTGTTCCTGCGCGGCATGGGAGACGCGCCCGGTGCCGCGCCCGGGTGGCCCTCCAGCCCGCGCATCGAGGAACTGAGGCAACAATGGCTGGAGGCGCCCGACATGGCGGCGCAGAAATCACTGGCTCGCGATTTGCAACTCCAGGCGCTGATCGACGTGCCTTATGTGCCGTTGGGCCAGGTACTGGGCGCCACGGCGTATCGCTCCAACCTGACCGGCGTGCTGAACGGGTTCGTGCTGTTCTGGAACGTTCGCAAGACCTGAGCCGGCTCAGGGCTCATTGGCGGATACCGTCAGGCCAGGCATGGTGGCGAGATTGACCGGGCTCATCATGGCACCCCGCAGCGCGATGAAGGGGATCGGTGCCGGCGGCGACAGCTCGATCGTGAGCGACTGAGGCGACGTGATGAAATCGCCCGCCGCGCGCGCCGCCGCCGCGATCATCGTGCCTTGACCCGCGCCCGTTGGCTGTTGCCGCAGCATCCCGACGATCAGCGCCCGGTAGGCGGCGGGATCGGCACCGGATGACGCCGCGCCCATCCGCAGCAGCCGGTCCACCAGTGACGCGTCCTCCAGGCGCAGCCGCAGATGGGCCAGGCTGCCCTGGTCCATGCCGGCGGCGTTCGGCACGATGTTGGTCAGATCAGCCGACACGGTAAGCGTGCCAAGCTCGTCGACCTTGAGCATCGTATCGTGAATGGACACTCGCTGGTGGGCGACGTCCCAATCGTAGGCCAGGGTGAAGCTGACCGTTATCGTTTCAAGGCCGAGCTGGTTGAACGCATCCCACACCCGCGGGTCCGGTACTTGCAATTTTGATACGCGGACATCGGTCCACCCGAGTTCGCCCGACACCGGCATCCCGTCAGCGAATGCCACGGGCCCCAACCAAAACCCGGTAACATGGATCGCGGGTTGGCCGGGCGGCCGCGCGGTGATGCCGCTGTACTCGATCCGGCCGATACTGATCCCGTTCAGCAACGAAGCAGACAGCGCGTCACCGAAAATCAGCCGGGTCATCGGTTCGCGCACATCGACCGCGCCCATCGCCACGCGATCGATGGCGAGGGCGCCGACCACGTTGTCGTTTAATGTGATGCCACGCAGGGAGGCTCCCCGCATGACGCCTCGATCGAAGGCATCGCCGGTCATCTCGCGGATGTCGTATTCGACGTCGATCCCGGGGAGCGCTTCCCTGATGTTGGCTGCTCCGGCCGCGTAGCTGTCGTAGGCGAAGCCCAGTATCGCGGCGGCTTCGGCGCGGAAAATCGGCCTCAGGTCCGCCAGTTCGGGCGGCTGCGATCCGGGCTTCAGCGACGCCTGAATTTCCCGCCAGGACGGCATGCCGTCATGCAGCAAAGCCCAGGGATAGAGGCGCAATTTGGCGAGCTGGACGGAGGCCTCGGTGAGGTTGAACGCGGCGGAACGCACGATGGCGCCTTTGATGGCGACCGCGTCGGCGACCGGAAGCGCGGTATCGGGCGCGAATGAGGCCGGGTTCGCCACGGCGTGCGCCCAGAGGTCGGGAAATCCGAGATTGGGATTCGTCGTCTCGATGGAGTCGATCACGACGTCGAACGGTTGTGGCGGGTCGCCGGGGATCTCACCGTGCACGGCCAGGCCGGTCACGACGGCCTGGCGCAACAGAACCGAGTAATGCGCGGATTTATAGGTTGCCGTCGTGCCGGGGGGTAACGTCGCCAGGGCCTGATCGAGGCCGGCGCGAAATCGCCGCTGAGGAAACACTTCGAGTCCGTAATATCCACCGCCCACGGCAAAGCCCAGTACAACCACCGCGGCGATCACGATCGATGGACGCATGGGCGGGATCCTTCAATTGCGCGTGCCTGGCCGGATGAACAATGCCTGACGGAACGCTTGCATTGTGCTTTCCCAGAGGCAAGCGCGAATGCTACATACGCGGGCGAGAATGGCACATGGGCAAGCGCGAATGGCATATACGCAGGCAAGAATCGCACACACCCAGGCGCGAATGGCACATGCGCAAGCGCCAATGGCACGTGCGCAAGCGCGAATGGCGCCACCGCGACTGATCGCCGGCGTTCGCCGCGCGGGCCGCGAGACCGACCGACGTGCCGTCCAATAACGACCTGGATCATCCTCGTCGTGCCGCTGCGTTCCGCCGCCGCATACCAAAGCATTTGTCAATCGGCAGCGGTTTGAAATTGATTCAGATCAAGGCATTCCGATTACACCAGGCGCTGGTTAACCGCATGTCAACCTGGTCCCACGTACCCCGCCTCCCGTCGTGCCACCGCGTTCGTTCATTCATATCGATCCGCGCGGCCGCCACGTGAGTCTCGACCTGCTCGAACCACCGAGGCCGACAGTGCCGGCGGGGTCGGAATTCGGTGTGCCCGGCATCGCGCGGCGGGCGGACGGACGTGTGCTCATTCCGCGGACGCCAGAGGCGCTCTGGGGCTTCGCCACGCTGATCCGCGGCACGGAGCACATGCTGCTCGACCTGTTCTCCAAGGGCCGGTTGTCGGGCACGACTCATACCTGCATCGGCCAGGAGTTGTGCCAGATGGCGGTGGTCCGCGCGCTCGATCATCCCGCCGACGCGGTGCTGTCCAATCATCGCAACCACGGGCACTTCCTGACCTTTTCCGGTGAGTTCAGCGGCCTGCTGGCCGAGGTCATGGGACGCGAGGCCGGCGTTTGCGGCGGTCGCGGCGGCAGCCAGCACATCGCCTGGCGAAATTTCCACAGCAACGGGGTCCAGGGCGGGATGACCGCGATCGGCGCCGGCCTCGCATGGGCGCGGATGGACGCCGGCTCGGGTGGCATCGTCGCGGTGGCGATCGGCGACGGTACGCTCGGCGAGGGCCTGGTCTATGAGGCCATGAACCTCGCCGCCGTGTGGTCGGTCCCGCTGCTGTTCGTGGTTGAGAACAATGGCATCGCGCAGACCACCGCGACGGCGGCGACCCTGGCCGGCGGCATCGCCGATCGCGGCCGGGCGTTCGGCCTCGCGACCTGGTCGGTTTCCGACAGTGACGACAGCATCTGGGACGTGGCCGAGACCGCGGTCCGCCATGTCCGGGAACAGCAAAGTCCAGGATTTCTGGTGATCGAGACCAACCGGCTGGGACCGCACAGCAAGGGTGACGACCCGCGATCGGCGGCGGAACTGGCATGCCTCAGTGCGCGCGATCCGTTGGCGCGTCTGGGCCTGGCGCTGACGCCGGAACGCCGCGCGGCGATCGGCGAGGCGACGACGGCATTCCTCGATAATGCGCTGACGGCGGCGATGGCGTCGCCGGAGGCGTGCTTCGCCGTGCCGCCCAGGTCGATGTTCACCGCCGCCGCGCCGGACATCAGCGCGCCGCCGGACCATGGTCCCACTGTCCGGGCCGCGTTGAACGCCACCCTCGACCGGCTGCTGACCGAGGATGACCGCACCATCCTGTTGGGCGAGGATCTGCATGATCCGCACGGCGGCGCGTTCAAGGTCACCTCTGGGCTGTCCACGCGTCATCCGGGCCGGGTGCTGTCGACGCCGATCAGCGAGGCGGCGTTGGCCGGCGCGGCGATCGGCCTGGCACTCGCCGGCCGCCGGCCGATCGTCGAGGTGATGTTCGCCGATTTCCTCACGCTGTGCGCCGATCAGCTTTACAACCACGCGATCAAGTTCGCGGGGATCTTCCCGGAGCTTTCGGTGCCCATGGTGATCCGGGCACCGGCCGGCGGCCGGCGCGGCTATGGCCCGACGCATAGCCAGAGCCCGGAGAACCTGTTCACCACGATGCCGGGTCTGACCGTGGTGTATGGCAGCCACCGGCACGATGTCGGCGCGCTGCTGTGGAACGCGGTGCGGCATTGGCCGTATCCCACGGTCTTCCTGGAACATAAGCTGCTTTACGGGGTGGTTCAGGAACCAGCCGACTATTTGCCGCTGGCCGCGCACGACGCCGATCCCGGCGGCGCGGCGTTCCCAACCATGGTCCGGCGAAGCGCCGCCGCCGACGCGGTGATCCTGACCTACGGCGGCATGCTGCTGACCGTCGAGGAAGCCGTCCGGATTCTGGAGCGTGACGAGGAAATCGCCGTCGATGTGCTGGTGCCGGCGCAATTGGCGCCCCTGCCGCGGCATGCTCTGATCGCGGCTTTGCGCCGCTACGATCGCGTGGTGATCGCCGAGGAAGCGCATGGGTTCGGTGGTGTCGGCGCGGAGATCGCCGCGTTGCTCGCCGAGTCCGGTTATCGCGGCCAGGTTCGCCGCGTCGCCACGCCGCCGGTGCCGATCCCGGCGGCCCGAACGCTGGAGGCGGCGGTGCTGCCGAACGCCGCCGCGGTCGTCCACGCCGTGCTGAGCACGATTTAGCCGCGTCGCCATGGCACACGCCGTTCACGCGCCCCGGGTCAACAACAACGACGACACGGTGACGGTCGTCCGGATCGCCGTCGCCGTGGGTGACTTCGTGCGCCCCGGCGACCTGATCCTGGAGGTCGAGACCGAGAAGGCCGCGATCGCCGTGGAGGCGGAACAGGACGGCCATGTGCTGCTGGTGCGTGGCCGCGAAGGCGATACGTTCGCGGTCGGCGATGTCGTGGTGTGGTTGGGGGACACGCCCGATGAGGCTGTCCCGGAGCCGGTCCCGGACCTTTCGGCACCGGACATCGGAGGGCGGGACTTCGCCGCGGACGAGGGGGTGACCGGCAAGGCCCGCCTGTTGCTCAGCCAGCATGGTCTCGCCGCCGAGGTGGTGCCGCGTCTGGGCTCGCGCCTCACGGCCGCGGATGTGCAGGCATACGTGGCCGGTCTGGCGCCGACTGCTCAGGGCGGGATTGCCCAGAGGGAGTCGGTCCAGAGGGCGCCAGCCCAGACGGAAGCACTTCCGGCGCCGGCCGACCTGGCGCCGCTACGGTCCGGCGAACGCGCCGTGCTGGCCACCGTCACCTGGCAGCGCGATCACGCCGCCGCCGCGTTTCTGGAGATCGAATACGACCCGCGGGTCTGGCGCGAGCATGGCGCGGATTTCGCCCGCGGCCGGCGGCTGTTGCTCGATCCGACGCTGGCTCTGATGGCGCATCGGCTGGCGCTGCTGGCGGCGGCGACGGGCGCCAACGGCACGGTCCTGGAGCAGCCCTCACCCCGCCGGGTGCGTTACCGTCAGGTCAACCTGGGCTTTACCGTTCAGGCCCGCGAAACGCTGTACCTTTGCGTCGTCGAGCGGGCCGAGACGCTGGACCCGGAAGGCTTCGTCGCGCGCCTTGGCGAGCTGCAGCGACGCGCCATGGCACACCGTCTGGCACCGGCGGAGGCGCGCGGCGCGACGGTCGGCTTCACCAGCATGGCGCGCTGGGGTGTCCTGCGGCATGTGCCGATATTGCCGCCGTACTGCGCGCTGATGGTCGCGCATGGCGACGCGTTCGACGGCGGCGCCCGCGCGGTGCTCGGCGTCACCTACGATCACCGTCTGCTGTCGGGTTTCGACGCCGTGCGCTTGCTGCGGCTGTTGGCTGATCCGGCACGAGACATCCCGAACCCGAGGCTTTGAGCATGTTGGCCACCAGATCCGAGATTATCACCGAGCTCCGCGTCATGCTGGCGGAACTGGCGGCGCAGTTGGGGAACGACAGCAGCGCGATCGCGGAGACCGACGTGATTCCGGACTGCGAGGTGGTGGATTCGGCCGGGTTGATCGAGTTCGTCATCATGGTCGACGAAAAATACCAACTCGGGATCGAGGCGGAGGACATGACGGTGGATCAGCTCGGCACAATCGGTTCGATCGCCGATTTCGTTCTGGCGCGCCAGCGGCGTGACAGCGTGCGGGCGGGATGACCGTCATGGCCCCGCCAGCCGGCCTGGTTGCCACGCCCGATGGGCGCACGGCCTTTGGGGGCACGCCGCCCGTATCGCGCACGTCCGTTGCGGGGACGCCCGCTGGGGGCACATCCGTTGGGACATTCGACATCGCGCCGGACGATCCTGATCAGCCGCCGCGGCTCATCACCGTTGTCGACACCGAGGAGGAGTTCGACTGGACCCGGCCGTTCGATCGCCAACAAACCGGCATCAGCCACATGAACCGCATCGGCGAGCTGCAGGCGGTGTTCGACGCGCAGGGGGTCAAACCGGTCTACGCGGTCGACTTCGCGGTGGCGAGCCAGCCGGCGGCGGTCGATGCGCTGGCCGGCATCGCCGCGGACGGGCGCGCTCTGATCGGCGCGCATTTGCATCCGTGGGTGACCCCGCCGTTCGTCGAAGAGGTCAACGCGCGCAACAGCTACCCCGGCAACCTGCCGGCGGAACTGGAGCGCGGTAAGCTGGAGGCGTTGACCGATCGCATCGCCGGCGCGTTCGGTCAACGGCCGACCATCTATACCGCCGGCCGCTATGGCATCGGCCCAAATACCTTCAACATCCTCGAGGATCTGGGCTTTACCGTCGACCTCAGTCCGATGCCGTCGTTCGATTACCGGCGCGACGGCGGACCGGATTTCTCAAAGCGTAGCCAGCAACCAGGCTGGTTCGGACGCACCAAACGGGTGCTCTGTATCCCAAACACCAGCGCCCTCGTCGGCTATCTGCCGCGGCACAATCTGCATCTGCTGTCCAGGGAGTTGATGCATCTGCGTTTCCGGGCGCTGCGGCTGCCGGCTTTGCTCTCCCGTCTGGGCCTGGTCGAGCGCATCGCGTTGACCCCGGAGGGCTACTCGCTGAACGAGATGCGCCGCCTGACCGGTGACCTGTTCCGGGCCGGCCAACGGTTGTTCGTGCTGCGGTTGCACTCGCCATCGGTGGCGCCCGGACACACGCCCTATGTGCACGACGAGTCGGAGCGCCGGGCGCTGCTGTCCACGATCGGCCTCTACTTCGACTTCTTCCGGCATGAGTTCGAGGGCCGGATGACCGACCCGCTGATGGAATTGCGGTCGTTGGGGGCGCCGAGGGAAATGGCCGTCCACGGCGTGCCGATCGGGCGGCCGACCTCCGGCGAGGTGGCCGGGGTCGTTACGCGGAACCAGTCCGGCGACACCGGTGGCTCGCCGGGCGTGACGCGGCGCGCGGCGCGGGCAGCGCTTCGCGTCAGTCCGATCCAGGATACCGACCTGCCCGAGGTCGCCGCGTATTGGAATCGGAACCTGAACCCCGGCATTCCGTGCGACGTCTGGATCGCCGCGTTCCGCCACGACTGGATGCCGGACAAACCAAACAACGGCTTCCTGCTGCGGTCGGAGAACCGGCTGGTCGGCGTTCTCGGGGCGATCTACTCGCGCCAGTCGATCGAGGGGCGCGCGGTGGACTTTTGCAACCTGACCAGCCTGGTGGTCGACCCGGCGCATCGGGCGCACCTGATGGACCTGCTGTCGGCCTGCCTGGCGCAGAAGAACCTGTGTTTCACCAATTTCACGCCCACACCGGCGGTGGCGAAGATCCTGCGGCTGCTGCGCTTCGTCGAACTTCCCGCCGGCGAGTATATCGTTCCGCATCTGCCGGTGCCGGCCATCGCGGCGGGCCTCACGGCGATCGAGGGAGACGGCGAACTGGGCCGCCGCCTGACCGGCGACGCGGCGCGGCTGTGGCGTGCCCATCGCGCGATCCCGTGGCTGAACCGCTTCGCCGTCGGCGATGACAAACGCTGGTGCCTGGTGTTCTGGAAGCCGACAGTGATCAAGGGCATGCCGGCCGCCCACCTGATCGGCGTCAGCGACACCGAACTCTTGCGCGAGTGGCAGCAGGCGATCGGCGGTCATCTGCTGCTGCATCACGGTGTGCTGGCGAGCCGGATCGACGCGCATTTGGTGCCGAAAGCGAACTGGCCGGGCATAAGCCGGCCAGCCGTGGAGCCGCATCTGGTGCGCGCATCGCCGGCTCTGGCGCCCGAAGACGTGAGTTTTCTGTATTCCGAACTGGCCGCGCTGCCGCTCTGAACGCCGGTCCTGCTGCTGTCCGTTACAAGTACCGGCCGCGTTCCATGATCTCCAGGGTGTACTCGCGGTAGGTCATCCCCAGCGCCTCCGCGCGTTCGAGCCGGCGTAACGCGATCTCCCGCGGCGGGGTTTTCCACGCGGCCTTGTGTGCCTTACGCCAGCAATACCGCCGCCAGCCCTCGTTCGGGTCGGGAGGCTCCAGCGGAGGGCCGCCGTTGTGCCCGATGGACGGTGTCATGTGGGAGCGGACGCGGAGAGCGGTTTCGCCATGAACAGCAGATCCGACCAGCGGTCGAACTTCCATCCGACTTCCCGCGGGACGCCCGCTGCCTCGAAGCCGGCCCATTTGTGCGGTGCAACAGACACCGTGTCGCCGGCCTCGATCCCGCCGATCATGACGTGGACCGCATTCCGTTTCGCTGTTATCGCGATGTCCGTTGCATGCTGACGCCGTTGGGTTGGACGGCG
>CALFNB010000343.1 GCA_937902425.1 uncultured Acetobacteraceae bacterium | reverse complement strand
GTATGCCACCATACAATGAGACACAGGATCACCTCCTTTCAGTTGTTGCTACGACGAGAGAAGATTGCACGCGATTCGCCGCCGGATGCAAGAGAACTTTTTCAGGCCGCCAGTTCGAGGATTTCCCGCAACACTTCCGGGGTCGGGATGGGACGTGGATTGCGTGGCACCCAGGGCGTGCCCATGGCCTGACGCGCGATGCGGTCGAAGTGCTCCGGCCCGACATTCACCGCGTGCAGACTGCGCGGCATGGCCAGTCCACCGATGAACCGGTCCAGCACGTCGCCCGCATCCTCACCGGGGTGCTCCATCGCGGCGGCGATCATCGTCTGGCGCGCCGCATTCGCCGGTTTGTTCCAGCGCATCACCGCCGGCAGCATGATGCACGACGTGTGGCCGTGCGGAATGTCGAAGACGGCACCGAGCACGTAGCCGATACCGTGGCTCGCCCCCATCGGCACCCCGGCCGCCAGCGGCCCCATCGAGAGCCACGCGCCAATCTGGCAATCGAGCCGTGCCTGAATGTCGGCCGGATCGGCTTTCACCCGCGGCAATCCGCTCGTCAGTAAACTCAGGCCGCGCAATGCCTGGGCATCGCCATAAGGATTGGCCTCGTTCGAGCAAATGCCTTCGACGCAATGATCGACGGCACGGATCCCGGTCGACAGGAACAGCCACTCCGGCGTGTGGACCGTCAACGCGGGATCCAGGATAACCGCCGCGGGGATCACCATCGGGTGGCGGAACAACTCCTTCACTTTGGTGGCTTCGTTGGTGACACCAGCGATGCCGCTGAATTCCCCGGCGGACAGCGTGGTCGGCACGCTGATCTGGCGCACCATGGGCGGAGCGAACACCGCGTCGCCGCGGCACGCATCGAGTCCTTCCGGTGTAGTAATGTCATTGGCGAGGCACAGTTGCACCGCCTTCGCGCCATCGGTGATCGAGCCGCCACCAACCGTCACGATCAGATCGGCCTTCACCTCGCGCGCCATCGCCGCCGCCGCGATCACCGCGGAGCGAGGCGTGTGCGGCGGCATCTTATCGAACAACCCGGCACAACGATTGCCCAACGCGGCACGGATTTTGGCGATTGCATCGGTTTCCCGGTTGAGCGTGCCGCTGACCATCAGGAACACCCGCTCGGCGCCCAGTCGACGGGTTTGTTCGGCGACTGCTTCAGCGGCCGGTTTGCCGAACACGACCTCGTCCATCTTGCCGAATAGGACCCGACCTTCGGTGGACATCGTGCATCCTCCATTGTGTTTTCTGGTCGCATGGATAAAGGTTTTCGCCGACGTCAGCCAGTCACAGGGGACCTTCGGTGACCTATCTCGCTCCCAATTCCGTGCAGGCGCGCGACATCGCGAGCATCGTGCATCCGCAGACCAACCTCGTCCGGCATCTGGAGGACGGGCCGCTCGTCATCGTCGGCGGGGACGGTTGTTTCGTCACGGACGACAATGGCAAACGCTACCTCGATGCCGCCGCGGGGCTGTGGTGCGCCTCGCTCGGCTACGCGTCGGAGCGGCTGGCGCGGGTGGCGTACGAGCAGATGCGCAAACTCGGCTACTATCATCTTTACCGCGGCACGACGCAGGAGAACGCGGTTGATCTGGCGGAGAAACTGTTGTCCATCGCACCCGTGCCGATGAGCAAAGTGCTGTTCCAGTGTTCGGGATCCGAGGCCAACGATACCGCGATCAAGCTGGTGTGGTACTATCACGCGGCGATCGGCAAGCCGGAGAAGCGCAAGATCATTGGCCGGCACATGGCGTATCACGGCAGCACCTCGGCCTCGATTTCCGCGTCGGGAAAGCCGGACATGCACGCCGATTTTGGGCTGCCGTTTCCCGGGTTCGTGCACACGGAATTCCCGCATTATTACCGCCGCCATGAAGTGGGCGAGAGCGAGGAACAATTTTCGACGCGCATGGCCGACGAACTTGAAAAGCTGATCCTGCGGGAGGGTCCGGAAACCTGCGGCGCGTTCATCGCCGAGCCCGTGATGGGCGCCGGGGGCGGGATCGTCCCGCCGCGGACCTATTGGGAGAAGATGCAGGCGGTCATTCGCAAATACGATCTGCTGTTCATCGCGGACGAGGTGATCTGTGGTTTTGGCCGGACCGGCAACATGTGGGGCAGTCAGACGTTTGATTTACACCCCGACATGATCTCGTGCGCCAAAGCGTTGTCGGCCGGGATGCAGCCGATCTCGGCGCTGCTGGTGAACCAGCGGGTGTTCGACGCGATGCTCGACGAAAGCCGCAAACTGGGCAATTTCGCGCACGGGTTCACCTACGCGGGGCACCCGGTCACCACGGCGGTGGCGATGGAGACGCTGCGGATTTACGAAGAGATCGACATGCTGGGTCACGTCCAGGAGGTTGGTCCGTATCTGCAACAGGCGGCGGCATCGCTGTCCGATCATCCTCTGGTGGGCGACGTGCGCGGCGTCGGCCTGATCGCGGCGCTGGAGATGGTCGCCGACAAGCACACCCGCGCGCCGTTCGATCCGGTTCTGAAGGTTGGCGCCACCGTCGATAAGTACGCGCGCGAGCATGGGCTGATCGCGCGCTTCATTGGCGACCGGATCGCGTTCTCGCCGCCATTGATCATCACCGAGGCGGAGATCGATGAGGTCATGTTCCGCTTGCGGCGGGCGCTGGATGATACGTGGAAGGAACTGCGGGGATAAACTTACGCTGCACGAGCGCTACGACCTTGAGCTCACGCACTCAGAAATGCGGCCTGGCGACCGGCTGTCGTCCGTCGTTTTTGCTCTGAATCCCGCCGCAGCGCGATCGCCCGCTCACGCAACCGTCGCTGGGCGTTCGCCAGAACGGGGCCGGTGAGGACGAGCGGTGCACAACCCCGTGTCTCCCAGGCGAGCGATGGGATCGCCGGTTGAAGCGCGATTCCACAGTCGTCCGCGGCACAGTCGCCGGTTCGGAGAAAAGTCTCGGCGGGCAGGCCATTGGCGAATATGATGTCATGCGTATCGAGTTCGACGTGCCAATACGTGACTGACCGGCGGTGCACCTGAACGATCGTTTCGCCGTTGATCAGATATTTGATCGGGATGAGCACGTCATCGACAAAGGCGGCATGATCAGGAGACAAGTACAAATCGCGTCGCGGAACGGCATCGGCGAAGGCATGTGCCGCGACCCGGATCGGCGACACAGCGGAGGCACTGGGTTGGAGCTCCAGACGAATATGACAAGAGCCGATCCAGCGGACGCCACGAAACTGACCACCAAATGTCGCGACATCATCGGATAAAGTCAGATCTTCGATCCGGACATCGCCACGGCGTGTACTTATCCGTGTTCCGCTCGCGAAGCATGCCACGTGGACGATACTATCGAAGCCGTCGAAGGCCACGCTGAAATCGGTGTTCGAATATGTTCCCAGCAATGGCATCGTGACCAATGGCTGACCACCTTGTTCCAGAAGCAGATTGCCAACTCCCGGACCGGTGGATTGATAGAGGACGTCCGCGGGCCCGTCGCCGAGAAACCTGATCTCGTTTCCCGGAGAAAAGCCGGAAACCTGAGCCGTTGTCTGAATGCCGTGGCCGACCCAGATCGTGCCGAGGCTCGTCGGGAAATTCACGACGTTGCTCACGTTGCTTCCGAGGATCAGAAAATCTCCTACCTCGATCAGGCCCGCGCCGCTGATGTTGCTGACGTTACCAAAATAGGCGAAAATGATATTGTTATTAACAACGTCGGAAATGTCCTGATTGATCTGGAGCAGGCCGTTGTTGACCACGTTGCTCAGCGGGAATGAACTGATGACTGTCCCGTTGTTCAATAATGGACCGGATATGAATGTGGGCGCGTCGAAACTGGGTCCGCCCGAAAACGTCGCTCCGGGATCCACGGTGATGGTACCCGGCGCGGCCGTACCGGCGGCGCCAATTTCCAGCGTTGATGTAGGATCGAGGCTGACGCTGCCTTCGTCTATCCGTAATCCGTCCACTCGCAGGTCCGCATGATTGACGAGCATGACCGCGCCATTCGCCGTGTGGCGCGTGAGCGGGTTGAAAACGTATTCCTGAAGACCGACCTGCAGCTGACCAGTGAACGTCGCGGTTCCGCCATCCAGTCGCAAGGCGCCAGCGGTCACGTCGATAGCGTTGGCGTGGATTGTCGCGCCCGCGGCAACAACCAAGGTGCTGCTGTCATCGATCTGAGAACTGGGGTTGGATGGATCCAGGTGCAGCCCGCCGACCGTGATTGTGCCGCCGAACAATTCGCCGGACAGCGTGGCGGTGGTCTCAACCGGGGAAGGAAGGGTACCAGGCGCGAATGGCGGATTTCCCAGCGTGAGCGCACTGATACTGAAAGTACCCGCCAGTGTCATGCCTCCCTGAATGGCCAGTTCAGTGGCCTCGGCGGGTCCTGTTATTGTAATCGCGCCGGCGGCGGGTCCGATAATCACTGCCGAATCGCCCTTTGTCGGGGCTGCGGTCGGCTGGCTGCCGGACGTTACGTCGAACCAGTTCCCAGGCGTTATCCAGAGGCCAGACGCGCCGGAAGCCCAGGTAAACGAATGGCCCATCACACCCTCCCTCTACAACATCCGCTGATTGATCGGTACAATATGCACGATATTCCATCCATGGGAAATATTAGACCCGTTGCAAAAGTCCTATTTGGCCGAAAATCTCCCAATGAAATCAATGACCAAAATCCCGCGAAACCGACTTTCACAACGGGTCTATTAATCGCGTGGTCTTCGGGAAAGTTGTCAGTCCAAACCGTTGCGAGGCTGGACAGGCCGGAGAATCACGCGGCCCGCAATAAACTCCGTCCGCGGCCACGGCTCAGCAGGAACATCGCGATCGCGAGGTTCAGCGCGTTC
This sequence comes from uncultured Acetobacteraceae bacterium, assembly GCA_937902425.1. Lineage (GTDB taxonomy): Bacteria > Pseudomonadota > Alphaproteobacteria > Acetobacterales > Acetobacteraceae > Rhodopila. The sequence goes on along the minus strand of CALFNB010000343.1, from coordinate 1,126 downwards.
CACGCCACGCCATTGGCGAAGGCCGCGCGATACGAACCGGTGAGGTCGAAGATCGCTCCCGACATCCAGCCGCCAAGCGCCATGCCGAGTAGTGTCATCATCATGACCAGCCCGACCCTGGTGCCCGCCTCGCTCGCCGGAAAATTCTCCCGGATGACGATCGCGTAGCTCGGCACCAGGCCTCCCTGGAACAGGCCGAACATCGCGGAGATCACGTACAACGAGACCAGCCCGTTGCTGGTTAAGTACAGCGCCAGCGCCGTCATCTGCGCCGCCGAGCCGATCGCCAACGTCATCATCCCGCCGACGCGATCCGCGACGAAGCCTGACGCGACGCGGCTGATGACCCCAAACCCCATCATCAGCGACAGCATCCGGGCGCCGTTCGCGACGCCGTAACCAAGATCGCCGCAATACGCGACGATATGCACTTGTGGCATCGACATCGCCACGCAACACGCCAGCCCCGCGATCGCCAGCAACACCTGCAGCATGCCCGGCGCCAGGTTGGCTCGCGGAAAGCGCGATGCCAACATTGGAGCATTCGCCGCCCGCACCGGCGCGGGAGCGCGCAGCATCAATGTCAGCGGTACCATCAGCACCACGCAAATCCCGCCGATCCACAAATGCGCGGCGCGCCAGCCCGTGGTCTGGATCAGGAACTCCACCACCGGCGGCCAGAATGTGCCCGCGACGTAATTGCCGGACGCACACAAAGCGACGGCGATGCCACGACGGCGCTCGAACCAGCGCGAGATGTCCGCCAACAATGGCACGAACGTTGAGGCGCTGCCGAACATGCCGATCAACACGCCGTACGCCAGAGCGAACTCCGGCAGGCTACTCGCGATCGATGCCAGCACGTAGCCCACCCCCAAAGCGCCAGCACCGAACAGCACCGGAGCGACGATGCCGAAGCGGTCCGAAACGCGACCCATCAGCACACCGCCCACGCCGAAGCCGATCGTGGTGAGCGTGAAGGGCAGGGACGCTCCGCCGCGCGCGACGGCGAACTCCGCCTGTACGGATGGCAAGGCGACCACGACGGACCACATGCCGACGCCGCCGGCGGCAGACAACACCATGGATATGCCCAGCCGAAACCAGGCGTAGCTGGAGTCGATTT
>CALFNB010000342.1 GCA_937902425.1 uncultured Acetobacteraceae bacterium | reverse complement strand
CATCCGGTCTTTGTGCACCTGGAACGAAGCACGCGTGATCAGGAGTCTGGCCACGCCCCCGGCGGCGCGACAGAGTTCATGGCGCATCATGCGACTTTCACAAACTTTACGGATCATTCAATTTTTAATACCGGTATCGAATAAGTGCCAATCCTGGATCGCAAGATCCGTGCTCATACAATCCACCCAAACTGGTGATGGTAAGCGGCCTGTAACCACGAATGGCACATGATCATGGCATCCATTCTCCACTTTTGATCTATTTGATAAATGTTAATTGGAGAACGACATGAGTGCCGCGGCCACCATCAACCCTCACGCGACGCCTGACAGCGGTTTCGACGAACCTTATCTGTGGCGCGGCGGCCGTTTCCTGGCGCTGTATGTGATCATTATGATTGACGTCATGGTCGGGCTGGGTATGTGGCTGCTGTGACAGCCGGCGACTTTCAATGTATAAGCCTCATGCGGCGAAACGGTAGCATCAGCTTCGGAGCCGCGACATTCAATCGCGCATGTTCTGGCTTGACGTGATGTGTTCGCGCACGCGCGATTGAACAAGCCAAACCGCACTTGCCCGTGGCCCCGGTCCTTACAATCGCGTCACCGGTGCGTTGATTTCACGATCTTCACCGTGGATCGCCCGAACCGCATCATCCAGCCATGACCTCAACCGGCCCGCGTTGGCGATTCTGGCGCTGCTCCACGTAATGCTGGTAGACGTCGCGCATGCTGATCCCCGTCACCCGCACCATTTCGCTCGACGACACTGAACTGCACGAGGATTTTCTCCGTGCGTCCGGCGCCGGCGGGCAAAACGTCAACAAGGTCGAGACGGCGGTGCAGTTGCGTTTCGACGTCCGGAATTCCCCCAATTTGCCGGAGGCGGTGCGGCACCGGCTCGAACGGTTGGCTGGGCGCCGTCTGACCAAGGATGGCGTGCTCGTTATAGCCGCGCAACGGCACCGCACCCGGGAACGCAATCGCGAGGACGCGATGGATCGGCTGCTGACCCTGATCCGGGAAGCGGCGGCACCTCCGCCGCCAGTGCGCCGGCCGACCAAACCGACGCGCGGCGCCAAGGAGCGCCGGCTGGAAGACAAGACCCGCCGCGCCGGGTTAAAAGTGATGCGCGGGAAGCCCATCGAGACGTAGCCCGCTCCGGTCCCGACCGGACAACACGACCGCCGGAATGGCGGCTGCCAGGGAAGGAAACGACCATGATCGGAAGACGCGGTATGCTGGGCGGCGCTGTAGCGGCGGGCCTGGCGCGACCAGCGATCGCGGCGGGGAGCAAGACGCTCTCGATCGTGCCGCAGGCGAATCTCAACAGCGTCGATCCGATCTGGAGCACGTCGCAGATTTCTCGCAACCTCGGCTTCATGGTGTTTGAACCGCTGTACGGGCGGGACGCGCATGGCGTGCCTCACCCGCAGATGGTCGAGGCCGATCAGATGGAGGACGGCGGCAAGCGCTGGACCATGCGGTTGCGGCCGGGCCTGGTGTTCCACGACGGCGAAAAGGTGCGCGCCCAGGATTGTGTGGCCTCGCTGCGGCGGTGGATGCAGCGGGACTCGGTGGGGATCACGCTGACCGCCCGGATGGACGCGCTGGAAGCGGCGGACGACCGGACGATCGTGTGGCGGCTGTCGAAGCCGTTCCCGCACATGCGCGCTTTGTTGTCGAAAGTGGTGCAGCCGGTGCTGATGATGCCGGAGCGCGTGGCGCTGACCGATCCGTTCAAACAGATCACCGAAGTCATCGGCAGCGGTCCGTTCCGCTGGCTGGCCGACGAGCACGTGCTGGCCAGTCACGCGGGGTTCGCCCGATTCGACCGCTATGTGCCGCGCGACGAACCGGCGAGCTACATGGCCGGCGGCCATCGCGTTCTGGTGGACAAGGTGGAGTGGAAGATGATCCCCGATGCCGGCACCGCGGCCAACGCGCTGATGACCGGGGAGATCGACTGGATCGAAATTCCGCTGCCCGACCTGCTGTCGATGCTGCGAACAGCTCCGGGCGTGAAGACCGGCACGTTGGACAAGGCCGGGCAAATCATGATGCTGCGGCCCAATCATTTGATCGGACCGACCAACCTGGCGGCGGTGCGCCTGACGATGCAGGCGGCGATCAAGCAGGCCGAGGTCGTCAGCGCGGTAATGGGCGCGGATCCGGCGAACGGGATCTCGGGCGTCGGGTTCCTGGCAACCGGTAAGCGGGAAGTCGATGATGCCGGGCTGGACGTCGTACTTAAACGATGGACGCCTGATGAACTAAAGGCCATGTTGGATAAGTCTGGATATGCGGGCGAGAAACTCGTGCTGCTGCACGCGACCGAGCACATCTTCTTCAATCCGATGGGCGCGGTGGTGGCTGAAATGCTCACCAAAGCCGGCATGACAATTGATGATCAGGCGATGGATTGGGCCACTGTTCAAACGCGCCGTATCAGCAAGGAACCGCTGGACAGGGGCGGTTGGTCGATGTTCCCCAGCGTCGTCGCGGTGGCCGAATATCGCGACCCGTTGCTGACCGGGTTCATGCGCGGCAACGGCAAGGATGGCTGGTTTGGCTGGCCCTCGGTTCCGCGGATGGACGAGATTTACGAAAGTTGGCTCGGCACCGTCGATCCGGCCGAGCAAACGCGGCTGGAGCGTGAATATGAACTGGAGGGACTCCGGACACTGCCGTTCATTCCTTTGGGCCGTTTCCGGCAAACCGCGGCATGGCGCGACAATTTGACGGGCCTGTTGGAAGGTCCGTCGGTTGTGTTCTGGAATGTCACGAAATCCTGATGTCTCGCGGCGAAATATTCCGCCGCCACGAACGCCGATCCCGGAATATTCGCATGCGACGAATGGAGCGATCGGTTCCCGGGGGATTTGCCCGCTGGCGACACAAGCGACTTGCATTGTTTGTGGATAATCTTTGACGACAGAACGTCCTATCTCATTGTCATCGGTGACGGGCAGCAAACTCAATGGCCCACGACACCGGGATCACCCGAATAGTTCGGCGGGTCCAGAATGACAGGAGTTCGACCATGACCAAGATCAAAACACTTATGCTGGCGGCCGCGGCTGCCTTGTCGCTCGGCGTTGGCACCGCGATGGCGCAGGATGGCCCTGACAGTTCGTTCCCGCTTGAAATGCAACGGCAGTTGACAACACCCGCGGGTCAGCAAGCCGTTCCGATGAGCTTTCAGCCGCAGGCGGGTTCGTCTGACGTCGAGCACGCTCCGGTGTATCCGGCGCCAACGTCGATTGGCGGCGATGGCAGCGCTGGCTAAGCTACCAGGCCTTGAGGCAAAGCATGGGGCCGGTGTTCGCACCGGCCCTTTGCTTGTACGCTTTGCGAAGCGGCGGGCTGCGATGCGTCGGGTCCGGCGGCGAATGGGATCAGCACACCGTCCATCCGTCCATTCCCGGGGTGCGAGAGCAATGGCGGCGTGTCCACGACGGTTCGACGGGAGCGAATTCGCCGCACGTCCTGAATGAGAAAGTCCATGACAACGCGCGTCCGCGGCGGCAGATGACGCCGTGACGGATACACCAGGTAGGCTGGCAAAGCCTCCGACGTGTGCTCCGGAAGGATGCGCCGCAGCCGGCCGGCCAGCACGTCATCGACGACCTGATATTCGGGGAGCAAAGCGATTCCCAGGCCGCTGAGTGCGGCGCCACGCACCGCTTCATTGTTGTTGGTGCTGAGCGCGCCGTGCACCGTGACCTCAACCGGCCCTTCCGGCCCGATCAGCCGCCACTCCGAGTCATCGGGCGTTACCCGATGCACGATGCAGGCGTGACCGGTCAGCTCGCCGGGGTGCGACGGCGTGCCGTGACGCGCGAGATAATCCGGCGCGGCGACCGCCACGCGCACCACTGAACCAAGGTTGCGCTTGATCAGCGACTGATTGACGACCTCGCCGCTGCGAACCGCGAGATCCAGCCGTTCCTCGATCATGTCGCCGAGGTTGTCTTGCATCATCAGTTCGACTGACAGGCCGGGATATTGGGCCATCAGATCCGGCACACGGTTCATCAGGAACAGTCCGAGCGACACCGGTGTCGCCACGCGAACATGACCGGTGGGTGAGGACTTCCGCCGGCCCAGAGTGGTCTCCATGCCGTCCACCATGCCAAGGACGTTCGAGGCATGTTCGCGCAGGTTCTCCCCATCGTCGGTCAGACTGAGATGGCGCGTCGTGCGGTGAAACAGCCGTACGCCGAAATGTTCTTCGAGCTGGGTGATCTGCCGGCTGACGGTCGATTGGCTGGCGTTCATTTCACGTGCGACCGCCGACAGCGAGCCGGTTTCAGTGACCCTGACGAATGTCCGTAGCGTCTCGATTGTATCCATGAGTCGTTATGTCTCCGTGGTCGTCAGGAATACGGACGAAGCAATGTCCGTGCAACTGTGTCACTCGCTGAAGCTAAGTGTTACAGTCCGTCACTATTAAATTTGGCCTGTGCTTTGGATGCGACTAATCTCGGACTGCTGTTAAAACATTCACAAACAGCACGGCAAGGCAACCGAATAATAAAACCGCGCCACTCGTAATTCGCGTATCAGCCATGAGCAATTCAGAAAGCGCCGCCAGCGCGACGACGATCAGGATCCCCAGCGCGAGCCAGCCATCATCGATGAACAGGCCGATCACCTCGTGCACGATGGCGGTCAGTAGCTTCATGACGAAACCTCCGGAATCGGGCGGCGCAGCAGGACGACGGACGCCAGGCCCACGCATAAAAACAGCAGCGCGAACGCGACGATGGAGAGATCATCGCCTGGCCAGGGGACGCCCAGTCCTTCGCCGGTCCAGAAGACCCCGAACGCGGAAAGGATGATGCCAACAGTGAACTTCAGTTTGTTCTCGGGAACGCGCGCCAATGGCCGGCGGACGACGAACCCGGCGGCGGCGACCAGCAGGCAGGCGGCGAGCGCGCCGATGCTCGCGGGTAACAGCAGACCGCGGCCCGCGCTGACCGCGATCACGATGAATACGACTTCAAGTCCTTCGATCAGCACGGCCTTGCCGCTGGCCAGGGCCGCCAACCGGTCGAGCCGCGCCAGGTGGCGGCGTGCCTGTTCTCGCAATTCCGCCGATTCGTTCGCGTAGGCGCTGACTTCGTCATGCGGCGGGATCATGCCTGCCGCGCGAAGGATCGCTTTCCGCAGCCATCGCATGCCGAACATCAGCAGCAATACGCCGATGGCGAATTGCAACACGCCCAGAGGCACGCGATCGAGCAGCGGACCGAGCGTTACCACCACGGCGGCCAAAATCGCGAAGCCCACCACCACGCCGGTCGCCGCGGCCCGCCAGCCGCGCACCGTGCCAACCGCCAGAACAATCGTCAGCGCCTCCACCGCCTCGACCAGCGAGGCCAGGAAGGCCGCCGTTATCGCCGGCCCGCCGTGGACGACATCGTTTATCATAGGAACGCTCGACCCCTGCTGCCCGCGCTGGATATGGGGTGCACCGCAGCATGCTGGTAATGCATTCCCTTCATCAGTACATGTCCAATGAGAATATGGAGACCAGCCCTTGGCCACCCCGCGCGTGCGCCTCGCCGCGATCGATCTGAACCTGCTGGTGGTCTTCGACGCCGTCATGCGGGAGCGTAGCGTCACCCGGGCCGGCCACCACCTGGGCCTCAGTCAGCCCGCCATGAGCCATGCCCTGGCCCGGCTGCGCCATATGTTGAAGGATGACCTGTTCATTCGCGGCCCCAGGGGCATGGCGCCGACGCCGCGGGCCGAGGAACTGGCGGTGCCGATCCGCCACGCGCTCGACGGCTTGCAGCAGTCGCTTGAACCAGCCCAGTACGATCCGGCGGAGGCGCGGCGCACGTTCCGCGTGGCGGTCGACAATTACGCGGCGTTGGTGCTGGTGGGAGAGCTCGCCGCGCGGATCGGTGCGGCCGCCCCCGGGGTAATGGCGGAGTTCCGTCCCAGCGGCACGCTGGATATCGTCGACCGCCTGGACAACGGCGATCTCGACCTCGTCATCGGGGTATTCCCGGCCCTGGGCGCGCGGTTCTCCCGCCTGGCGTTGCTGGAGGATGGGTTCGTCGCGGTATTGCGCGACGATCATCCGGAAGCGGCGGCGGTAAGCCTGTCGGCCGAAACGTTCACCGCTCTGCCGCGACTGGAGATCTCCTCGGTTCACGTCGCCACCGATTTCATCGATCAGGCCTTGGCCGAGAGGAAGCTGGAGCGTCGGATGGCATTGAGTGTGCCCTTTGTGTCGGCGGCCGGGATTTTGGCCACTTCGGACATGGTCGCTGTTTTTCCGCGCCGCATGGCGGAGGAACTGGTGCGGTTCCGACCGTTGTGCATTCGCCCGCTGGCATTCGCGTCGGCGAGGTTCGAGGTCGCGATGATCTGGCCCAGGCGGCTGGACAATCAGGCGACGCACCGTTGGCTGCGGGAGATGGCCGGCGGCGTGTGCGAGAGCCTGCGTGAACGACTCGCCTGAGGCTGCTATCGTTGGTGCCGCCATGTCCGAGTCCGCGCCGCGCCGCATCATCCACATCGATATGGATGCGTTCTATGCGTCCGTGGAGCAGCGCGACAATCCGGCGTTGCGCGGGCTGCCGGTGGCGGTTGGCGGATCGCGCGAGCGCGGCGTGGTCGCGGCGGCGAGTTATGAGGCGCGCCGGTTTGGCGTGCACTCCGCGATGGCGTCGGTCACGGCGAAGCGGAAGTGCCCGGAGCTGGTGTTTGTCCCGCCGCGGTTTGACGTGTACCGCGCGGTGTCGCGACGGATCCACGCGATCTTTGAGTGCTACACACCGCTTGTGCAGCCATTGTCGTTGGATGAGGCGCACCTGGATGTGACGGCGCCGCTGATCGATCTGGGTTCGGCGACCGCGATCGCGCGGGAGATCAGGGCACGGATCCGCGAGGAAACCGGACTGACCGCGTCGGCGGGGGTGTCCTACAACAAGTTCCTCGCCAAGCTCGCCTCGGATTATCGCAAACCGGACGGGTTGTTCGTCATCACGCCGCGGATGGGACCGGCTTTCGTGGCAGCGCTGCCGGTCGGCAAATTTCACGGCATCGGCCCGGCGACGGCGGCGAAAATGAATGTACTGGGCGTTTTCACCGGGGCCGATTTGCGACAGCGGACACGGGAGTTCCTGACGTCGCGCTTCGGCAAGGCGGGGGATTATTATTACGGCGCCGCGCGAGGCGAGGATAACCGGCCAGTGGTCGCCGACCGGCAACGCAAATCGATCGGCGCCGAAACGACCTTCGCGCGCGATCTGATGGTGTGGGACGAGGTCCCGGTTGTGCTGACACCGTTGTTCGCCAGGATCTGGACCGCGTGCCGCGGGTCCGATCTCGTGGCGCGGACGGTGACGGTGAAGGTCAAATATGCCGACTTTCAACAGATCACTCGTGGCCGCTCGATCGCCGATGGGGTGGCCAGCCAGGCGATGATGGAGGAGATTGGCCGCGAACTGCTACGGCCGCTGTTTCCGCCGCCGCGGGGTGTCCGGCTGCTGGGGGTCACGTTGTCGAATTTCGAGGACGAGGCGGGTCAGGCGCACCGGCAACTGGCACTCGGGCTGGTGTAGCGGCCACCAGGATGAGCGTTTCAGCCGGGTCGGTGTGTCATGCTCGGGTTCGACCCGGCCATCAGTCACGGTCCCGGTAATGGATGATTGGCCGCGATCCTCGAGGCGAGCCTTTACAAGATTCACGCGGACTTTGGTGTTCTTCGGCTGGTTTGCTGGCCTAAAGAAAGCAAGGCGTTAACACGGAGAAAACAGAGAAAAGGCAGGGATTCTCACGGAAAGTAAGAATTCCGCATGCTTCGAACGATGTATGACGGAACGTCCGCACTTTCTTCTTCGTGTTGAAATACGTACTTGCCGAGGTTCTGGCGCCACCGTCCCAACATCGGAGTATAGTGACGGTTCAGCACGGCGATATGTGCATGCCGCGGGGTCGAGCCCGAAGATCACGACGCAGGCGAGCTGCGGTCTTCGTCGGACCTGACCGGCGTAGATGCGGAAAAGCCGGGGTCGTGACGGGGGACTTATACCAACCCGCGTTGACACCGACTCTCCGAGCGATAACAACATCGAGCGTCATCT
>CALFNB010000341.1 GCA_937902425.1 uncultured Acetobacteraceae bacterium | reverse complement strand
GGAAGGTCCCGAACGCCGCGGCGATCCCCTCGACCAACGATGCGGTCAGCCATCACCCGGACATACGGTTACCTGACGAACTGCCAGCTTCATTTCGCCCTCCTTCACGCCGAATCGATTTCGGTCGATACACAGCGAATCGGCGGACGAACCCTCTGTCAAGGTCTAAATATGACAGGACCTCCAGCGACCCGCCGGATGCGGGCCGGGTGGAAATGTGATTTTGTCAAATTAGGCCGGTGTTTACTTCCATCCCGCCAACGGGACCGGCTCACAACAGGGGAAACGAAACCATGCCCGAAGACATCGAGCGCGCGACGATCCGCACCATCGCCTGGCGCCTCCTCCCGCTGGTCTTCCTGCTCTACCTCCTGAGCCTCGTCGACCGAGTGAACCTCGGGTTCGCTGCCCTCACCATGAACAAAGACCTCGGCCTCACCCCCTACACCTACTCCCTGGGCGTCGCCGCGTTCTTCATCGGCTACATCCCGTGCGAAGTGCCGAGCAACCTCATTCTGGAGCGGATCGGCGCCCGCCGCTGGATCGGCCGCATCGCCATCACCTGGGGGATCGCCGCGAGCGCCATGGCCCTGGTTGAAGGAGAGCGCAGCTTCCTTCTCGTGCGCTTCCTCCTGGGCGTCGCCGAGGCCGGGCTGTTCCCCGGCATGCTGCTCTATCTGACCTACTGGTTCCCGCGAGCCTACCGCGCCCGGGTCAACGCCGCGCTGGTGCTGGCGATCCCGGCGTCGGGCGCGCTCGGCGCGCCGGTGGCGACCAGCCTGCTCGAACTCAACGGCATTTTCGGGTTGGCCGGATGGAAATGGCTGTTTCTGCTGGAGGGGATCCCGACCGTCCTGTTCGGCTTCGTCGTCCTCCGCCTGCTGACCGACCGGCCCGCGAACGCCACTTGGCTCGCGCCCCGGAATCGGGCATGGCTCGAGGCCACGATGGCACGAGAGCGCGCCTCGGTCGAAGCCCTCCACACCCAACTGAGCGTCTGGCGCGGGTTGGTGGATCCGCGCGTGCTGCTGCTCTGCTTCACCTATTTCGCATTCGGCACGATATCGTATTCCATGGGCTATTTCCTGCCGCTGATCGTCAAAGGCTGGGGCGTGAGCAATTTCGCGGTCGGCTGGATCGTCGCCGTCCCGTCGCTCGTCGGCATTTTCGCCATGATCACCGGCAGCTACTTCGCCGACCGCGTCGAGGACAAACGCCCGATGCTCTCGGCGTTGCTGATCGTGTGCGCGATCGGTTGGATTGGCATGGGACTTTACGCCACCTCCGCCTGGGCTTTGCTCGCCGTCACGCTGGTCGAGATCGGCATCGGCATCGCCCGGCCGATGTTCTGGACCGTGCCGCCCTTGTTCCTGAGCGGTGCGGCGATGGCGGGGGCCATCGCGCTGATCAGTGTCTTCGCCAATTTCGGCGGGATCATCGGTCCCGTTGTGATCGGCTGGATCAAGACCACGACGAACAGCTTCTCCGGCGGGCTGTATTATGTCGCTTGCTGCGCGTTCGTTTCGGCGATCGCCATCGTCCTGCTGCGCACCGTGCCGCGCGCGGCGAGAGTGCCCAGGATGGACCGTTGAGCCGCCACGTTCGTCCGCGACGGGCCGTGGCTTCGGCGTCCTGGGCCGCGCCCGGCCCTTGAGCGCACGGCCCTTGAGCGCACGTCCCGGCGGAGGGTGGCGCCGGGCTCTCGGACGAAGCGTTGCCGGATGATCTGATGGGGAGTTCTGACGCTGCCACGGTGCGATGTTGACGGTCCGCCAAGGGTCGGAACCGGCTCCCGCGCGATACGCCAGCCGCGCCAAATGGCGATCGTGGACAACCGCACCCCGTCAAAACCTACCATGAAAATAGAGCCGGTCGCTCGCCCAACAGCGCAGAAGGCCGCCATTTTCTTGCCATCGCGGTGCGGCCGGCCGCTGGCTTACTCCGTGCGAGAGTAGTGGCGGCATGATGGGTCACCCCTTGGCCGCCCGCATGATCTCCGCGATCCGCGCGTTGGTGCCGTTGATGTCCGGCAACCGCTCGCCGTTGGCCACGCGTTGCAACGTCGCTTTCTCCGCCGTCTGCATCCCCACCGCGCGAGCCGCCGCTTCGGCGATCTCATGCGGTTTCAGTACCAGCACGCCGTTTTCATCCGCCAGAATCGCGTCGCCGGGCTCGACCGCGACCCCACCACAGCTGATCGGTGTGCAGAACTCACCAAATGTGAACTGCGCCTTGCCGGTCACTGTCGACAATCCGCGCGCCCAGACCGGCATGTCGTACTCGCGCAATTCCTGCACATCCGTCGCCGGGCCATCGATGATGATGCCCACGCACCCCGCCGCCTTGGCCGCGAACGCGACGCCTCCCCCGCACATCGCGTGCCGCGTATCGCCGGAGCGGTCGATCACCAGAAAATCCCCCGGCCGCAATTTCCCCAAAGCGTAGTGCACGATTGAGGTATCCGCCGCGTAGCTGCGCACGGTCACCGCCGTTCCCGCCAGCCGCCGGTAGCCGGGCAGCAGCAGCCTGATCTCCGGCGCCATGAAGCCGTGATGCCGGAAATGCCCGATCGTGGCGGGTTCGGCGAGTTTCAGTTGCTCGATCAGCGCCGGATCGATTTGCGGCGCCGGCTCGTTCAGGACGTACATCGGAGTTGCTCCCTGGTTGCTGTCCGGCACGACGCACCCTGCCTGATGAGGAGGCCTTGTTCGTCACGCCGCTGTCGTGTCCATTGCGCGCATGGATAACGCCCGCGTCAACGATCCCGAACCCCTCCGCTCGCAGCGGATCGCGCGGATCGTGCTCGCCCTGGTGCTGATCGGTCTTGGCGCGTGGACGCTCGATGAGTTCCTGCCGGCGCTGGCATGGGCTGGCATTCTGGCGATTGCGTTTTGGCCAACCTATCAGGAGGCCCGCCGGTACTGGCCGCCCGGCCATCACAATATTCTGCTGCCCGCGTTGTTCACCCTTCTGATCGCCCTGGTGTTCGTGCTGCCGATCGTGGTGGCCGGCATGCAGCTTGGGAAAGAGCTCAGGACGATCTTCGCCTGGATCGACAATGCGCGGCACAACGGCATTCCGGTGCCGGATGCGATCGGCCATCTGCCGCTGCTCGCCAACTGGACGCGCGTTTGGTGGCAGCAGAACCTGTCCGACCCGGACGCGGCGGCCGACTTCCTGACGCGCCTGTGGAACCCCGAATATTTCCACACCGGCCGCCAGGTCGGGATCGCGATCCTGCACCGGATGATCACGTTCGGCTTCTGTTTGCTGACGGTGTTCTTCCTGTTCAAGGACGGCGACGTCCTGGTGTTGCAACTGCGCCACGCCAGTGCCCGCGCGTTCGGCCCAGGGGGGGAGCGGATCGGCAAGCAGACCATCGCCTCGATCCATGCCACGGTGAATGGGCTGGTTCTGGTGGGCCTCGCCGAGGGCATGTTGCTCTACATGGTCTATCTGTTCACCGACGTGCCGCGGCCAACGCTGCTCGGTGCGGCGACCGCGATCGGCGCGATCATCCCATTCGGCGCGCCGCTGTTCTTTTGCTTCGCCGCGCTGCTCGCATTCGCCCAGGGCTCGACGGTGGGAGCGATCGTCATCCTGGCGACGGGAACGGCGACCGTATTCGTCGCGGACCATTTCATTCGCCCCGTGGTGATCGGCAGCGCCACCAGACTGCCGTTCATCTGGGTGCTGTTCGGCATTCTGGGCGGCGTCGCCACCTGGGGCCTGCTCGGCCTGTTCCTCGGACCAGCGGTCATGTCGGCGTTGATTTTGCTCTGGCGCGAGTGGACGGAGACGGCCTGACCGATGTCCCGCCTCAGGATGATCCGGCATTGATGCGGCTCGGCCGCGATGCCAACGCACAAGGGAGATAACCAAATGACCGACACCAGAGCCGTCGTCGTCGATCCATCCAGCAACGAACGTCTCGCGATCAAAACGGTACCGCTGGCGCCCGCTTTCCGCGATGAGGTCACGGTCCGCGTGCGCGCGATCTCGCTCAACCGGGGCGAGGTCAATCGTGCCGTGCGGTCGGCCGAACCCGGCTGGCGGCCCGGCTGGGATTTCGTCGGCACGGTCGAAGAAACCGCGCCCGAAGGCGGCGGTCCCGCCAAAGGCACCCGCGTCGTCGGTATCCTGCCCTCCGGTGCCTGGGCCGAAACGATCCGCGCGCCGAAGGACGCTGTCGCCGCGCTGCCGGATGGCGTGACGGATGCTCAGGCGGCGACGTTGCCGGTGGCGGGGCTGACGGCATTGCACGCGTTGCGGCAAGGCGGGTTGTTACTGGGGCGTAAGGTGCTGATCGACGGCGCATCGGGCGGGGTGGGGCATTTCGCCTGCCAGCTCGCCGCCGCGTCCGGAGCGATCGTGCATGGCCATGTGCGGAACGCCCGGTTTCAGGCGATGGTGACGGAATGGTGCGGCGAGCGGACGATCGTCGCTCCGGACCTGAGCGCCGCGGCGGCGTTTGGGCCGTTTCACCTGATCCTGGACTCGGTTGGTGGATCGGCTTTGGGCGCGGCGCTGGGGATGCTGCGGTCGGACGGGACCTGCGTGACGTTCGGCGTCTCGGAGAGCCCGACGGCGACGTTCGACAGTGGTGCGTTCTTCCGGTCGGGCGGCTCGCGGCTTTATGGCCTGGTGCTGTTTCCCGAATTGAAGAAGGTCGAGCCGGCGTCGGAAGGTCTCGCGCTGTTGGCTGGCATGATCATGCGGGGGACGTTGCGGCCAAGGATCGAAATCGAGGCGCCCTGGACCGAGATCGGTGCCGTGGCCCGGCAACTGCTGGACCGGAGCTTCATGGGGAAAGCCGTTTTACATCTGACATGAATTCCCCGGACCGGCCGCATCGTCGGTCCACCCCTCGGCCAGACCCATGATCATCGCGAGCTCGAAAAGCCAGTCCTCGGAGTCGTCACCGCGGTCTGGCTTCTGGCCCTGAACTGTCTTGTCCGCCTGACCCTCGGCGCCGTCGCACGCGAAGTCTTCCAGGACCGGCGGTTCGGAGACGAACGGCTCAGATGTGGGATCCGCTTCGAACGAAGGATCCGGATCGCCATTGTCCCGGTCAGTCTGGGCCCGGTCAGTCTGGGCCCGGTCGGCCTGGGCCCGGTCGGCCTGGGGTTGCCCGGCGCCAGCGCTGATGGCGCTACAGATCAGCCAACAGCTCGACAGGGCACCGGCGCCGGACATCAGGGCCATGCCCACGATGGCGAGTACGGCCAGACGAAACCCTTTCAGGCCGGACTCGCGGTTCATGGATAAAGCCCTCGATACGTGATGCCAGCCCGCATTACGCCAGCCCGCGTCACGATTGATATGGGGTGTCGTCTCGTTCTCGTCATTGCCTGTCGGTCCAGGCCATCATGTAAGGTGAGACGCGACCCGGACAAAAAGGCCAATGTCGAAGCGCGCGACCGCCGGTCTTCCGCCGCTTCTGATTGAGTGTGCTGGCGGCACGAGGTTCGCGGTTTCCAGGCCGGCGAGGTCAGCGGTCCCATGTTGAGCGATGTCGCCAAGGCGGTGCCTCCAGTTCAAATCGTCAGCCTGCTGTCGGTCGAACAACCGTGCCTCGTGTCGGACTGTGTCGTGAGCGCGACGAAAGCGGAGCATTTCGCTTCGGGCCATGCACGCGCTAATCTTGTTCCGGTCATCATGAGCGGCTCGGGCGAGCCTCCTCGCGGTGAAGCCGCCGAACGGGGAAACGCATGCAAGCCGACGGACTGCCTCTGGGGCGACGTGAGAACGGCCCGGTGAAACCAACCAACCCGGTGAAACCGACCAATCGGCGATTCCACATCATGGGATTGCTGTTCGTCACGATCGTCATCAACTACCTCGACCGCAGCAACATTTCGATCGCCGCGCCCGGTATGGCGAGCGACTTCAAGCTCGATCCGGTGCAGCTTGGACTGGTTTTTTCCGCCTTCTCCTGGACCTACACACCGTTTCAATTGCCTGGCGGGTGGCTGACCGACCGGGTTCATCCGCGCATTCTGTACCCCGCGATCATCATGCTTTGGTCGCTGGCCACCCTGACGACCGGTCTGGTGAACGGCCTGATCGCATTGATCGCGGTACGCATGGCCGTGGGTTTCTTCGAGGTGCCGACGTTCCTCATCAACAATCGGATCGCCACCACCTGGTTCGGCGAAAAGGAGCGCGCCACCTGCATCGCCATTTATACCGCCGCGGAGTCGGTCGGTCTGGCGTTCATGAATCCCGTGCTGGTGTGGCTCAAGGTCGAATATGGCTGGCCCTCGGTATTCTTCATATCTGGCGCACTGGGTCTGGTCTGGTCATTCGCGTTCTACCGCTCCTATCGCGATCCGGCGGAGTTTCCTGGCGTGAACGCGGCGGAGATCGCGATGATCGCGGAAAGCGGCGGCATCCCGGATTTGTCCCGGCGAATGGCGGACCGGCACACGGGAGGTATTGGAACGCCGTTGCGCGATTTGTGTATCGTGCTGGGGCGCCGAAAACTATGGGGCATTTATTTCGGTCACTTCGTTTATGGCGTGGTGAGCACGTTCTTCCGCACGTGGTTCATCACATACCTGATCAACTACCGGCATTTCTCCTTCATCAAGGCGGGTCTTTACGGTTCAATGCCGTTCGTCACGGTGTTTCTGGGCGTGTTGGTATCCGGTGCGGTTTCCGACCTGCTGGTCCGCCGCGGCTTCAGTCTGACATTCGCTCGCAAGGCGCCGATCGTTGGCGGACTGATATTCTCAACCAGTATCGTGGGCGCCAACTTCGTGGACAGCGAGCCATTGATCATGGGGTTCCTGACATTCGCGTTCTTCTGCAACGGGGTGGCTTCGATCCACTGGTCGCTGGTATCGGCCACCGCGCCGGAACGGCTGATTGGTCTGACCAGTTCGGTGTTCAATTTGATGGGCGGCCTGGCAGGCGTCGTCACGCCGATCCTGATCGGGGTGCTGCTGAAGGCGGGAGATTACCGTCTGCCGCTGGTCGTCATCGCCGTGATTGAGGTACTGGGCGTGCTCTCCTACATTTTTGTCGTTGGGAAATTGGAACGGGTGCCGGAATAATCCCTGGCGTAACGAGACGATGCCGGCGTGACGAGAAAACGGTGCGATCGCGCCGGGTCATGGCTCCCGGCCACGATCGCTCCGAATTCAGTGCGCGGGCAATACGAGGCTGGCGGTTCCCGGTCCGGCGAGGGTCAGCGACCCGGTGTTGAGCAATGTCACCGTGGCGGTGGCGCCGCTGCCCTTGATCGTCAGCACGGTGTCGGTCCAACTGCTGTGCCGCGCACCGCCCGGTTTGCTCCGCTTACAAAATGACGCTGGAACTCGGCCCGGACGCCAGAGCGGTCAGGGCTGAGCCGGTATTGAGCAGGGTGACCGTGTCTGTGACCGAGCCGTTGGTTGCCGTCAGGATCGTGTCGGTCCAGGTGCTGTGGGTCGCGTCAGTCATCGATTTGACCGAGAGCGAGAGGTCGGGTAAAATTGGGGGCGTGGCGCCGAAGAATTTGGTCAGGTTGATCACGTCGCCATTGGTCATGCTGAACCCGCTGATCGATTGAGTTCCGCCGAGCGCGTTCAGAACGAAGGTGTTATTGCCGGTCCCGGCGCCGCTGATGGTGTCGTTGCCGGCACTGTCATAGATCGTGTTGCCACTGCCGCCCAGAAACACGTGGTTGCTGCTGGTACTGAGGCCGGCGCTGAGATAAAGCGTATCCGAGGTTAACGGTGCCGTGGTGGGCGTGGCACCATGTTCGGCGCCCTCATTCTCCTGACCAAGCTGGATCTGATTGGTGCCAGTGCCCACGGTAATGGTGTTGTTGGCCCCGCCGGCATTGATGTCCATGTTGCCATTGCCGGTCGTGACCGTCGCGGTTCCTGTCCCGGTGCTGATCTCATCGTTGCCGTTGCCGACGGTAATCGAATTTCCAACGCCGCCGGCGTTGATGTCCATATTGCCATTGCCGGCATGGACGACCGCGTTGCCGGTGCCGGTGTTGATCGACGTTTCGTCATGCACGCCGCCGAGGGTCGGACCCACCGTGATCGTGTTGGCGAGACCGCCAAGGTTAATGTGCGAGTCGCCAGTGCCAATATTGACGATCGCGCCG
>CALFNB010000340.1 GCA_937902425.1 uncultured Acetobacteraceae bacterium | reverse complement strand
TGTGCTCTTCCGATCTAAGGACGACGACAGCGACTACGGCGTCTCGTTTCCAGACTTCCCCGGCTGCATCACCGCGGGCAAGACCCAGGACGAAGCACGCCGCATGGCCGCGGAGGCACTCGCGTTCCATATCCACGGTATGCGCAATGGCGGCGAACCAATCCCGGAGCCCAGTACGCTGGATGCGATCATGGCGGATCCGGAGAACCGCGACGGGTTCGGTTTCCTGGTCGATGTCCCCGACCCGCCGGGCCGCTCGATACGCATCAATGTGACCCTGCCCGAGGACCTGATCCAGGCGATCGACCGGACCACGAAAAACCGCTCCCGGTTCCTGGCCGACGCGGCGCGCGAACGTCTCGCCCGCGTCAAGGCGTAACGACCCACCCTGGACGCGGCGGCGTTTCCGCGCCATCACTCCGCTGTAGAACAGCAACAGGGAGCACGCCAATGCGCAGCGCCGTCATCGTATCCACCGCCCGTACGCCGATCGGCCGTGCCTATCGCGGAGCGTTCAACGACACCCAGTCGCAGGCTTTGGGCGGCCACGTGATCGCCGAGGCGGTGAAGCGCGCCCGCGTCGCGCCCGCCGAAATCGACGACGTGATCATGGGCTCCGCGCTGCAACAGGGGGCACAGGGCTTTAACGTCGCGCGCCAGTGCGCGTTGCGCGCCGGATTGCCGGACACGGTCGCGGGCATGTCGGTGGATCGTCAGTGCGCCTCCGGCATGATGGCGATCGCCACGGCGGCGAAACAGATCCTGCATGACGACATGCAGATCACCGTTGGCGGCGGGCTGGAATCCATTTCGCTGGTGCAGACCAACGCGGTGAACCGCTCACGCGCGCAGGACCCGGAACTGCTGGCGCATGTGCCGGGATTGTACATGATGATGATCGAGACAGCGGAACTGGTCGCCGATCGTTACAAAATCTCACGCGAGGCGCAGGACGAATATGCGTTGCGCTCACAGCAGCGCACCGCCGCGGGCCAGCAGTCGGGCGCGTTCGACGATGAGATCGTGCCGATGCCGTCGATCATGCTGGCGACCGACCGCAACACCGGCGAAACCTCCAAAAAGACCGTCAGCCTGGGCAAGGACGAAGGCAACCGTCCGGAGACCAACCTGGAGGGCCTGTCGTCGCTGAAGCCGGTGTTCAAGGACGGCCAGATCGTCAAAGAGGGAAAATTCATTACCGCTGGCAACGCCTCGCAGTTGTCCGATGGCGCGTCCGCCGCGGTGCTGATGGAAGAGGCCGAAGCGTCGCGCCGCGGGTTACAGCCGTTGGGCATTTACCGCGGCATGGCGGTGGCGGGGTGCGCGCCGGATGAGATGGGGATCGGTCCGGTCTTCGCGGTGCCGAAATTGCTGCAAAAGCACGGGCTGAAAGTCGATGACATCGATCTGTGGGAACTCAATGAGGCGTTCGCCTGTCAGGTCCTGTATTGCCGCGACCGACTGGGCATTCCGCACGACAAACTGAACGTCAACGGCGGAGCCATTTCGATCGGGCATCCGTACGGCATGTCGGGTGCTCGCATGGTCGGTCACGCGCTGATCGAGGGCAAGCGCCGCGGCGCGAAATTCGTGGTGGTCACGATGTGCGTCGGTGGCGGCATGGGCGCGGCGGGACTGTTCGAGGTCGCATGAGGATAGCGGGCCGGGTGTCTGGAGCACCCGGCCCTCGCGATTTCAGGACGTCGGGCGCTTCATTTTGCACGTCGTCGGCAGAACCAATGACGCCGCGTCGGACATCCCGACCGTCTTCCAGCCAAGCCCGGTCTTCTCCGAGTCGTATTTCACGTCGCGGGTAAACTTCGCCACGTAAAGCGGCTCCATCAGTTGATGGTCGTCCGGGCGCATCATGTAATCATGCCCGAGCGGATCCTTCGCCGTCTGCCCTTCCAATGCCAGCGCGACCTTCAGCGGATCGATGCTGCCGGCCTTGTTGATCGCGGCGGCCAGCATCTTCAACATGACGTAGTTGTTCATCTGGAACAGGTCGAAGTCGTGCGACTGACGCCATTTGGTGACGAACTCTTCACCCGCGGCACTCTTTTGCTCGACCGGAACATTCGGATGGAATTCGACCACGGTGTGCAACCGGTTCTCTCCAGCGGAACCCGTCGCTGTCGGACCACCAACGACATGCGACAAATACGTGTAAAAATCGATGGGCAATCCGGATTCCACCGCCGACTTCAACATCAGATTGAGGTCCGGTCCCCAGTTCCCGGTGATCAGCACTTGCGCGCCCGAGTTCTTGATCTTTGTGATATAGGAGGAGAAGTCCTTCACTTTGCCAAGCGGAATGAATTCTTCCCCCACGATCGAAATATCGGGCCGCTGTTGCAGGAGTTGCTCCTTCGTCTCCCGCTGCAACGTCTGACCGAACAGGTAATCCTGATTGAGCAGATAGACCGATTTCACATCCTTCGGCAAAGCGCGCACCAAGGTGGCCGCTCTTTGCGCGGTGTTGGCGTCGAACCGGAAATGCCAGAAGTCACATTTCTCGTTCGTCAGGTCCGAAGCCAGAGCGCCACAGTTCAGATACAGGATCCGATGGTCCGGATTACGTGCGTTGTGCTTCGATACGCCATCGATCAGCGCCGCGCCCACATTCGATCCGGCGCACTGCATGACGAACGAAATGTTCTGGTCGATGACGCTGTTCAGAGCGATCAACGCCTCGGACGGTTGCAGTTTGCTGTCATACGAGACGATTTCGAATTTCTTCCCGAGCGCTCCGCCTTCCGCGTTGATCCGGTCGAGCAAATACGCGAAATGCTGCAAACTGGCGTCGCCCTGCTGCGCGAAGGCGCCGGACAGCGGGTCAATGTAGCCGATTTTGATGGTATCTTCGGCGAAACATGTTCGCGCCATCAGCAAGGCGGCGGCAAGCAAGGGGATGGCAATCATGCTCCGGATGCAACCTGGCATCGTATCCTCCCATTTTTGGCGTGACGGCTGTTCCGTCATCTGACCGGAAGCGTAGGCGCGGTGGCCGGCGGGCGTCAATGACGAGGCGCGGTATGCCCTCTCAACGTCATCGCCGGGTGTGGACCCGGCGATGTGCGCATGGGGCCAGGTCAGGGGACGAGTGTATCGGCGCGCAACGATTCTGTTTACTTCCGAGTTCTGGCGACCTTTAAGTCATGCAGCAAGTTGTCGACATCCCCGGCGCGCCGGACTTCGAAATCCGCGGCGGCAAGAATTTGCGCGTTGTCCACGCGAATCAACTTCAGACTAACGAAAACGCTCGTTTCGCCAACTCCGTATGTCCCGGTCAAAATCGCCGAATAGGGTGGGGGCATCACCAGGCTGTGGGGATCGCGCCCCAGCATCATCTCGCCTTGGTCTTGTTTCAGCAGCATCGACGAACGCAGCCTTGGTTCAGATACGTTCATCTGGTTCTTGGCAAGCCGGCTTCGCGCGAAATCCGCGACCATATTGCCAAACGAGGAACTCGTGTCGAGCCGTTGCGATTCGGTGATCGACGACACCGCGATCGGGACGATCGGCGAGATTTCAGGCCGTACGCAAATGGTCATCTGGTCGACCGCGATGTACGTCAGTTCAGCGAGTGTGTCGCCGTAAACCCGGCCCGGTCTGGCATCGGGCGATAAACAACTGAGCCGCGACGGATCCTCAACGCCACAACCCGTGAGCGCCATTGCAATGATCGCCAAACCGACGCGCATGGAGTTTCGCATGACATGTTTCCCGCGCATTGGGTCTACTGAGTGCGGTAGCGAAGTGGGCGGGCCATGTTCGCGAGCGTCTCGTCAGGGGGTGAAGCCCTTTCGTAAAGCGCGATGTCGGAGTCCTTGATATAGAATGGCTCTCGAAATGACAGGACAATTCTTCTGTTGTCAGAGATTAACGAAGCCTGCCACACGGCCTCGCGCCGCGCGGTGTACGGTTGTGAGCTTAGCCGCGAGCCCCATCGTACGACGTCGACCCTTAAATCCAGGGTGTACGCGCCCGCGGGCGAGTCAGATGTGGCCCCACCCCTGCTGGTTATTTCAGATTCAAGCGCGCCCTTCAGCTGCAACAGAAAAACCGAATCCCCGTGGAGCCTGAGGAAGAACGTATTTGCGGGAGCCGCCGCTGCTTTCGGCGATCTCGTGCCCGATGACCAATCCGCCACCAGGCCATTGGCTTCCAGGCCCTCCACGATCTTATGCGCGGCGCGGTCCCAGTCCTGCACATTGGTGGCGAGATCCTGCGGCGCCCACGGTTCCATGCCAAAGCCTGGTATCATTTTCCAGGTGACGAGAGGTTGCGTGGTACAGGCCTGCGTCAACGTCGCAATCCCACCGAGCGCGGCCCATCTGATAGCGGCGTGCATGGTTGCTTTTCCTGGGCGAAAGGTGCCCTCTTCGAGCCGCGTTCTACCAGTGACCGGTAAATTAATTGTTAAGGGTCACGACCGCTGGACCACATCCCCCTGAACAGCCACCCGCGATGCGACATGGCAATCCACCGTTCGCCGCGTCCCGGCCCTTGCCCGCCGCGTCGTCGTTCTCCACACTGGCGCATCCATAAAGCAAAGCGGGAGAAAACCAATGGAAGTTCGCCTCGACGGCAAAAGCGCGATCATTACGGGTTCCAGCAAGGGACTGGGTCTCGCGATGGCGAAGGAGTTCGCCGCATCCGGCGCCGATGTCGCGATCCTGGCGCGCGATCCGGCTGGCCTCGCGGAGGCGAAAACCCAGGTGTCCGAACACGCGAAAGCGAAGGTCGCGACGTTCCAGTGCGACGTGTCCAAGGATGAGGACATCAAAAAGACCGTGCCGGCGGTGATGAAGGAGTTCGGCAAGGTCGACATTTTGATCAACAACGCGGGCACCTCGCGCGCGATGACGTTCGACAAGATCACTGATGAGATCTGGCAAGAAGACCTGGACCTGAAGCTGTTTGGCGCGATCCGGCTGACCCGCCTCGTGTGGCCGGGCATGCAGGAGCGCAAATGGGGACGGATCATCAACGTTCTGAACCTCGGCGCGAAGGCGCCACGGGCGGGCGGCGCGCCAACGGCGGTGTCGCGGGCGGCGGGGATGGCGCTGATGAAGATCCTGTCCAATGAGGGCGCGCCGCACGGCATCCTGGTGAACGGCATGCTGGTGGGCCTGATCGACTCCGATCAGCACGTCCGCCGGCACAGGACGGCCGCGACCAACGTCACGTACGACGAATTCAGAGCAAAAATGGGTGCGAACGTGCCCATCGGACGCATCGGCAAGGCCGAGGAATTCGCCGCGATGGCGTGCTTCCTGTGTTCCGACCTCGCTGGTTTCACCACCGGCGCGGCGATCAACATGGACGGCGGCGCGTCGCCCGTCGTGTGACTTAACCTCGTCATCCCCGTGCTCGTCACCGGGATGACGAGCACGGGCGCGGCGGCCGGAATTCCTTTGACGCGAATTCGCCGATGCGCGACATGACCACGCTCCTGCCTTAGTCATATCTTCTCAGGAGCGCGGTGCCCATGGACGACTCTTTCGATGAATCCCTTGAGTTCACCCTGACCGAGGAAGGTGGATACACCGACCATCCCACCGAACCCCGTCTGGCCACCAATCACGGCATCACCCTTGCTCGCCTGCGTCGCTTCCTCCGCGATCCTGGGCTTGGGCGAGACGACGTCAGGCATGTGCCGTGCGCCACCGTGCGCGCGTTGTATCTGGCGGATTTCTGGAATCGCACGCGCTGCGACGCCTTGCCTCCGGGTATCGACCTGATGGTGTTCGACCACGCGGTAAACGCCGGGCCCGACCGGG
The DNA here is from genome assembly GCA_937902425.1 of uncultured Acetobacteraceae bacterium. GTDB lineage: Bacteria > Pseudomonadota > Alphaproteobacteria > Acetobacterales > Acetobacteraceae > Rhodopila. Next base: position 1,531 of record CALFNB010000340.1, on the reverse strand, counting down.
CCGGCCGCGCCCTGCAACTCGCCTGCGGTCAAAAGCGTAGCGAGATCGACGGCGCGGTTGGACCTGACACACTGGGCCGCGTGGCGTTGAGCGACTCGCTGACGTTGCTGGACGCGCTGACCGCGATGCAACGCACCGGCTACCGGCAGACGGCCGCCTACACTTTGTTCGGCGAGAACTGGCTGGCGCGGCTCGACCGGCGGCGCACCAAGGCGCTGGAGCTGATGGCGGCGGAGGAACCGCTCAGCCGGCGTTGATTTCCTGCACCACGTCGAAGCCCTCGAACTCGGGGTGGCCGAGGTAAAGCGGCTTGTTGCCGCCGGCGCCGCGATGCGCGAGGCGGAAGGCCTCGGATGTTGTCCACGCCTCGAACTCCGCCCGGCTGGCCCACAGCGTGTGGGAGGCGAACAGCGTGTGATCCTCGCGTTCCGGTCCACGCAGCAGGTGAAAGGTGATGAAGCCCGGCACGTCGCGGAGATGCGTGTCGCGGGAGGTCCAGACGGTCTCGAAATCGGCCTCCGAGCCGCGGATGACCTTGAAGCGATTCATGGCGATGAACATCGTCGCACCTGCTTTGATTGGGACGCCGGAGGATGCGGGAAAACGCGCGTTTGGTCGAGGCACCGGATGTGCTATCCCGCGCGCCTGAGTTTGGAGGAGGACGCCATGGGCCGCATCGATTTATCCCGCCCGTTCCTGGCCGTGAACATCGCCGTGCTGGCGGTGTCGGACACGCGGACAATGGAGACCGACACGTCCGGTGCGACACTGGCCGAGCGGATCGTCAAATCCGGGCACTCGGTCGCTGTCCGGGCAATCGAAAAAGACGACGCCGGTGCGATCGAGGTGCTGTTGCGGCGTTGGATCGCGGACCCCTCGATCGACGTCGTGATCACCACCGGCGGCACCGGCATCACCGGCCGCGACGTGACGCCCGAGGCGTTCGACCGTGTGCTGGAGAAGAAGATCGAAGGTTTCGGCGAACTGTTCCGGATGTTGAGCTATCAGAAGATCGGAACGTCAACGATCCAGTCCCGCGCGATGGGCGGTGTGGCGGGCGGAACGTATTTGTTCGCGCTGCCGGGCAGCACGGGTGCGGTAAAGGATGGCTGGGACGATATTCTGGTGAACCAGTTGGATAACCGGTTCCGGCCGTGCAACCTGGTTGAACTGATGCCGCGGCTGCAGGAGCATTTGAAGCCGGCGACCGAATGATTTAACTCTGGGGTTCAGGTTGGTACTTAGCAAAAACGCATTACCACTAAGGCACTAAAACACTAAGCTTATGCAATTTTCATTCGACTCGACCTTGCCGATGCCCATTCAATAGACCTGTTATGAACAGTTCGGCATGGAATCCAACCCATTGACAAGACTCGACTCTACCCAGAGTTGAAATTTCGTAATTTCAATGGGTTGCAGATTTAAATTTTCTGGTCGACGACTTTCACAACGAGTCTAATATGATCTTGGTGCCTCCTATGTTGATCCTTGCGTCCCCGACCTGAATAATCCGGGACGTTCGACCCCG
>CALFNB010000339.1 GCA_937902425.1 uncultured Acetobacteraceae bacterium | reverse complement strand
TTGTAGTCTCGGAAGGAAATTCCCGCGTGCGTGCCGATAGTTTTGCAAGTGGCTCATATCTTATGGGTAGTGCGTCAAGTATATTTTTACCCTGGCGAGACCGGGCCTGAGGCGGCGAATCGCAGCACTGGCAGGCCTCACCGCACGGGTTATTCCGCCGCTATCGCCGGTGCGATCGCCTCGACCGGCGCGGGCTTGTCCACCTCGACCCGGTCCAACTCGCGCCGGAGAATCTCCATCGTGATTCGTCCGACGTAATCGCCCGCCGAACCGGCGCGCGCCGAGGCCTCCAGATAGGCGCGGCCGATCATCGGCCCAAGCGGCGGCGGGTTGTACAGCAGCCGCTTGATCAGGAACGGGTTCCAGGTCAGCGGGTTGTAGCCGGGCTTCAGGTACCCTTGGCTGATCAGCAGTTTCTCGACCGGCGTGCCCGGTTGCACGCCGATGAAGAAAATGAACGGCAACACGTTATCGCGGCCGAACAACGCGTAGAGTTCCTCGATCCTGTCGATCGTCATGCGCAACGTGCGCGCGGTTTCGCCCGGCGCGTTCAGCGGCAAATAGAGTTTGATCTTCTGGTCCGTATGTCCATTCGCCTTCAGCATGCGGAACGCGTCCATCTGCTGCGCGAGCGAGTAGCCGAGGGTCAGGCAATCGACCATTTCCTGCGAGCCGGTGAACGACAAATCGACACTGCCCATGCCGCTGGCCCACATCTTTCGCGCCAGCGCGGGCGTCAGATGGTTCAGGCGCAAATAGCCGTGCCACGTCACATCGAGCCGCCGCGCCAGCATCTCGTCGAGAATTTGCTCCACGTGCCGTGTGCTTTTTTGGGTGGAGCAGAATTGCGCGTCGGTGAACCAGATTTCGCGCACGCCATGGTCGCGGTTCAGCGTCTCGATTTCGCGCGCCACCTCGGCCGGCTCGCGATAGCGCTGACGATGGCCTTCGATCTGATTGTACAGGCAGAAATGGCACTGGAACGGGCAACCCCGCTTGGTGTGGACGCCGATCGTGCCGCCCAGATAATCGGTGAAATTCGGAAAGATCGAGGCGATATAAGGGAAGTCGACCGCCGTAAGGCGTCGCAGATCGAAGGTCCCGGTGCGGTCGCGATGGGTGATCCCGCCGGACTCGTCCTTGTACCAGATTTCCCCCATCGGAGCGGTGAACCCGTCGACGATCGAGACCATGGCAGCTTCGCCGTCACCCACCACCACGACGGTGTCGGTTGGGCAATGCCGCACCACCCAGGCGGCGAAAATCGATACCGCGCCGCCGCCGACGACGATGCGCGAGTCCGGCAGCGTGCGGCGCGCGAGACGGAACCAGCGGAAATTGGCGCGCCGGTCGGCGACATAGCGACCGATGATGCGCACCGCGTCGCGCACCGCGATGAGGCGGCGTCGCAGGCTCCCCGAGTGATCGTAGTTCATCACGACACCGAGCGCGTCATCTTCCGGGTGTGGTCCGAAGGACTGCATGTTGCGCCAGGAGAACGCCACGATGTCGGGCCGCAGCCGGCGAAGATGCTCTTGCAACACCGTCTCGCGTTGGGCGGGTGCGACCAGGGCCAGATCGAGGATCCGCTGCGAGATGTCCGGTCTCTGCTTGTGCACATGGTCGGCGACGTACACCACGCCGCCAGGATAGATCTTCCAGCACGGCAGGCGGACATACAGAACCGAACGAGCCGCCGATGGCGTCATGCTTTGTCTCCTGGAGCCTCGGCCAATCCGATCGCCGCCGCGCGCGCCGGCGCGGTCATCGGTCAACCGGAGCCGATCCGCCGCGCAGAGAACCAGTCCTGGCCATCGGACGCATTGACTTCGATCAGTGCTACCCCAGGGGGTGGGCGGCGCGGCTCCCCGATCGTGTCCGCTTTGGCGGCATCCGCGGCATGAGCCGCGGTTCGTGGCTATGCCAGCCTGATCGGTTGCTCCGGGATGGCCAGTTGCTCGCGATCGCGCCAATCGGCGCGGACGTAGTTGATTTCCAACAGCCGGCGCACCCCGACAATCGGACGCTGATCGAAACCGTGCCAGGTGGCCGGGCCCGGGACGAAAATCACCCCGGAGTTGAACGCGCCGGCAGACCGGGCCACCCAGCGTCGCTCCGCGTCGTAAATATCGGTGCCCCAGTCCTTCGCATGCGGCCCGGTGAACAGATACACGACCATCGAAAACAGTTTCTCCGGGATGTCGCGGTGCGGTTCCAGCCAGGCGCCGTCCAGGTCCTGCATGTATTCCATGCGCAGAAAGCCGCCCGCCACGTCGATGCCGCAGGTCGAGGCCATCGTGCGCGCCACCTCGGGGCGCTGCAACGCCTCCGCCAGCGCCGCGCAAACCGGGAACGAATCACGTAGCGCGGGCGTGATGAAGGTGCGCTGACTGTTGTAGCTCGCACGGGTCCCGTCGGTGCGGCCCAGAGCGGGCGGTGCGATCGGCAGCACCAGGATCGCGGTGCATAATGCTTCGGGGAACACGTCCCGCATCCGCCAGTGGCGAAACGGCTGATCCGCGCGTTCCGACCGGCTGACGGCGCCGATGAAGTGATCGGCGATCTGCCCAGGGGAGGGCACCTGGGGGAAGGTCATCGTGCGGCTCGGGTCAGGCGGCGCGGCGCATAGTCGATGATTTTCCGTAACAACGGCACCGACTTGGCATAGGCGCTGACGCTGTGCCGCCAGTACTCCTTGCGCACATACCATTCGGAGTCGACATAACAGAGCTGCAAACTCATCCGCTGGCCTTTCTGCGGCAGAAAACCGTGCCAGGAATGATCGCACACGCGGAACATCAGCATGCGGCCGAATTCGGGCGCGAACTCGAACGCGTAATCGTCGCGGTCGGCACTTCGCAGCACCCGCAGCCGGCCTTTCTCATAGGGCCACTCCCGGCTGAACCCGAGCAATACGGTGATGATCTTATGTTTCGAGTCCGGATGGGCGTAGCCCTCATTGTAGTGACCCGTGGTGTTGCCCATCATCACGATGGCGGGCGGGCAGGCGCTCAGGTCCATGTCGAACTTGCGCTCGACCAGCTCGCGGAAGCGCGTGCTGAGCAGGTCCCGCACGACAGCGGCGAATTGAGGTCCATGGTGCAGGTCGGGGAGACCATAGCTGCCGCGATCGGGGATGACCGGGGCATCGGCGAGCACCTGGTCTTTCAGCGCCGGCGCCAGCGCATGCTCCACGAAGGCGAAGTCATACGGATCGTGCCGCAACTCGGCGGCGGCGATGGCGGCTTCGTCGAGCATCGCGAGCGGGGCTGTATTTGGCATCGCGAGCGGGGCTGTATTTGGCATCGCGCGCGGCGCGGCGGCATCTGACATGGCGATATCCTTTCGTGGTCAAAACCTCGGCAAATGCGGGGAATCCGCCTTGGCGACGCCGATCCCTTCGACCTCGATCAACCAATCAGGACGGCAGACCGCGCCGCGCAGGATCAGCACCGGCAGGTTCGGGAAGCGCTCGCGGAGGCAGGCATCGACTCTCGCGCAATCGGAGGGGTCGCGCAGATAGGTCACCAGATGGGTCATGTCGGCCAGGCAGGCACCGCCAGAGCGCAGCAGCGCATCGACATTTTCCAGCGCACGTCCGAGCTGGCGCAGCACGTCGCCCGGATGCAGCACATGCCCGGAGTTGTCGATACTGGCCGTGCCGGAGATGAAGTGGTGCGACCGATCGGCATAGCCGATGCGCGTGCCCCGCTCGAACGTGACGTTGTAGTCCTTGGTCGCGCACAAATGGTCGAAGTCGTTCAGGTAGCTGACCTGACCCGGTGCGAGATCGAGGTTCGAGCAGGCGTCCATCAGCACCGTGTCGTAGCGATGCGCGCAGGAGCCCTCAATGCCGGTGCTGGCCAAATAGTGCGAGTCGCGTGTCATGCCGTGTTGCCGGAACAACGCGGTGCGGCTGTCGACCATGTCCCGGTAGAACACGTCGACATCCTTGACGTAGATCCAGGTCCGCACGCAGTTGTCGCGCAACGTGCCACCCAGACCCGACAGGGCATCGGTCAGGCCGGTGAAGACCTCGCGCGTCTGGCTGGCGGTGGACGTGGGTTCGTTGGTCGCGCCGGTGCACAGTCCGGTGCTCCACAAGTGGCGCGTGCCGTTCTTTTCGACCAGCAGATGGTTGGGCGCCAGTTGCTGTTTCCTGACCGGCCCAACGTCTTCCAGGCGATCAGAGTCTTCCAGGTGATATGCGAGCAATGCGAGCTTTGAGCCCGGCAACGGCGGCTGCTGCACAATCGACACCGCGACCGGCCCACAGTCGGCATCATGGACCAGGCGCGAATCCCTCAACCGCGCGGCCTGGTTCGGTGCATCGCTGAGGTAGATGCGGCGAAAGACCGCGCTTTCCGGTGACAAACCGAGCGCGACGCGGGCCTCCGCGTAGCGGTGCTCGACACAACTTATTTGTGCCTCCAGGCCGGGCCCGGGCGGCGCCTGGATCACGATGAAGTGCTCCGCGCCCCCCGTTGGTCCGCGGAAACTTTTGGTCGCGCAGGCGACAGGCATTGGCTCCACCTCGTTCGAACGGCGAGCAAGGGAATCGGGAAACACGCCCAATTCCAACTCGCCGATGGTTCGATCAAGCTCGCGAGGTATCTGGCCTGGCTTTGATCTGGATCAAACGTGGCCTGTGGAGTGTGTTGCATTACAGCATCGAAACCCGCGCGGGGCATCTGGGGAATGCCACGGGCCCGTGGTCGACCGTGGCTGGAATCGGCCGTCGCGCCGCGAAGACGTCACGGCACATGGTGCGTCATTTCATTTCGTGCCGCCCGTCGTTTGAGACTTTTCGGCGGGACCTGGAATGCTCCATCAACGCCCAAAATGATCCCTGTTAACCATCAGTCATGACATTCAGACAGCGCCGCATGACGCGCCGCCGTTCCGTGCCGCGGCATCTCCGACACAAAACAAGAACGAAGCGGACAAACCACGAACGGCATGAACCGGTAGTGGGTTAGTTTGAAGGTCGGCCGTCGACCCGGAGTAGTCCTTCGCAGCTGCGGCCCAAACGGCCGAGATTGGCCGGGAGGAGACAGTCCGTTTGGGTGATGGTAGTCCATTAATACGGACCTTCGAGCATTATCCGTGGATAGGACTTGCGCCAGCACTCAGGCCGCACTCAACCGCCCGTGCCGAAATCAAGAGCATACCGTTACATCGATAGTGCGCTGGGTCAGGCACGCTTTGAATTGTCAGAGACCACGTGGGGCTCGTCCATCAGTCGGCCGGTCGTGTTGCTGAGCCTATTGTAGCAGGCGGTCACGACCGACTCGGGGTATGCTCTTGGGCTAGCCGCCGAGTCGCAAGCGCCGCGCTAAACCGGAGGCCGCGCTTGCCGCTCCGCCTAGTCAAACACGGGGAGCTGATGGACTTCAACGACCTACAAATTCTACCGCCGGGCAACTGGGAGAAATTCGAAGATCTCTGCCTCGACATCTTCCGAGCGCAATGGGGAGATCCGTATGCCACGAAGAACGGACGTAGGGGGCAGCCGCAGCACGGGACCGACATCTCGGGCTACCCGCAGCGCGCAGCCGGGCAGCTCCATGGCGTGCAGTGCAAGGGGAAGGACGTCCTGTACGGAGCCGCTGTTACTGAGGCAGAGCTCGAAGCCGAGGTCGAGAAGGCGCTTAAGTTCGAGCCACGGCTCGACTGCTGGCTGCTGGTCACAACAGCACCCAAGGACGCGTCTATCGAGGCGGTAGCCCGCCGGATCACAGCAAGGCACGCTTTAAAGGGGCTTTTCTCGGTCAGAGTCTTCGGGTGGGAGGACCTGCGCACGCGCATCGCCGACTCCGATGAGGTAATGACGAAGCACTACCCTGACCAGGCGCCTCGACAGAGGGAGATACTTGCCAAGCTTGGCTCCATCGAAAACGACGTGGTTCGGGGCAATGTCGGAACGGCTGCGGCGGTGGCCGAAGTTCGCCTTGGGCAGATAGAGACCAATGAAAAACTCGGGGCTATCAGCGTACTTCTCCAAGATCTGCGTGGTCCGACAGCAGACCAAGTCGATGCTTCCGAAACCGTCCTTCACGCGCGGATAGACGACCTTCGGACCCTCCTCCAAGAGAATCAGCCTAAGACCGCTCTACGTCGTCTGGAACAGCTGGTTGTCGAGTACTGGGAAGGGGCCTCCAACTTCGCCCGGTTCCGGTTGCTGGCGAACAAGGCGGCGGCATTATTCAACCTGGGACACAATGACGATGCGGCCCACGCCTGCCTCGAGGCGCTGCCGTTCGCACCAAACGACGCGAGGGCTATCGTGTACGCGTCCCAGGGACATTTCCTCCTCGGCGATACTGACGAGTCCCGCAGGATGCTCGACGAGCTGTTGTCCCGGGAGCCAAGCAACGATGACGCCTTGGCGATGCGGATCGCCGTCTCCGTCGATGAGGATGCTGTCCGGGACCCCTACTGGAAGGTGATGGATCCGGCGGCTGTCGGCTGGAACGTAGTCCTCTCGGCAGCGCGGTGGTACCGCCATCGCGGAATGCACGAAGAAGGCATCGCAGCCTTTACGAGAGTCCTCTCCGCCCAGCCTGACAGTCTTGAGGTGATGGCCGAGACAGCCTCTTACACGCTAGAGGTCCTGTTCAGGGACAGGGCTGCTATCTTTGCCCACAGGCTGGACCCGTCCCAGTTGGACGAGCTCCGCTGGGCGGTTGACCTTCTCGGAAAGGTCTGGGACGGCGTGAAGCACTCAGAGATACGCGACAGCTATCTCTGGAGCTTGCTCAACATGTGCAACGCTCTCTGCTACATTGGCCGAGTTGATGACGCGAAGGCGCGCATCGCTGAAGCGATCGCTCTCGCTCCCCACGATCGCGCCCTCCTCAAGCGGAGGGCGCTCCTGGAGGCGGCTACCGGTCAGCACGAGCAGCTCCTGTGCTCCCTTGACGCTATCGGCTCCAGCGACCCCGAGGCATG
>CALFNB010000338.1 GCA_937902425.1 uncultured Acetobacteraceae bacterium | reverse complement strand
CAGGTGAAGGGCTCCGCGCCACCGATGGCGTGACGCGGCTTCATTGCACCGTCAACGCGATCCTGAATGAATGACGTCTGCCGTCGACGCTCGTTTCCTCGAACGTCACGACGTCTGAGCCCGCGAAACCAGGCGCCGGGGTGTAGGCCACGGCGACGCCGGGCACACTGGCGACATTACACTTCGCGAACAGGTTCCCAGGGGGAAAACCCGGATGCCCATCCTGGACCAGGACCGCGGCCGTGCCCTGTTGGGGTGCCTCGCTGACCCATAGCTTCGGCAACCCGCGCGACGTGCAATCCGGATTGACGGCACAGGCGAAATTCAATGTCGACGTCCGGCCCGCCGGTACGGTCCGCGCGTAATCTTTCGGCGTCTCCTTGCCGCCGGTCCACACCACCTGGCCGTCGATCGCGTATGGTGCGCAATTGATGCCCGCGTTGCCGCACAGCGCCATGGCGCGGCCAAGCGCATCGAAGCCGCCGTCGGCCACGGCGAAGCTTCCGGCCACTGACAAAACGAAGGCTCGCGGAAAACGCCGGGTGAGGAACTCCCGATACGCCTCCCGCCCTTTATCGCTGAGCCAGGGCACCGCGGCTACATCCCCGATCGCCGCGAAGTGTGATGGCGGCGGACTGGGCATTGGGAGATATTCCGGATGGGTGGCGGTCGAGGGAAGGCCGATCCTGGCGAGAAACGCGTCCGCGCGCGGCGTCCAGATCGGCAGGCCTTCGGAACTGCTCAGCAGTTGGTGCGAATCTTCCATGAACCGGCCGACTGTCACCAGTTCCGCGCGCCTGCCGCCGCTCGCATAGGCGGCGAACACGCCGTGCCACGTCTCGACCGGCATCACTGAGTCATTGTCGCCATAAAACCACAACGATGGATATTTGGCATCCGCACCGAAGCGGCGCGCGCCCGAAATCATCGCCTGATCCTGCCACTGGCAGTCGGATGTTCGCAGCGCCGGCGAGAACCCGATCAGACCGCGCAGGCCCGGAACGTCCATCGTTCCGAGCGCCATTGTCGTCCAGCCGCCGAAGCTCTGACCCGCGACAACAACTCGCCGAGGATCGATGCTCGGCTGCCGGCCAGGCGCCTCGATCACCGCACGCAGGTCCTGGGCGTTCTCCCGTCCGACAATGTCCAAACTACAACCGTCATGCACCAGATCGCCGCCTGACCCGGCGAAACCTCGTGCCATGGGAAGCGCGACGGCATAGCCTCGGGAGAGGAAGTAATACGCGTTGAATGTGTAACGATAGCGCGTTCCGCGATTGCCCTTGCCCGCATTGGTGGCACCGTGATTGAGCACCGCGAGCGGAAACGGCCCAGGGCCCGGCGGCGTGTAGAGGGTGACCTCGAGCGTGACCGGGCGGTCCGGATCGCCAGCCAGACGCAGCACTTTTTCATTCATTGGCGCGGGCGGCGCGAGCGCCGGGTTGAAGCCTTCAATTTGTGCCTGAGCCGGACGGGCGATACCCAGCAGCAACAGCAGCGCCACCAGTCTCGTTAATCCAAGGGTCATTCAACTCAGACTCCCCGGATAATCCCGCCAGATACTCGGCTCCAGCCGCGGTACCGGATCGATCTGACGCCAGTGCGCGATCACCGCCGATGCGGTCGCGTTCCAGATCCCGTCGAACCCGCTGACGTATCGCAGGAACGTCTCCAGCAACCGCACCCGGTGACCAAACCCGGACGCGTACGGGTGCAATGTCATATGAAAGTGCCGGCCGCGACGGTACTGCGCGTCGAACTCGGCGCGCCAGTTGCGGAACAGCGAATCAGCGTGCTCCAGCCCAGTACCCTTCGAGGGAAACAGCAGGAAGAACTGATCGTCGTAATGGTAATAATACGGCATCGCCAGGATCGACCGGCGCGACGCCGCGTCCGTGACCCAATGATGCGGGATATCGTCGGCCAGACCATTGCCGAACCAGGCGTAACCCGCGTCGATCAGCAGATCCATCGTGTGCGGGCTGATCGTCCCTCCGGCGAACTTATCGGCCTGGCGAGGCAGCGAGAACCACCCCTCCGGCCGCCGCCCGGTGATGTCCGACAACACAGCCGTTGTCAGCGCGATCCGCTCGGCCTCGTCGGCGCGCGACATGGCCGAAACGTCCTCATGCCGAAAACCTTCCGCCGCGATCTCATGACCCCGTTGCGTCAACAGCCGCAGCCTGTGCGCCTGCACCCGCGCCATCACCGCGGGCGTCGCGAAAGTCGCTTTCAGGCCGAAACGATCGAGCGCCTCCTCGATGCGGTCCAGACCCTCCCGCAGCCCAAACTGCGCTTTCGGACTGGCGAGATCCGCCTCGGTGATCCCCTCCGGCCCGGACGCGACACTCAGGTCGACCGTGATACTGAAACAACAACGCTGCTCCCCCGGCCAGCGCACATCGCGATCCGAAACGCTCTTTTCGGTGGAGATCGTGTAGCCATCTTTCCAGGGCATGCCATTCTCCCTTTATGGATGCACGGTGAGGCAATGCCGCGCCACCGCCTCACACGTCGGCATCCAGACGCCCGGCATCGCCTGCATCCGGGTGATCAGCCGGTCGAGCATCTCGATCCTCTGGGCGCGTCCGGACACGAACGGATGCAGGCAGACATTCAGATATCCGCCGGTGTGGTATTGTTGCAGAAACGCCTCCCACCAAAGATCGAACACCCGATCAGTATCGGTGATCCGCTGTGCCGCGTTGCCCGAGCCAAGCCAGGCGAAACTATAAAACATCGCATCATCGATCGCGTAATGAAACGGCAGGTTCAGCATTTCGTTCTGGTTGTCCGCGTCGCTCAGGTAATACGGCAAATGGTCCGCGCATTCATGCGACGTATAGACGAATCCTTCTTGTTTCAGTAGCGACAGCGAGTGGTCGCTGCGCGTTCCCACCGGCTTGCGACCAGTGATCGAGGACAACGCCGCGCCGGTCTTCTGAAGATGATCCAGTTCCAGTTGCATATCGCGCGGCACGCGATGTTCCCACATGTGATCGGCGATCTCGTGCCCACTGGCATGGGCGGCGCGCAACGCGTCTGGGTACAGCTCGCTGATCCGCCCAGGGGTGAAGATCGTCGCCTTGATGCCGTGGCTGTCGAACAGCGCGATCAGCCGCCAGATCCCGACACGGCCGCCGAACTCGCCCTTGGCGAGTTGCATCGGCGGCTCATTCAGCAGGCGGCGCAACAGCATCGCGTCGAAATCGGCGGTGAAATTGACCGCCATGCGCTGCCCCTCGGGCCATGCGATCCGAGGGATGCGCCGGTGCCGCGCGTCATACCGCCGCGCCGCCGTGGCCAGAGTTGTCAACTCCCGTTCCAGCACTGATGTCATGGGCACGCCCTCCGGGGCCAAGCATAGCGCGCACCGGACCGAGTGGTAGAGTGCCGCGATCGATCAGGCGGAGAAACAGCATGGCTTCCCGGGATGGCGCGATCGGCCGCGCGCTGGAGTTTTTCGACGGCGACGGCTTCCGCGAGCGGTTGGCGGCCTTGGTCGCGATCCCCAGTACCTCGCAGGACCCGGCGCACCTGCCGGATGTCGAGCGTTATCTCGGCGACGCGATCCAGCCGTGGCTGCGACGGCTTGGCTTCACCGTCGCGATCCATCCCAATCCACGCGAGGGTTTCGGCCCGATCCTGATCGCGGCACGCATTGAGGACGCCGCGCTGCCGACAGTTCTGACCTACGGGCACGGCGACACCGTGCGCGGGCTGGAAGACCAGTGGACACCAGGCCTCGATCCCTGGACGCTGACCGAGCGCGGCGAACTTTGGTATGGCCGCGGCACGGCCGACAACAAGGGCCAGCACGCACTCAATCTTTCCGCGCTGGAGGCGGTGCTGGCGGAACGCGGCGGCAAGCTCGGGTTCAACGTAAAGCTGGTGCTGGAAACCAGTGAGGAACGCGGCTCGACCGGGCTACGGGAATTCGTCGCGGCGAACCGGGACAGCCTCGCCGCCGATGTGCTGATCGCCAGCGACGGACCGCGGGTGATGCCCGAGGTGCCGACGATCGCCACCGGCACCCGCGGCACATATCATTTCGATCTCGTGGTGGATTTGCGGCCTGGCGGCGTGCATTCCGGACACTGGGGCGGGCTGACGACAGACCCCGCGGTGGTGCTGGTCGCCGCGCTTGGCAGCATCATCGATCGCAACGGCAAAATCCTCGTGCGCGACTGGTTGCCGCGCAACGGCGTGCCGGCCGATGTGCGCGCGGTGCTGGCCGGTTGCCCGGTCGGCGGTGGCGGCGAAGCGGCGACGATCGATCCCGGCTGGGGCGAGCCTGGCCTGACGCCGGCGGAAAAAATCTATGGCTGGAACAGCTTCATCGTGCTGGCGATGATCTCCGGCCGGCCCGAGGCGCCGGTCAACGCGGTGGCGCCGAACGCGCGCGCGCATTGCCAGATCCGCTACACGGTCGATACCGACCCCGAAGGGTTCGGCGAGGCGGTGCGGCGGCATCTCGACGCCGAGGGTTTCACCAATGTGAAGGTCGAGAACGCCGGCATCCGCATGCCGGCGAGCCGCACAGATCCCGCCAATCCATGGGTGCGCTGGACCGTTGCCAGCATGGAACACTCGCTCGGCAAACGGGTGCAGGTGATTCCCAATTCATCCGGCGGGCTGCCGGGCGACGTGTTCGTCGACCATCTCGGCACGCCGCTGGTCTGGATCCCGCACAGCTATAACGGTTGCAAGCAGCACGGGCCGGACGAACACTTCCTACGCGGACCCGCGCGCGAGGGCATCGCCGCCTTCGCCGGATTGTGGTGGGATCTGGGGGAGCCGGGGACGCCCGGGAAATAACCCCGGCGTCTGCTACGCCAGTTCGCGATCCATGTGCTGCTTGTCCAGCAGATCCCGATACGGCCCAGGACGGCGGGCCAGAGCGGACGGGGTGCCATCGTCGATGATGCGGCCGCGATCCATGACGATGATCCGGTCGAAGCGGCGCAACGTGGACAGCCGATGCGCGATGGCGATGACGGTGCGGTCCTTCATCAGGTCCTCCAGCGCGGCCTGGATCAGTTGTTCGGACTCGGTATCCAGCGCGCTGGTCGCCTCATCCAGCAGCAGGATCGGCGCGTCCTTCAGCAGCGCCCGCGCGATCGCCAGGCGCTGCCGCTGACCGCCGGACAGCATGACGCCGCGGTCGCCGACCAAGGTATCGAAGCCCTCCGGCAACGCCTCGATGAACTCGCGGCAGCGGGCGGTCTCGGCGGCGGCCAGCATCTGGGCCTGGGTCGCGTCGGGTCGGCCGTAGCACAGATTTTCCCGGACTGTGCGATGGAACAACGAGATGTCCTGCGGCACCAGCGCCATGACCTCCCGCAGACTCTCCTTGGTCACGTCGCGGATGTCCTGGCCGTCAATCAGGATGCGGCCGCCGCTCACGTCATGGAACCGTTGCAGCAGTGACAGCACGGTGGACTTGCCGGCGCCGGAGTAACCCACCAGGCCAACGCGCTGCCCAGAAGCGAGGGTCAGATTGAAGTGCTCGATGACCGGGGCACGGGCGGGATAGGCGAAGCTGACCTCTTCGAACGTTACCTCGCGCGGGCCGGGCGGCAACGCGATGGCGCCGGGCAGGTCCGGCAACTCCTGCGGCAGCAGCAGCGCGCGGGTCGCCTCGTCCAGCCGGGAAACATACTGCGTGAGGTCGACGAGCGAGACCGCGAGGTCGCGGGTGCCATGCAGAATGGTGAACGCCAGCGAGGTGATCAGCACGATGTCGCCCACCGTCGCCTGACCGGCCAGCCACAGCCGGATCCCCGCCGCCACGACGCCCGCGGTCAGCAGCGCGGTCAGCACGGCATGGATCAGCCGCAGGTGCTCCAGATAATAAAGACTGCGCTTCCGGGCCGCCATTTCCACGCCGATGATGCCGGCGAGGCGGAACTGCTCCCGCCCGGTCGCGCCAAACGCCCGCATGACGTTGAAGTTGGAGATCACGTCGACCAGTTCGCCGTCCACGCCGGCGGCGTCCTCCGCGTACTGACGGTGCATCGGGGTGCCGCGGCGAGCCAGAGTGAACATGCCGATGCCCAGTACCAGGGCCAACGCCGTTAAGCCCAACGACAGGTGGGCGTTGACCGAGCCGATGAAGGCGATCGACAGCGCGACCGCGACGATCGGCGGGATGACGTTCCACACCGCGGTGTTCAGCACAATGAAAGCGTTGTTGGCGGAGGAACTGACCCGGCTCGCCAGTCCGCCAGGCAGGCGCGAGGCGAAGAACCCTGGCGCGTGACCCGTCAGATACTGAAACAGGTCGCGTCTGATGTCGCCGGTGACCGCGACGAAGGTGCGATGCGCGGTGTAGCCGCCGACCCGCCACATCAGATTATCGCCCGCCACCAGCGCGCACAGCAGCGCGAAGGCGCCCCAGACCAGCGGCGCGCCGGCCTGCTGCCCTTTGGAGATGACATCGATCAGATATTTCATGCCGAACTGGGTCGATACGCTGCAGCCAACCGCCAGCAGCACCGCGACCAACACGATCGCGTGCCCAACCGGATGCCGGCGGACATAGCGCAGCAAAACGAGCAGAGGCCGCCCGCGTAAGGCGGCGAGCGAGGCGTTGGTATCGGGCATGAGGAACTCCGGTCGGCGGCCCACCCTCGAAAGACCGCGGCGGACATCCTCAACGGAAACAGCAAATCGTGGCCGTTTCACGGCGCTGGCGCGGCGGCGCGCAACTCGCCGCGCGCACGACCGGGGCGCGTTTCCGGAAGCCTGGCCGAAATCACCGCAAACGCGCCGAAATCACGCCATATTCCGCGCCCAAAAGCCAACCCTGCCAGCGTGCCTGGACATTGGCCAGAGCGCGGGTACCGCCGTAACCATGCCGACTGAACCGAGGCCACCCACCATGCGTATCGCGCAAATTTCTCCGTTGTTTGAAGCCGTGCCGCCCAAGCTTTATGGCGGCACCGAGCGTGTCGTATATTCGCTGACCGAGGAACTGGTCGCCATGGGTCACGACGTGACCCTGTTCGCCAGCGGAGATTCCATCACCTCGGCGACCCTGGCGCCGATGCGGGAGCGGGCGTTGCGCCTCGATCCGAGCGTGAAGGACTGGGTCGCGCTATATCACCGGATGATCGAACTGATCTATCGCCGCAAGGACGAGTTCGATGTGTTGCACTTCCACATCGACTATTTCCCGCTGTCGTTGTTCAGCCGGCAAAACGTGCCCTTTCTGACCACCTTGCACGGCCGCCTGGACCTGCCGGAGTTCGTCGAGGTCTACAACACCTTCCGTGACGCGCCGTTCGTGTCGATCTCGGACAGCCAGCGCGCGCCGGTGCCCAATCTGAACTGGGTCCGCACCGTGCTGCACGGCATGCCGGCGGATCTGCTGATGCCGCGGCAGGTGAAGCAGGAATACGCGGCGTTCCTCGGCCGCGTCTCACCCGAAAAGGGCGTCGGCAACGCGATCCGCATCGCCGCGCGGGCCGGACTGAAACTGAAGATCGCCGCCAAGGTCGATAACGCCGACAAGGAATATTACGACAGCGAGATCAAGCCGCTGATCGAGGGCAACCCGAACGTCGAGTTCGTCGGCGAGATCAACGACCAGCAAAAGCCCGCGTTCCTGTCGGGCGCGCACGCGGTCATTTTCGCGATCGACTGGCCGGAACCCTTCGGTCTGGTGATGATTGAGGCGATGGCGTGCGGCACCCCGGTCATCGCCTACCGCGCCGGGTCGGTGCCGGAGGTGATCGATGACGGCGTCTCGGGCTTCATCGTGAGTGGCGAGGATGAAGCGGTGGCGGCGCTCAAACGCGTGGACCAACTGGACCGGGCCACGGTGCGCGCGACGTTCGACCGCCGCTGGACGTCGCGCCGGATGGCCGAGGATTACGTCGAAGTCTACCAGGAACTGGCCCAACCCATGCGCCGGCTGCGCGCGGTCGCCGGCTGACGCATCGTCAGGCGGTGACGGATACGCGGCCGGCCAACGATGTACATGGCTCCGCGGCGACGGCATGAGGCGCGCCTCTTGCACGAAGGCCGCCGCGCATGCCTGATAGCGGCAACGCGAACGGAGGACCGGCCATGGACGAACCGAAACACCTGCACGAACCCGGCGGCGATTTTCAGTGCCTGCATGAGTTCATTCCGGTGGCACGCAAGAAACTGTCGGACCATGTCTGGGGTTACCTGGTCGGCGCCGCCGAGAGTGAGACCACATTGCGGCGCAACCGGATGGCGATCGATAGTCTCGCGTTGCGGCCGCGCGTGTGCGTGGACGTATCGAAGATCGACACCAGCACGAAGCTGTTCGGCAAGACGTGGCGCCTGCCGGTGTTCCTGTGCCCGGTCGGCTCACTGGAATCGTTCGATCCGGGTGGAGCGGCGACCGCCGGCCGCGCGGCCTCGGCGTTCGGCGCGCCCATCATGTGCAGTTCCGTCACCCATCCTGGGCTTGAGGAAATCGCCGCCGCCACGCCGGGCCCGAAGATCTTTCAGCTCTATGTGCGCGGCGACAACGCGTGGATCGACGACGTCGTGAAGCGCGCGGTCGATCACGGCTACGACGCGTTCACCATCACGGTCGATACGGCGGCGTATTCAAGGCGCGAGCGGGATATCGCCGGGCGTTTCGTCAAACCCTGGCGAGCGGCGGCGACCGGGCACGCGTTCCAGGCCGGCTTCACCTGGGACAACGTGAAGCACTTCAAGGACAAACATTCGATCCCGCTGATCCTGAAAGGGATCGCCACGGCCGAAGACGCCGCGTTGTGCTGCGAGCACGGGGTCGACGGCGTCTACATCTCGAACCACGGCGGGCGGCAACTGGATCACGGCCGCGGCTCCCTCGACGTGCTGCCGGAGGTGATGGCGGCGGTGCGCGGCCGTGCGAAAGTCATGATCGATGGCAGCTTCTGCCGCGGCACCGATATCGTGAAGGCGATCGCTCTGGGCGCCGACGCGGTGGGCCTGGGGCGGATGTATTGTTACGCACTGGCCGCCGATGGCGATGCCGGCGTGCACAAGATGCTGGAGTTGCTGGAGCACGAGGTTGGCGTGGCGATGGCGCTTTCGGGGGCACGCTCGCTCGGCGAACTGAACCCGTCGTTCGTGTTCCGCGATGCGCCGATCGTGACGCCGCCGCATCAGCACAGCGCGTTCCCGTTGTTGCAGACGACGCCGGAATTCCGAGGGTAAAACGGCGAACGGGCCGGTCGGCGGGCCGGCCCGTCGCCCTCACGCGTAGTTGAACTTCGGCGACCACCCGGCGGCACCGTCCGGCAGCAAATCCAGCAAGTGCCACACCGCGCAAAAATCGTCGCCGGGCTGAAAACTGGTGTCAGAGACGCGCACGATACGATCCCCATCGCGCCGGAAGACTGAGACACCGGGCCGCCAGCCTCCGCTCGCCGACCGGTAGCCCATATCGGCGGCGAAATCGGTTCCCATGTGACTGACCATCGGGAAACGCCAACCCCTGCCGGCGGCGAAACGACGTTGCACGTCGGGAGGATCGGGACTGCACACAACAAAGGCAGCGCGGTTCGCGAGATGATGGTAAATCCCGTTGAACCCGTCAGCCCAGAGTGTGCAGCTTGAGCAGGAGGTTCCCATGTTGTGGATGACGATCAGGTCGTCCTTGATACCAAACAACTCCGACAGCCGCGCCGTCCCGTCCACGGTGGCGAAGACGTGGTCGGCGACAGGCTCGGGTTCCACCGCGGCCTGAAGTTCGCGCATCTTGCGCCTGATATCCGCGATCTGGCTCCGATACCCCGCGAGCGCGGTGGCATTTTCCCGATACTCCATCTCACACCCCATAGCTGTCGTGCAGCCGCACCCAGGTCATGCTGTGCGGCAAACCGGCCTCATCGCGGCCTTTCGGCGCCAGATCGAGGTAGTGATACGCCCCATTCAGCATATCGAGCCCGCGCGAATAGCACGAATACGTGTGATAAACGGTCCCATCCGCGGCTTTGTAAAACACGCTGATACCGGGCCGCTCGGTCATCGAGGAGCGGATCCAGGTGTAGTTATAGTACACCTCTCCGCGTTCCAGTTCCTCGGGCGTGAACGTGACATGAAAGTCATGGTTGAAGTCGCTGCCGGCCGCGGTCACCCATGCGTGGGTCCAGCCCATGCGCGCCTTGAATTTTTCGATCCGCTCAAGTGGCGCGGAGGACACCGTCAGCAGCGTCACGTCGCGAGCCGCGAGGTGGACGTCGATCCCCTGTAGATTGTCAGCCCAGTACGAGCAGCCGCGGCAGCCTTCCTCCCAGTCCGGACCAAGCATGAAATGATAGATGATCAACTGCGAGCGGCCGTCGAACAGGTCCGCCAGAGTGACTTTGCCGTCCGGTCCCTCGAACACGTATGCCTTCTCGACTTTGACCCACGGCAGCGCGCGCCGCTCCGCGCTGAGTTGGTCGCGCAGCCGGGTAAATTCCTTTTCCCGCGTGAGATGCCGTTCGCGCGCGTCGATCCATTCCTCCTGGGAAACAATCGGGTGATTTTCGATCAAGGCTTTGCTTCCTTTCTTGATTGCGGTTTGTCGTCTGTCTGGGCCAGATCCTCCAGCGTCAGCGCGAGCAGGTCGAACTGCGCCTGCCAATATTTGCTGTAACGGTTGATCCATAGCGCCGCGGCGAAGATCGGCCCGGTCTCCAGGCTGCATCGGCTGATGCGTCCGGATCGCCGCTGCCGCACCAGGCCGGCGCGGGCCAGCACCTGAATGTGCCGCGATACCGCTTGCAACGAGATCGAGAACGGCGCCGCGAGCTCCGATACCAGCAGCGAGCCTGCATCGAGCCGGTCCAGGATCGCGCGCCGGACCGGATCGGACAGCGCGAAAAAGACGCGGTCGAGAACGTCAACCTCGGAAGCGCCATCCGGCGCCGCGTCGTCCAACCGCATGGCGGAGAGTGTCATGGCCGGTTTATTATCAACCGGATCATTGATAGTCAACCAGTACGTTGATTAATTCGATCACAGCCCGCCAATAGGTGCGCGCCGATCAGGCGAACTGGTCCACATGCGGCTGCGTGTCCGATGGCGGCTCCGCGGGCGGCGGCGGTGGTTTTGGATCTTGCTCATGATGATGCCGATGGTCGGGCTGCCGCTTGCTTTGATCGTCCGCTCGCTCGACCCGGTGTCCTGGGCGGTCAGTCGAACCCTCCCGCGGCGGAAGCGGTGAAACGGGGGAGATGGCGCCAATACTCATGCCCCAATACTCATGGCACGGTCCTTTACCATGTCGAAACATGGCGCGATCATGCACCATATATGGTTAGCAACAGATTAAATTCGCCGCGTCGCCGGTGCCAAATTCTTGCGCGGCGGATTTATCTTCTCGCCGAGGTTCGCACGACCCTTTGGCGGATCAGCTTTCGGGCGCCCATTACGTCCTGCCCGCGCGGGCCGCGCGGCAGACGCATCGGTGTCCAGCACCTTGCCTGCCAGAACGCCGACGATTTCACCCATGGCCGCGATGGAGTCGACTTCATCCTCATGCAACGAAATGCCGAATTCCGCCTCCAGAGCCAGGACCAGCCGAACGAACCTGGTCACATCGTACCCAGGTATGGCACGCAGCATGGCCGGCGCCTGATATTCCAGTTCGGGTCGTTCGAACACATCCAGTAACAATCTGATGACGCGGGCGACCACGGTCATCTCGGCGCCGCGGAGATCGCCGTTCGGTTCCG
>CALFNB010000337.1 GCA_937902425.1 uncultured Acetobacteraceae bacterium | reverse complement strand
TAGTCGCCCTGCTGCAGGTCGACGATCTCGCGTTCGGACGAGCCGCTGATCAGGATCATCGGAAAGCAGTTCGTCGTCGCATTGGCGAGCGCCACCAGGCCGTTCAGGAAGCCCGGCGCCGAGACCGTGAGGCACACGCCCGGCGACCTGGTCAGGAATCCCGCGATCGCCGCCGCATTGCCGGCGTTCTGCTCGTGCCGGAACGAGATCACCCGCATCCCCTCGGCCTGTGCCAAACGGCCCAGATCGGTGATCGGGATGCCCGGAACGTTATAGATCGTCTTGATGCCGTTGAGCTTCAGCGCGTCGATCACCAGGTGGAACCCGTCGGTCAGTTCGGCTTCGGCGTCACCGGCAGTTTGCTCGAGTGTCGTGGACATCAGCGCCTCCCCGCCGTTGAGCGGCGGCGTTCCGCGGTTGTGGTGGACATGGACTGAGTGCCTCCTGGAAACGTATTTAAGCGTATCGCCTTTGGCGCTCGGCCGCGGCGGCCGAGGGTTCGGCTTGCTTCGGCGCCTCGGGCTTCGCATCGAGAAAGTCGCCGTGGCGTTCGACATGCGCGGCGAGGCCCATGGTGTGTTCCCGCACCAGCCGCGCCGCGCGGCCGGCATCGCGGGCTTCCAGGGCGGCGATGATGTCGCGATGATCGGCGACCGAGCGGCGCGCCCGGTTGTCCTGGGTCATCGTAACGGCCCGCACCGCCCGCATGTGGATGAACAGCGTGTCGGTCATGCTGGCCATCAGTTCGATCCCGCCAAGCCGGATGATCGCCTTGTGGAATGCCATGTTGGCGTCGGAGTATTCGCTGATCTGGCCGCTCGGCCCCCCCTTGGCGGGATCGTCATCGAAAGCGACCAGCACGTGGCGCAGGCCGGCGATCTCGGCGGTGGTCGCGCGGGTCGCGGCGAGGCGGGCCCCCATGCTCTCGATGGCAGCCCAGACCGTGATCATCTCGACGATTTCCCGCTTCGACTTGCGCACCACATGGATGCCGCGGCGAGGAATGGAGCGGACGAAGCCTTCCTGTTCCAGGACCGACAGCGCCTCCCGGATCGGTGTGCGGCTGACCCCCAGGTCCTGACAAAGCTGACGTTCGTCGAGCCGAATTTCCTCCGGCTGGCCGTAAATATCCATCCGCATGATCGCCGCCCGTATCGCCTCACACGCCTGGGCGCGCAGGCCGACACTCACGTGCAACGGCGCGATCGGCAGCTTTCTGGGCATCTCCGGCGTCGGGGAGCTCATATCCAGGGAACGTCCTCATGCGGGACCGCTGTCGCGCCGCGATCGCCACCGATATTATGGATATTGTATACCAGCTTGGTCAAGCCCACCGTTCGCCTCCACGTTTCCCCCCTCCCAGATCCGCTTTCGTTGCACCGGCCGGCGGTTAGGATTATGGAGGATTTGATGCGCTAACATGGGTGCGCATTTGCGAGGTAGACTGAGCTTCAATGCGCATTAAACAGAGCCGATCCCGCGGCCAGCAGGTCGCCCCGGCACCGCTGCCGCAACGCCGCCGGTCAAAACGCCGGTCGTCCTCGGGTGGGACACGCGGCATGCGGCCATTGCTCGTTCAATCGCGCGCCGGGAACAGCCGGACGAAGATTGAGCCGGTGCAGTGGCTGGTGTTCACCGCGATTGGCATGATCAGCCTCACGTTGATCGTCCTGATCTGGATACTGACATCACGCGCCATCGACGACCAGGTGTTGGAAATCCGGGCCCGCACCGATCAGCAGGTCAAATCGGTCGCTTTCGTGCTCGCGCGGGAAGTGCAGGATGAACTGCAACTGGTCGACCAGAGCCTGAAAATCATTCAGGACGACTGGAGCAAGAACAGCGACTCGGTCGATCTCGGCGCCTGGCGCAAGGAACTCCTGGCGCTGACTGGCGTCGCCGACGACATCTTCATCGCCAACGAAAGCGGGATCATCGTCCAGGGCACGCTGCCGCGATCAATCGGGCAGGGCTTTGGGTCAGCCTACGTGACCTACCCGAACGGCAGTCTGCAGACGTTCGATCCAGACGGCACGACGAACCCCGACGGCAAGGCTCCGGGCGAGGGCGGCGTTGAGGCGAGGCAACTCCTGACTTACATCGTCCGTCCGCTCGCGCTTCCCAAAGGCTGGATGGTCGGCGCGTCATATCGATCCGAAGGGATCACGAAACTCTTCGCCGGCGCCAGGCTGGGTCAGTACGGTGTGGTCGGACTGGTCGCTCTCACGCGCGGCGGTCTCCAGGCGATCGTTGGGCCATCCGCGCAATTCGGCAACCTGGACATCTCGCAGTCCGAACTGATCGAGCAGATGCGCAAGAACGAAGCCGGGGTCTGGGCTGGCATATCGCCGATCGACAGAATGCCGCACATCATCGCTTACCAGCACGTTCCCAACCGAGACATGAGCGTGGTGGTTGGCGTTCCCATGGACACGGCACTGCAGCCGCTCGCCGGCCTGGCGGCCATGGCGCGCGGGCTCGCGGCGCTTGGTACGCTGGTCGTGGTGGTCATCGCCGGGATTGTCGTGTGGACGATCGCGACCACCCGGGCCGCGAAGCAACGCCAGCGGACGTTTGAGCACTCCGAGCTCAATCTCACCAACACGCGCCAGGAGTTGGCCGTGGCGCGGGCTCGCACGCTGCTGACCGAACCGGAGGTCGGCGCGCTGCTCGGCAGCGCCACCGATGGCGTCGCGCGCCTGGACGGCGAGCAGCGTATGCGGCTGTGGAACCAGCGCTTCGTGGAGCTCGCCGGCGTGCCGTTGGACGACACCGCGCCAGGCTCACCGGTCGAAGACCTGCTGCGCCGCCAGGCGCAGGCGGGCGTGTTCGGTGACGCGGCGGAGGCGGAGCAGGAGATCGCGACCCGGCTGACAATCCTGCACACGTCGGGCGGATTGGCGGTACCGCCAACGCAGATCGGGCCAGGCGGCGAGCAGATCACGATGTATGTGCGAGGGGTGGCCGACGGTGGCCATCTGATCCTGTTGACCG
>CALFNB010000336.1 GCA_937902425.1 uncultured Acetobacteraceae bacterium | reverse complement strand
GCGATAACAACATCGAGCGTCATCAAAGCCACAGGCATGTGGCGAAGAGTCAACGTCAACGCGGGTTGGTATTGGTAATCTGTTCCATGAATGCGGTGAGGTCGTTTGTGAACAAGAAGGAGATTCTTGTGCGTAAAGGCAGCCTCCGCACAAGGGAAAGCACCGCCGCATGGGAAGATACGCTCCTGGATACGTCGCTGAAATTACGAATCGGGGTACTTATTCAGTGCACGCAAGCAACGGCCTGATCTGCTCGATGCGCCGCTCGATCACGCCCGCGCGCAGCCGCACATAAGGGCTGGGCGGAGCGGCGACCCAAACCAAAGGCCGCGGCAGCACGCTCACGAGTTGCGCTGCCTCGCGCGGCGACAATTCGGCGGCCGGCTTGTGGAAGAACCCGCGGGATGCCGCCTCGGCGCCGTAGATCCCGGGCCCGAACTCGACGATGTTCAGGTAAACCTCCAGCACCCGGCGCTTTGGCCAGAGCAGCGCGATCTGCGGCGTCAACCATGCCTCGATGAGCTTGCGAATGGGGTCGCGGCCTGGCCAGAGCAGCAGGTTCTTGGCGGTCTGCATGGT
This sequence comes from uncultured Acetobacteraceae bacterium, assembly GCA_937902425.1. GTDB lineage: Bacteria > Pseudomonadota > Alphaproteobacteria > Acetobacterales > Acetobacteraceae > Rhodopila. Next base: position 5,095 of record CALFNB010000336.1, on the reverse strand, counting down.
GATGGTGCTGGCGCCGCGCGGCCGCTTGCCGTCTTCCCATGCGTCGACCTGGCCACGCAGGGCGGCGACATCGAAGCCGGACATTTCTTCACAAAACCGATTGTCCTCGGCCGCCACGAGAGCATGCGGCAACGCCGGCGAAATGTCTTGATACGCCACCCATTGATGCTGGAGCGGATATCCTTGAACAAGGCGGATCAGCATCAGCGGCGTGATGGGCACCGGCACGAAGCGGAACGCCACGATCAGAGCCAGCGGAACAACGAGCAGCAGCAACACAACGCGTGTGATCAGCCTGGGGATCCGGCCTCTGGTTGGGCTCGGTCGCGTCGTATCGGATGCGAGGTCGCGCGCCCGATACATCCGGTCCAGGACACCACGCGGCCGCACGGCGACCCGGCCCGGAGTTCCGTGTACTTAGGCGCCGCGCGCCGGCCAGACCGGTTGGTGATAACCGAGGGGAACCGACGGCCGCGCCCAGTACGTCGGCGTTTCCGACATCCGCACAACGGGTTTCAGGTGACGCAATTTGCCGGCGGGCGTGTCGGATACCATCGACCAACGTTCCAGTTCGGCCGGGGTGAATTCGGCGGGCGCGTCGCGAGCGGCGCCGGCGGGGACTTCGCCCAGGTCGACTATCCACTTGCCGATCTGGGCCAGCGAGGTGCGCACCAGCCAACTGCCTCCTTCGCGCGCGCGGCGATTGAGCGCGGCCATCGCGCCGAACGCCATCAGATATCCGGTGCAATAGTCGATGGCGGAGACCGGGTAGAATTGCGGTCCCGGCGTTTTGCCTGGCACGACCTCGGCCTGGCGCGCCGTGATGCCGCTGACCGTCTGGATGACCGTGTCGAAGCCGCGGCGTGAAGCCCAGGGACCGGCGTGGCTGAACGCGCAAAGCGAAACGTAGATCAGGCCGGGACGGATCGCCGCCAGTTCCTCGGGCGACAGGCCGCGGTTGCCCAACGTTCCGGGTCGGTAACCTTGCGAGAAGACGTCCGCCTCGCGCACCAGGCCACGCAAGGTATCGACGTCTCGTTGCTCACGCAGATCGAGTTGCGCGGACAGCTTGCCATGGCCCGTGTCGAATTCCTGGTAACCGATATTGGGCAAATGCGCGCCGGTGATTTTCATCACGTCGGCGCCGTGCTCGGCCAGCGTGCGGGCGCAGGTCGGGCCGGCCAGCACGCGGGTCAGGTCGAGCACACGCACTCCCGACAGCGGACGAGTGCCGGCGGGCAGCGGCTCCGGCGGCGCTTCACCGATCTTGATGATCTCCAGCAGAGGTAACGATCCGACCGCGGCGGACTGCGGATGCTGGGCCCACTCGGCGTGCGTGCGCACCATGCCGCCGGCGCCTTTGGCGGCGATGATCGCTTCCTCCAGGTCGGCGGCGTTCCAGGTCAGTACGGCTTTCGCCACCGCTTCGCGGTCCTCCGGCACGCCGAGCACGCTCAGCGCGGCGGCGCGATGATTGGGGAAATTGGCGTGCACGTAGCTCCAGCGGCCATCCTTGGTGGGATAGACGCCCATGATGGAGTTGCGCGCGTGTGAGACCTGGCCGTCGCCGAGCTTCATGTAATGGCCGCTGCGCAGCGACGCGGTTGCGTGGCGCACATCGACGGCGACGGACTGGCGCCGGCCGGTGCGCGTTTCCCACAAATCGGCGGCGGCGAGGCCGGTCGCGGCCAATGTCGCCGCGCCGGCCGCGCCGATGCGGAACGGGGTCGGCAGGATTGGATCGGTATCACCCGCGATCTCCACCGAGGCGGCGTGATCGGCCGGTATCCCGGCGGCGGGTAAAATCGAGCGCAGGGCGTTGTTCGGCATGGACGTTCACTCCCGGGTTGATTGGGTGGCCGTGGGGAGTTTGCCCGGTTTTCGGCGTGGCGGGAATGGCGCGCTTCGGCGGCCGCGTCGCGAGGCCGCGTCGCGAGGCCGCGTCCCTTGGGCGAACCGTTACGTCCATGCGCTGACTTCGAGCCAGGTGCTTTGATAAGTCGCGCCCTCGCCCATGTCTGTGTAATCGTCGGCGCAAAGCATGTTGACGGTCCCGCCCGCGGTCTCCGAGTCAGGCCGCTGACCGGGGACGAGCACCACGCCAGGCTGGATCTCATCGCGCACCCGCAGCACCAGTCCGACCTCGCCGCGTTCGTTGCTCAGCCGAACACGTTGACCATCAGTCAGGCCGCGCGATGCCGCATCGGCCGGATGCAGCACGGCATGTGGCGGTCCCTCCCGCTCGCGCAGGAAGGCGTTGCCGGAAAACGCCGTGTGGCTTTGAAAATACCCTGGTGTCGTCAGCAAACGGAGCCGATCGTCACCAACGTGCGCGGGGTCCGGCCGCCAATCGGGCATCGGCGGCAGACCTTGTTTGGCCAGCGTTGCGGAGTAAAATTCCAGTTTGCCTGACGGCGTGCGAAAAACCTGACCGCCTTGCGGACCAACCGATACGGCTTTGCCATCCAGCAACGCCGTGGGATCGAACGCGGTCACGGCACCAGTCGCGTCGCGGAACAATTCTTTGACCAGTTCCGGCGGCGACATTTGGAACACCGGATCGGTCAGACCCATTCGCGCGGCCAGAGTTTGCGTCAACCGATGGTTCGACCACGCCTCACCTTGCGGTTGCACCGCGCGTTGACCGTATTGCATGTAATACGTGCCATAAGCGCGATAGAAGTCATCGGTCTCCAGATATGTCGTGGCGGGCAGCACGATATCGGCGAACTTCGCTGTCTCCGTCATGAACGGATCGTGCACGACGGTGAACAGGTCGGCGCGCGCCAGGCCGCCGCGAATGCCGGCCGTGTCGGGGTTGGTCACCGCCGGATTGTTCGCCGCGATGAACAAGGCGCGGATCGGCGGATCGTTCAATTCGCGCAGCGCCTGGCCGAGTTTCAGATGATTGATGGTCCGCGTTTCGGCGGGGCCGGACGGCTTGCGCAGCGCGTTGTAGTTCAGTTCGAACCCCGCCGCGGTGGCGAGCAATGCGCCGCCGCCGTACCGGCCGTATGCTCCGGTCACGCCCGGCAACAACGCCACGGTGCGCAAATTCTGCCCGCCATCGGTGAACCGGCTCAGGCCGAAGCCGATGCGAATGAAGGAGGTCTTCGCCGCGCCATACCAATTCGCGAGAGTCTCGATATCCGCCAGCGGCAGGCCGGTGATCGCGGCGGTCGCCTCGGGAGTGAAACGAGGCAGCACCTCACGCTCGACCTGGTCGAAGCCAAGCGTGTGGCGCGCGAGGTAATCTCGATCGAGCCGGCCGTCGCGCACCAGGATGTGCATCACGCCAAGCGCCAGCGCGGAATCGGTGCCGATCCGGATCGGTAGCCAAAGGTCGGCGACCCGCGCGGACCGTGTGCGGCGCGGATCGATCACCACGAGTTTCACGCCGGCGGCACGGCGTTTCTCGATCGCGGCCCAGAGGTGCACGTTGGTCGCATGCAGGTCGGAACTCCAGGACACGATCAGGTCCGAGGCGTGGACCGATTGAGGATCGGCGCCGCCGATGTCGCCGACGGTAACCGCCCATGCCGCGTCGGCGCAGGAGTCACAGACGGTGCCGCCGCGCAGCCGGCTACAGCCAAGCGCGTGGAACAAGCCGTTGGTCAGACCGCGGTTGATCTGGCCCTGATGCGCGCTGTAGGCGTAGCCCAGAAGCGCCAGCGGCCCGGATTCCGCCATGACCCGTTCCCAGTTCGAGACGATCTCGTCCAGCGCGGCGTCCCAGGTAATCGGCGTGAACCGGCCTTCGCCTTTCGGTCCGGAGCGGCGCAATGGCGTTGTCAGCCGCTCCGGGGAGTGCACGAGATCGGTGTCGCGGTTGACCTTGCCGCAGGCGAAGCCGGCGGTGAACGGATGGTCCGGGTCGCCCTCGATGCGCACGACGCGGCCGTTCTCGACATGCGCGAGGATGGAGCACATGTCTGGACAATCGTGCGCGCAAACGGTACGGATCGTGGGCATGGTTCAAAGTCCTGTGTTTGTGTTCGCCAAAGCGATCGCACCCGCGGCGTTCCCCATCATTGCCCGCTACATCGTGTTGATAAAGATGGCCCGGTCAGGCCGAGTCATGACGCTGAGGGCCACGCCATCGTGTTCAAGGGCCGGGCACTGATGGTAGCGACCATCGACCCCACCGGACAGCGCCAGGAACGCGCGAACCCTCCAGGCCAATCAGCGTTTACCGCGCCACCCCAAGCACCCAGGCGAGCACGCCCTTCTGCGCGTGTAACCGGTTCTCAGCCTCATCGAACACCACTGACTGAGGGCCATCGATGACCTCTTGCGTCACTTCTTCGCCGCGATGGGCCGGCAGGCAGTGCATGAAGATCGCGTCCTTCGCCGCTTTCGCCATCAGCGCGCCGGTGACCCGATATGGCGCCAGCATGTTGTGCCGGTTCGAGTGCGGATCGTCCGACATCGACACCCAGGTATCGGTCACCACGCAACGCGCGTCCTTCACCGCCGCCACCGGATCGTCCGTCAGCTCGATCGAGCCGCCCTGCGACCGCGCCCACTCGATCAGATCCTGAGGCGGACGCAGGGCATCCGGCGTGGCGAGGCGCAGAGTGAAGCCGAACCGTACCGCTGCCTCGATCCAACTGCGGGCGACATTGTTGCCGTCGCCGCACCATGCCACGACCTGACCGGCGATTGGACCGCGGTGTTCCTCGAAAGTCAGCACATCCGCCATCAACTGGCAGGGATGCGAGGTGTCGGTCAGACCATTGATCACCGGCACGGTGGCGTTTCGCGCCAGCTCGTGCAGCTTCGAAGTTTCGGCCGTGCGCAGCATGATCGCGTCCACATAACGCGACAGCACGCGCGCGGTATCCGCCGGGCTTTCACCGCGGCTGGACTGCATGTCGGCGGCACTCAGCACGATCACGTCGCCGCCCAGTTGATGCATGCCGACCTCGAACGAGACGCGGGTGCGGGTCGAGGGCTTTTCGAAGATCAGCGCCAGCGTTTTGCCAGTCAGCGGTCGTGACTGGAGGCCACGTGCTTTCTTGTAGTGCGCCGCGACGTCCAGCATCTGCCGTAACGTCGCGGTATCGAAATCGCGCAGATCGAGGAAGTGCCGCGG
>CALFNB010000335.1 GCA_937902425.1 uncultured Acetobacteraceae bacterium | reverse complement strand
ATGGCGCTGTCAACGCGGTCCGGCCGCGATGTAACCAGGATTGAACCCCTCCCGCGCTTGCCTCATCCGCACGGGCCGACCCACGGTGGGACCTGACGGACCGCGGGGCGGTGACCGCACTGGAATACGGTCTGATCGCCGGCGTCATCGTCGCGTCCGTCATGTTGGGGTTCAACATCCTGGTGTTCCACGGGTCCGCCAAATTCAGCAGCGTCGGCGCCCATCGGTGATGCGCCAGGTTCACGCCGCCCGGCGGGCCGCCAGTGCCGCCGGCAATCGTGCGATCGCCTGGTCGATCAATGCCGCGCTCGACTCGGGACTGAGCCCCTCGGCGATCACCTGACGCGCCGCGATGGTCGCCAGTTCGGCGGCGGCGGTGCGGATTTCGTCAACCGCCTGCTTCTGCGCCGCCGCGATCCGGTCCAATGCCATCTGCTCGCGGCGTTTCGCTGAAGCCTCGGCCTCGGCACGGGTCGCTTCGGCCACCCGGGCCGCTTCCGCCGCCGCGCCGTCGATCAGCACCCTCGCATCGGCCTGGGCTTTGGCGCGCGTGGCCTCGGCGTCCTTCAGCATCGCCTCGGCCTCGGCTTTCAGCCGGGCGGCCTCATCCATTTCCGCTCGCACCGACGCGGCGCGCGCGTCCAGCATTCCGGTCAGCGCCGCCCACAGCTTCTTGCCGAAGATGATGAAGAACAGAAAGAACGACAGCACGACCCAGTTGACGGGTTCGGCGAAAAAACCAGGCTCTTCGTGCATTGGCGTTGCCCCTTACTGACCGGCGCCGCGCGCGGCCATGGCCGCGTTGATCGCGCCACTCAATCTCGCCGGGTCCGGTGCCGCACCGGTCAACCGAGTGATCAGCGCGACGGCCGTATCGGTCGCCACGCCCGGCAGAGCCGCCAAAGCCGCGCCGCGAGCCGCCGCGATCTGGCCCTCGGCTTCCTTGAGCTGTTTGTCCAACCGCTCATTCAGCACCGCGGATTGCGCGGCCGCCGCCTGCTTCGATGAGTCAAGCGCGGCGTTGATCGCGGCCTGTGCCTCGGACCGGGCCTTGGCGGTGGCATCCGCCGCCGCCTGAATACCCGCATCGGCGCGCGCCTTGGCATCCTTGGCGCCTTCCAGGTCGCCGGCGATGCGTTTGGCCCGCTCCTGCAGCACCGCCTCGACCTTCGGCAGAGCGGTGCGCGACGCCAGGACATAGAGGATCGCGAAGATCACGACGCCCCAGACGACCTGGAACGTAGTGAGCTTGTTCGCGAAGTCCAACTGCGGCAGGCCGTCGGCCAGCGCGATCATTGGGATGGCGAACAGACCTGCCGCCATCGGCCCAATCCGGCGTAACCTGGACATACGGCTTTCCCTCGCGGCCGAAGCAGCTCAGACGAACAGAATGATGAACGCGATGACCAGCGCATACAGCGCGACCGCTTCCGTCAACGCGAACCCGAGAATGGCGAGGCCAAAGACGCGATCGCGCGCGGCGGGATTACGCGCCACGCCGGAGATCAGCGCCGCGAAGATGTGGCCGATACCCACGCCCACGCCGGCCAGCGCGATAACCGCGATACCCGCGCCAATGGCTTTTGCGGAAGCGAGATCCATGGTGTCAGTTCCTTTCTTTGGGTCCAGTGTGGCCGAGACGGCTCGCGCCGTCCGGCGTGTTCGGAGATTGCGAAAAAATCAGTGCAGATGCACCGCGTCGTGCAGGTAGATGCAGGTGAGAATGGCGAACACATAAGCCTGCAACGATGCCACCAGCAGTTCAAAGCCGATCAGCACGACGTTGACGCTGAGCGACAGGGCGGCCGGCAACAGGAAAATTCCCCCGGCCGTGCCAAGCATCACCACGAACCCGGCGAACACCTCCAGCATCACATGGCCCGCCATCATGTTGGCGAACAAACGCACCGACAGCGAGATGATCCGCGACAGATATGAAATCACCTCGATGACCACCATCAGCGGCAACAACACCACCGGCACGCCCTTCGGCACGAAATAGCTGAAGAAGTGCAGCCCGTGTTCCTTGATCGCGACGAAGGTGACGAGCAGAAACACGAACAGCGACAGCCCGAGCGTGACGGCGATATGGCTGGTGAAGGTGAAGAACAGCGGGAACACGCCCATCAGGTTCCCGAACAGAATGAAAAAGAACAGCGTGAACACGAACGGGAAGAATTTTTTGCCCTCGTGGCCGATCTGTTCGACGCACAAGGTCATCACGGTCTCGTAGGCCATTTCGGCGGCGGATTGCAGGCGGCCCGGGATCATCGCCCGCGGGCTCATGCCGACCCACATCAACAACAGCGTCAGAGCGCTGGCGACGGCCATCATGACATTGGCCTGGCTGATATGCAGCGTATCGCCCAATTGGCCGAACACCGGCGCCAGTTTGAACTGGCTCAGCGCGTCGATGCCACTGTGTCCTTCGGCCGCCACTCCAACTACCCCTTGCCATCGGCGCCGACGCGCGCGCGCTATTCAACCAGTTTTCGGCGCGAACACACGCCAGAGATTCCACACGCCGGCCGCGCCTCCGACAGGGACGAACAGCGCGGTCAGAATGGGTTTGGTGCCAAACAGCCAGTCGAGCCCGTAGCCGATGGCAACCGCCACGACCAGAGCCGCCACCAGTTCGATCCCCACCCGCAGGCCGATCCCCATCGGGGATGATTCGATGCCTTTGGGGTCAAACCCCTTTGGCGTCTTCGGGTCGTCGAGACCCCGCCTGCCTCGAGCGGCTTTCAGTCGCTCCTCGAAGGAGCCATCCGGGCCGCCCGGTTCCTCGCGCATATCCGCTCCTGCCATTACCTACGCCCTACGACGGGGGCCGTAAGGCGGGGGCCGGTAAGCGGGGGCTAGCTACCTTTGGGCAAACGGGGAGTCAAGAACGCCTGGCCTCCTCATCCGCCGCATCATACGCCCGCATCGCATCAACAACCTGCGCCGGCGTCGGGATCGGGGCGACCGCGCCATAGCCCGTGCATTTCAAAGCGGCGGCCACGGCGGCGTAACGAGCGGCCGGCTCCGGCGAGTCGCCCGCCAGGATACGCGCCAGAAATGACCCGCAAAACGTGTCGCCCGCACCGGTCGCATCGACGGTTCGCACGGCGAAGGCGGGGATTTTGACCCGCGCTTGCGGTGTGGCGAGATACGCGCCTGACTCGCCCATCTTCAGCACCACCACGCCGGGACCAAGCTTCAGATAATAATCGAGCATCGCGTCGGGATCAGTGAGGCCGGTCAGCGTGCGCGCGTCCTCGATCCCCGGCAGCGCGTAGTCGACGGTTTCGATGGTGGCGCGCATCACCGCCGCGGCGCGGGCGGGCGGCCACAGCCGGGGGCGATAATTGGTGTCGTAGGCGACTTTCACCCCGTGCCGGCGAGCCGTGTCGATCGCGGCCAAAGTCGCATCGCACGCCGTGGTCGATATTCCCTGGCTGATGCCGGAAAGATACAGCATGCGGGCGTGGCCAATCGCGCGAACCGGCACGTCCTCCGGCCCGAACATCGCGGCGGCCGAATTCGCCCGGTAATGCAGAAAGTGATGGCCAGATTGATCGTGGGTCACGAAATACACGCCGGTCAGGTAGCGGTCCGTGCGCGTCACGGTGCTGGTATCGATCCCCTCCCGCGCCCACAGCGCCATGAAGCTGTCGCCTGGCATGTCCCGTCCGAGACCGGCGATCATGCCCACCTTGATCCCCGTGGGTGCCCCGTGCCGCGCCGCCGCCACCGCCGCGTTGGAGGTATCGCCGCCATGTCCCTCCAGATAATGCTGTGCGCCGTCCGGCTGGAGCGGGAGTTGATTGAACTCCAGCATCGGCTCGCCCATGCACAGCAGCTCGGCGGTCATGGGTGGGCCGTTCCGAGGACCGAACGAGCCGCCGCCTGGATCGTTTCGCGGTCGCCGGCTTCGATGCGGCGCTCGTCCACCAGCGCGCCGCCCATGCCGACGAACGCGGCACCGGCGGCGAGGTAAGCGGCGAAGTTACCCGGTTCCACGCCTCCGGTCGGGCAGAACGCGACGCTGGGAAACACGCTGACCAGGGCTTTGACATGCGCCGGTCCGCCGCCGGAGGAGGCGGGAAACACCTTGACCACATCGGCACTCGCCGCCAGCGCCGCGCGAACCTCGGTCGGTGTCAGAGCGCCCAGAATGAGGGCGGCTCCGGCGGCCTGGCAGGGCGCGGCGAGCGAGGGATCGACCCAGGGGGCGACAATGAATTTCGCTCCGGCTTTCAGGCAGGCGTCCGCCATCGCGGCGTCCGGCACGGTTCCCGCCCCCACCAGCAATGCCGGATCGGAAGCGAGGTCGCGGATCAACGCGGCCGCGTCCGGCACTGTCATGGTGATCTCGAAAATGCGCAGTCCGGCGTCGCGCAGCCACGCGACCGCGGTCGCCGCCGATTTCGCCGTTCGCGTCCGCACGACCGGAATCACCTGAGCGGTGCGGAATCTTTCCAACAATTGATGCGCCATTGGGCGGTCCCTCCGCCCGTCAGCCAACCGAAACCGAGCGGAACGCGCAAGAGGCGTCAGCCCTCTTTGGCGATCACGTCGTCGGCCCAGGCCTCGAGTTTCACGGCTTCGGTGCGTAGTGCGGTGACGCGGGAATCGAGTTGGCCAAGGCTGTCATGGTAACCGCGCAGGCTGGCGCCGAGCCGTCCGGTCGCGGTGCTCAATTCGGCGAGCGAGGCTTTCCAGGCGGCGACCGCGGCGCGTTGCACCGTTAAGGCGTCGTTGAGACCGGCCAGCGCGCGGGCGAGTCTCGCTTCCGCCGGGGTCGGTTCAGGTTTGGCTGGCGCCAGGGGAGTTGCCGCCATCGTGGCATTCGGCGGGGATGGGAATTGGATGATCTCGGCGGTGGACGATTCGGGCATTCTAATCTCCTCTGGCGTGTGTCTGATAAAGGTTAACAAACCATGAATGGGTGAGTGGAATCCACAACATTTTGTGATTGCAATGGTGTGTGGCCGGTGGGACTGAACTGACGGGCGAACCGCGACGTAACGCTATCCGGTGT
>CALFNB010000334.1 GCA_937902425.1 uncultured Acetobacteraceae bacterium | reverse complement strand
CCCAACTGGAAGCCCAGGGATAACAGATCATGTCGGCGATGGTGTATTCGCCGGCAGCGAGATACCGCTTGTTGAACAAGCCGAGATTCATGACGCCGAAGATGCGATGCGCCTCATTGTCGAAACGATGAAGAGCGTAGGTGAGGTCACCATTTTTGCCGCTGGCGAGGGCACGGCGGAAATGGCCTTGCTCGCCAAGCTTCGGCCCCTGATTGGCCATTTGCCAGCTCACCCACTGGGCCACATCATATTTTCCGCGCGGGTCGGCCGGACAGAATTTGCCGGTTTTCTCGGCGAGGTAGGTCATGATCGCACCGGACTCGAAAATCGAAATTGGGTCGCCGCCGCCCATCGGCTCGTGGTCGACAATCGCCGGCATGCGGCCATTGGGGGAAATCTTCAGGAACGCCGGCGTGAGCTGATCGCCGCGGCCGATGTTGATCGGCTTGAACGTGTAGGGGAGACCCAGTTCCTCGAGCAGAATGACGATCTTCTTGCCATTGCCTGTTGGCCAGAAATAGAGGTCGATCATTGGTTTCCTCCGGTTCGCAGTGGGTTGCGGGCTGTCATGATGCAGCGAATCCGGCCGGTACGGTAGAGCCGGTGGTGGACGTGGCGGAAAGATCGTGAAATACCGCTTTCGCCAACGGGAACACGTCGTATGTCACATGAATGGAATGTCGAAGCCGATGTCGTCGTCGTCGGATTCGGAGCCGCGGGCATGGCCGCTTCGGTCACGGCCCATGATCTGGGGGCCAAGGTCGTCATCCTGGAAAAAGCCCCTGAAGGTCAGGAAGGCGGCAACACGCGAGTCGCCGGCCAGGGCTATCTCAATACGTCATCCGTCGAGCAAGCCATCGCCTATCTGACCGCTCTGTGCGGACCCTACACCGTCCCGGAGACGATGGTGCGGGTGTGGGCGGAGGAGATGGGCCAAAACAATGCCTGGCTGCGAAGCCTCGGCGGCGATCCGCAAGAGCATCAACATCCACCGGTCGGAATCGAATTCCCCAATCTGCCTGGCTCGGACTGCGTGCATAAGTTCCACGATGGTCCCACTTATGGGTATTCCTACACCTGGAACCTGTTCGAACGTCTGGTGAAGCAACGCCCGATCTCCATTCTTTATGAAACGCCGGGGAAGCAACTGATCCAGCATGACAGCACCAAGGAAATCCTTGGCGTGCGAGCCCAGAAAGGGACGCGGCCGATCACTGTCAAGGCTCGCAAAGGCGTGGTGCTGACGTGCGGCGGCTTCGAGAACAACCAGGAAATGATTCGGAATTATCTCCCTGGCGTGCCGTATTGCTACACCTCCGGCACGCCGTACAACGAAGGCGATGGCATCACGATGGCGATGTCGGTTGGCGCTGATCTCTGGCATATGAACAACTTCGCCGGACCCTCGATGGCGCTGAAGGTCCCCGAAGTGCGGACCTCGTTTTCGATGCAGGCGTTGCACTATAGCAAGGAAATTCCCGGCGGCATGATCGTGGTCGGTCCGGATGCGAGACGCTTCACCGATGAGAAGTTCAGGACGCGCCACGGCAAAGTTCCGGTGAACGGGGTCTGGCTTCCGCTGTCCACCCCGTGTCCGATGTATCTGATCTTCGATCACACGCTGTTTTCGTCAGGCCCGCTCTACGACAAGCACCCGAACCACGGCTGGACGCAAATCATCGAGCGTTATGACTGGAGTGAGGACAACAGCGTTGAACTCGCGAAGGGTTGGATCAAGACCGCCGATAGCATCGCGGCGCTCGCCAAGATCGTCGGACTTGATCCGGCCACGCTGGAAGCCAGCGTCAGCCAGTGGAATCGCGGTTGTGAGGCGAAACACGACGCGCAATTCGGCCGCACCTTGATGCTGGCGCCGATCGGCCACGGCCCGTTTTACGCGGTTGAACTCTCGCCCTCGATGCTCAACACCCAGGGAGGCCCGCGCCGCAACGAAAAAGCGCAGATCGTGCGGCCTGACGGTTCACCCATCCCGCGGCTGTACAGCGCGGGCGAACTGGGGTCGATCTACAGCTATTTGTATCAGGGCACCGGCAACATCGGCGAATGTCTCGCGTTTGGCCGCGTTTCCGGACGAAACGCGGCCGCCGAAACGCCTTGGGATTAGCCGGGCAGCCGCAGCAACCGATCCGCGTTGCCGTGCGCGATCTTCTCACGATCGGCCGGCGACACCGGCAACGCGTCGAGGAACGCCCGTGCCCTGACGTTCGATGCGAACGGGTAATCAACCGAGAACATGATCCGGTCCGCGCCGAACGTCATCAACGCCGCCATGAACGGCGCCATGGTGAAGAACCCGCTGGTCGTGATCCACACCTGATCGAGGATCGTCTGCTTCACCGAACGCTGTAGCAACGATTTCGCTGTGACGCTGGTGGTTTCGTCGATCCGGTCCAGCATGAACGGCAGCGCCTCGCCCATGTGGCCGATGACGAGCTTCAGGCTCGGATGGCGGTCGAGCGCACCGCTCAGCACCAACCGTAGCGTGTGGATCGCCGTCTCCGCGTGCCAGCCCCACGCGGACAGCGCCATGGTGAAGCTGAAGTTGCCCGGTAAGCCGTCGTAGTAAGCGTTCCGCACCGCCTCCGCCGGAATACCGGGATGGATGTAGATCGGCAGATCGAGCGCGGCCGCCCGTTCCAGGATCGGATCGAACGAGGGATCGTCGAGGAAACGTCCATCGGTCGGCCCGTTCACCAGCACGCCATGAAAGCCAAGCTCCTTGACCGTGCGCTCCAGTTCGTCCGCCGCCGCCTCCGGCGCGAGCATCGGCAAATGCGCGAAGCCGCGATAGCGGTCCGGATGGCGTGCGACCGCCTCGGCCAATGCATCGTTATACGCGCGCGCCAACGCGATGCCCGCCTCTCCCGGAACAAGATCCGCCCCTGGGCCGGCGACCGAGAGCACCTGCACGGTGATCCCGCTGCCATCCATATCCGCAATCCGCGTGTCGCCGAGGTCGGCCAGTTCGTTGCGCTTTGTGGTTTGAGCCCAGACGAAGTCAGGCCCAGGAAAGCCGCGGCGCTTAACCGCGTCCGGGTCGATGCGGCTGACGATTTTGGGGACGGTGAAGTGTTCCTCCAACGCGACGATGCGCATGTTCTCTCTCCGCTGTGATTGGGCGGGAGCGTGGCACGTTGATGGCGCACGCGCCACCGCGGGCAACTGGACGAGCCTGGGACGTTGCTGCCAGTGTGTCGCTCATGACAAAACCAGCACCAGCGGACGACTCAATCCGGCCCGGCGAGGTCGCGGTCCCGTTACCCGACGGTACCGATGCCGGGGTTTACTTCATCGGCCGCATCCATACACCCTGGGCGACGCGCCGCGCGTGTCCGCGCCGCGGTGACCTGAACGGTCCGATCTGCACGATCGAGGTGGACCCTCGTTGGTCTGAGGCTCTGACCGGGATCGAGGCGTACCCGCGGATTCAGGTGCTGTACTGGATGCACGAGGCCCGCCGCGACCTGGTCATACAGACACTGCGTGGCTCAGGCGTGCTGAGTGGCACCTTTGCCTTGCGTTCGCCCGTGCGGCCCAACCCGATCGCGTCCTCGGTCGTCGCGCTGGCGGAACGGTCGGAGACGACGCTGAAAGTCCGCGGACCGGACTGCATGGATGGCACGGCGCTGATCGATCTGAAACCGGATCGAGGCGCCGTCGATATCGAGCATGGTAGCGACCACGAAGGGCTTTAAAAGGGGCGACTCTGCGCCACTTCTTCCGCTTGCGCTCGTCAGAGAACCAACCGGACGGACGCCCTGGTAACGGAGCCACTCAACCTGCCAGCCACGTAGCCAAGCATAGCTGGCGAAGCATTCCTGACACAAATCGCGGCTTTACGGCGATTGATGATGCAATCTATTCCGGCGCTCCACTCACAATGTTGGAAAAACGCCCGTGACGGTCTCCATCGTCTGAGCGACATTTGGAATGAGAAATTGCTCGTTCGATATTCTCCCATGAGCAATATCATTCCGGCCACGATAGTATTCTTTGATAATCCCGTACTGATGAAGCGATTTGTCCATCAAATTTTTGACATAAATCTTATAGCCGTAACGTCCTGTCCTGACCACGCCTCCCAAACGCGACGTTCTGCCCATACCACGCCTGACACTCTGTTTCCAACGATGACCGTAATTGCCTCGTTCACGGCATCCTCGAAACGTGTAAAAAGAAATAGGAAATATGCTTGATCGTTCCTCTTTCTTTGTTCATCGGCCGCGTCAAAACGTTGATCGTCATCAGCCGCGAATGCTGCCTGTTCCAGGTCGCCAAACGCACCATCGGCAATCTGCCACTGATCAGCGATGTCAGTGAATATGCTCATAAGCTCAATTCAGCAAGCTGATGAACTGAGCCTGGTCAAGCCGAGTTGGCCTTTGCTTATTGGCCGAGGTGTAGTATTGCCAATTTGGAGTCCCAGACAATGGCTCAGATTCGTCAACGAGAATGAACGAAGCAGTTGCCGTAATAAGGTCTACGCGTCCGTTCGCCCCGATAATCCAAAGCCCCTTGGGTTGCACCCTCATGACCCGCTCCGTTCCCCGACGGACTTCAAATGTTGGCATTTGAGCCGTCGAAACCTTGAATTTCCTCATGAGTTCTTCATGCATCGGAGTTGCTGGGCGATCGACGACAGACATATCAGCGGGCAACCACTCACGCATCGTTGCCTTCAGTTTCTCGAGGCGCCCAATCCAGTCCGCCACCCTTTCAGCAATTCTCTTTCGCCACCGATCAACATATTCGCTGTACCAGGCGTCAACGGCCGAATGGACGTCGGAGTACCGCTGGCGATCAAATATCAGAAAATCAACACCTTCCCTCGATTGATCAATCTCACCTATCTCCAGGTCACCGCCGCTATAACCTTCCGATTGAACCATTTTCTGGAACTGAGCAATTATTTTTCGAAGCACAGAAGAACTCGGGAACATTCGCTCTTCATCGGCAAAGACACCCGTTGAACGCAGCCGGGTCGCGGCGGTGTTCCATGCCTCATGTGATACATCCAACAAATCGGCCCCTATCAACGGCGAACCTCCAAAGAGCGAAGCTCCTCGAGGTCGAGGATCCCAGTGAATTCGGCCGGAACGCCCGGCAGGGCGATGGGGCCGTTCACAGATATCAAACCAACCATCAACCGCGGCTTTTTCGCAAGCATCTGGCCCAGTACACCTCGCGCTGAAATTCCGTGCCGCCGCTCGCAGCCCAATCGCGAGCCCCTCAAGGTGGTGACACTATCACGTGAGATATCGCAACACATCAGCCAACGATCACCCGCCTGTCCCGACGCGGGCGGGTGATCATGCAAGGCCAGTCGGAATCGGGTCGGAAGCATCGTCGATCAGGTCGAGTAGTCGGAGAACGACGCCCCGGCATATCGCGCGCGATAATCCGT
>CALFNB010000333.1 GCA_937902425.1 uncultured Acetobacteraceae bacterium | reverse complement strand
GAAAGCAAAATGTGCTGCCAGGAAGTCATGGTCTTTCATCAACGCCAGATTAGCCTGGGCCGTGCCGACCTGATCTTTCCGTTCCACTTTACCGATGTCACGAGAATCCGGGCTGAGGAATGCGACGATCCGGCGGTATTGCCGCTGTTGCGGGAGCGTCATGCGTTTGATTTCTCGAAATTGCGGCTTCGCGATCCTAACTCGGAGGAAGTTGCGACAAAGCTCGCAAGCCTCGCGGCGTCGATCGACGCCGCTTTGCGCCGGGCAACCCCGCCTGAGGTGGTCGCGAAAATTGGGACGGCCGCGCCATCATCCAGCCCGGCCTCGATCGCCCCGGCACCCATCGACCCACTTCCCGCCTCGCGGTCGGTTCCAGCGGACACCTCGCGATCGACACAATTGGTCTCCGGAGCCGTCCTGACGTCGGCTGAAACAGACAGGATCGCGAGCGTAGCGCGCGCGTTGGGTTTTGTTCACCCGGCAAGCTCGGCACCGCCGCCGCGAAAGCCCTCCTGGGCCTCCGACACCGGCACAGACCGCTTTGGCACCTGGGCCGATATCGCGGTTCCCGCCCTAAGCGGGCCGGCGGTCACGCAGCGCCTGCGTCTGATCCCGCCCGGACGGTTCCAGATGGGCTCGCCCGCCGACGAACCAGGCCGCTACGAATGGGAAGGCCCGCGCCACGAGGTGACCATCGGTGAAGCCTTCTGGCTGTTCGACACACCCTGCACCCAGGCGCTGTGGACAGCCGTGATGGGCGACAATCCCAGCCGTTTCAAATCCCTGACCCGCCCAGTTGAGCGCGTGTCGTTCGAGGACGCCCAACACTTCCTGTCCGGCGTGAATGATCGTGTGCCCGACCTGGACCTCGCTTTGCCCTCGGAGGCTCAGTGGGAGTACGCCTGCCGCGCCGGTACCGAGACCGCTACCTATGCCGGCCCGATCAAGATTTTGGGCGAGTACAACGCGCCGGTGCTGAACAAGATCGCGTGGTATGGCGGCAACAGCGGTGAAGGGTTCGAACTCCAAGAAGGCGAGGACTCGAGCAAGTGGCCGGAGAAACAATACAGGCACACCAAAGCCGGGACGCGTTTGGTGAAAGGTAAGGACCCGAACGCCTGGGGTCTGTACGACATGCTCGGCAATGTGTGGGAGTGGTGTGAGGACAACTGGCACCACAGTTACGAAGACGCCCCGGCCGACGGGTCCGCGTGGCTGAGCGGCAGCGCGGCGGAGCGTGTCATCCGCGGTGGGTCGTGGAACGGTGACGCTCGGATCGTGCGTGCCGCGTACCGGTTCGGGTACGGGCCTGGAGGCCGGAGCGGCCCCCTTGGCTTTCGCTGCGCCCGAGGCCACTTCGAGTGACCGGAGCGGCGTGACGGCCCGGGCCGCCGGCGACGGCGCGCGGCGGAGCGCCAGCGATACAAAAAATTCCGTACGGCCCGTACCCGCCCGCCCAACCTCGGCGCCGCCGCTGTGCCGCGTTACTGGTTCCATCACCGGATACCAACCGGATACCCATGCAAAACCACATCGATGGCATTCATGATGGCGTCGCGGTCGGCGACCAGCGATGCCACGGTCTCGCCCAAAAGCGTCACGGGAACCGCGCTGATGTCCAGAACCCGCGCCCGGTATTCGGTGCCGTCAATTACCAACCGAGGCGCCAGCACGTCGACGTCGCCCGGCAACTGTACCGACACGGGCGCGACCAGGCGAGTCGCGGATGGAATAGCATGGTGCTGGACGACCAGCATGAACGGTACGCGAAATCCGCGCACCCGATGGCGAACGACGTCCAGCCAATCAGGTCTGCCCGGCGGCATCGGCAGTGGCCCTGACCGCATCGCCCAAACTACCGAACTCCGCGAGGTATTGGCCATGCACGCGGCAGGCCTGGGCGATCTCTGCCTCAAACCTCGCTTTGGCGATGCCCGCCAGCGCCGCGGCCACGGCCTGCTCGGCGAGCGCGGACAGGTTCAGGCCCTCGGCCCTCGCTCGAGCCACGAGATCACTGTTGATTGTCAGGTTGACCGGACGTTTCGCCGCACCGGCATCATAGGCTGCCATCCGCGTGGCTCCATATCGTCATATGCGCATTGAAGGACCAAACCATATGCGCAGTCAAACGGTCGTCCGCCCGGCTTCGAAACAAGATAGATCCTGGGTTGGTCAGGGGTGGCGAGCCAACGAGAATCACCCCGTGCCCACCGTCAACATGCTGGAAGCCAAAACGCACCTGTCGAAATTGGTTGACTGACTGGAGTCCGGCCAGGAAACCGAGATCGTCATCGCTCGCAACGGCCGCCCCGCCGCCTCACGTCGTCGTGCTGGAAGGCCTTCCGGCGCTTCACCGCGATCAGTTCGATCGTATCCTCGTGGCCCAGGCGCTCAGCACGCGCTACGGTTGGTGACGCGCGATCGGGAGGTCGTCGCTTACCGCGATACGATCGTCGAGGTCTGGTTCCTCCCAGGTTGACGCCGACTCGCTCCCGCCCCGATAACGACCCTCGTGTTCTACAGCCAGAAACATCTGCTCCAGATCGAAGGGCTTCATCCGCCGGAGATCGGGTATTTGCTGGACCTGGCCGAGAGTTACGTGCTGCTGAACCGTTCCGGTAAAGCGCAAAGGGATCTGTTGCGCGGCCGCACCTTGATCAATCTGTTCTTTGAGGACTCGACCCGCACCCGCACCTCGTTCGAGTTGGCGGGCAAGCGACTCGGCGCCGATGTCATCAACATGTCGGTTTCCACGTCGTCGGTGAACAAGGGCGAAACGTTGCTGGATACCGCGGCGACGCTGAACGCCATGCATTGCGACCTGCTGGTCGTGCGGCATGGCCAGTCCGGCGCGCCGCGCCTGCTGGCGGAGAAAGTCGATGCCTCCGTGATCAACGCCGGTGACGGGACCCACGAGCACCCAACGCAGGCGTTGCTCGACGCGCTGACCATCAAACGCCGCAAGGGGCGGATCGCCGGCCTGACGGTGGCGATTTGCGGTGACATCGCCCATTCCCGCGTCGCCCGCTCCAACATTCACCTCCTCGCCACCCTGGGCGCCCATGTCCGTGTCGTCGGCCCGCCCACGCTGGTGCCCCCCGAGGCCGCGCTATGGGGCACCGAGGTGTTCCACGACATGGTGCATGCCCTGGAGGGTGCCGACATCGTCATGATGCTGCGCCTGCAGCGGGAGCGGATGTCGAGGGGACCGGTGCCCAGTGAACGGGAGTATTTCCGGTTCTGGGGGTTGGATTTCAAGAAGCTCGCCGCCGCGAAGCCGGACGCGCTGGTGATGCATCCGGGTCCGATGAACCGCGGTGTCGAGATCGACAGCGCCGTCGCCGACGATCCGCGCCGCAGCGTGATCCGCGAACAGGTGGAGATGGGGGTCGCGGTCCGCATGGCGGTGCTCGACACGCTGTCGCGGGGGCCGGGCCGCAATGCGATCTGACACGCTGTTCACCGGCGTCCGCATCGTCGCGGACGGGGTCGATCTGCACGGCGACCTGCTGATCCGTGACGGAACGATCGCTGATTTTGGTGTGTCCCTGGGACGGCCGGACGGCGTCGCGGTGGTGCACGAAGATGGCGCTGTCCTGTGTCCCGGCCTCGTCGATATCCGGGTCGCTCTGGGCGAGCCGGGGTTCGAATATCGCGAAACGATCGCGTCCGCCTGCGCCGCCGCCTCGGCGGGCGGGATCACGACTCTCGCCGCGCTGCCTGACAGTGATCCGGCGATCGACGATCCGGCTTTGGTGCACATGCTGATCACCCGCGGCCGGGAAACCGGGGCAGTAACGATCCTGCCGTACGGCGCTGCCACCTCCGGCTGTCGTGGCGAGGAACTGGCGGAAATCGGCCTGCTGCGCGAGGCCGGGGCGGTCGCGTTCACCGATGGGACCCGCGCGATCGCGTCCTCCGGCCTGATGCGGCTGGTGTTGGCGTATGCCCGCGGCTTCGGTGCCCGCATCGTGCAGCACCCGGAGGATCCGTCGCTCGCGTGTGGCGGCAGCGCGACCGAGGGGGAACTCGCCGCGCGTCTGGGCTTGCCGGGGATTCCGGCGGCGGCCGAGGCGATCCTGATCGCGCGCGACATCAGCCTCGCGCGGCTGACCGGCGGGGCGGTGCATTTCGCGCACGTCTCGACCAAGGACGCGCTGGAGCTGATCCGCCGCGCGAAAGTGGATGGTCTGGCGGTGACCTGCGATACCGCGCCGCCGTACTTCGATTTGAACGAGAACGAGATTGGCGATTATCGCACCTACGCGAAACTCTCGCCGCCGTTGCGCCGGGAGGACGATCGGCTGGCGGTGCTCGCGGGACTGGCGGACGGCACCATCGACGCGATCGCCTCGGACCATCAGCCGCGTGATGCCGATGACAAGCGGCTGCCGTTCGCTCAGGCGAGCGCGGGCGGTGTGGGCCTGGCGACGTTGCTCGCGGTGACGCTGGCGCATGTGCACAACGGGGAACTGACGTTGAACGCGGCGATCGCGCTGCTCACCAGCCGGCCGGCGGCGCTGATGGGTATCGACGGCGGCCGGATCGTCAAGGGCGCGGCGGCGGATCTTTGCCTGTTCCATCCGGACCGGATCTGGCAGGTGAAGGACGGGGCATTGCCGGGCAAAGCACAGAACACACCGTTCGACGGGCGCGCGCTGGAGGGGATGGTGCTGGGAACCTGGAAGGCGGGGAAGCGGGTTTACTCCGGCTGCGCGTGACGGGCCGTCCTCGCGAACGAAGCGAACCAATGGTCCCAGGCGGTGACAACGGAACTGGCGCAATACAGGCGCCAACAGTTAGCACGATTATAGCCAAAGGAATTGATCTTCAACCGCTTTTGGCGGGCTGACCGGCGTCATTCCACGGGGGCGGGGATTGGCCTCGCTTTGGAGCGCCGGATCGCTCAGTTGCATGGCGGCGACGCGCGCGTCGAAGATCGGCGAGGGGGCGGCGCACGCTTCGTGTTGGACTTCGTCGCGGCGGGACAGGGCTGATCCCTTCGAACAGACGGGTCAACATCGCCCGCGGGTTAAACGAGAACGCGTCATGCGACCAGGCCTTCCCCGCCAAAGAATCGCGGGAACCAGTCCAGCACCTGGTCCGGCGCTTGCTCGTTGACATGGCGGCCGGTG
>CALFNB010000332.1 GCA_937902425.1 uncultured Acetobacteraceae bacterium | reverse complement strand
CCAGCCACCAATCGATCGCGAAGAACGCCGCCAGCAGCAACCCGGCCGCCAGCAGCCAGACCCAGATCAGATTGCGCGCCGGCCAGAGGAACGGCACGCCGCGCAGCAGTCCCACCAGCAGCGGTGGATTGCCGATGGGTGTCAGCACGCCCGCGGTATTGCCGACCAGCAGGATCAGGAACAGCACCAAATGGAACCGCCGCCGCCGGTGCGCGTTGGCTCGCAACAGCGGCTGAATGATCAGCAGCGCCGCGCCCGCCGTGCCCATGACCAGGGCAAGGACCACGCCCAGAGCGAGCATGACCGTATTGCCCCAGGGCCGCCCGCCCGGCCCGCCGCGCAACAAAATGCCTCCGGCGGCGATGTACAGACCGCCCAGTACCGCCACGAACGGCAGATACGACCCGATCACCGCACGTGCCGCGTCATGCATCCAGTCCGACAGGCCAAGGATCGGGATCAAGGCAAGACTCCAGCCCGCCGCGACCCAGCCCATGCGGCGCAGCCAGAACCGCGGCGCGAGCCCCGGGATCAGCGCGATCGACAGCAGCAGTCCCGCGAATGGCAGCACCACCCACGCCGCATAGGCGCCAGCCAGATGGACGTCAGCCAGATGGACGCCAGATTGCATCAGTGTCCCCCGGCCTTTACCCTGGCAAATCCAGAACAGGGGCCGATTTCGATGGATATGACGGGTGAGAGGCGCATCGCCGCGCCGCGCCAGGCGGTCTGGGATGCGCTGAACGACACGACGGTGCTGAAGGCCAGCATTCCAGGCTGCGAGAGCCTGGAGAAAACCGGCGACAACCAGATGAAGGCCATTGCCGCGGTTAAACTGGGGCCCATTTCGGCCCGGTTCAACGGCGCCGTGACACTGTCCGACATCAATGCTCCCAACAGCTACACCATCACCGGCGAGGGCCAGGGCGGTGTCGCCGGTTTCGCCAAGGGCGGCGCCAAGGTGTTCCTCACCGACGACGATACCGATGGCCCGGGGGCCACATTGCTGAAATACGAGGTCAACGCCCAGGTGGGGGGAAAACTCGCGCAATTGGGCGCGCGGCTGATCGATGCGACGGCGAAGCAGATGGCCGAGCAGTTCTTCACCAAATTCTCCAATGAGGTACAGAAGCTGGTCCCCGCGGAGGCCGCGCCCGCTGAAGTGGGACCGCCGCCGGTGGCGCCGCCCTCGGCGATCAGTCCGCTCGCGCTGATCCCGCGTGAGGCGTTCGGCCTGCCGGTCATGGCCTGGCTCGGCATCGCGGTGTTCGTGGTGATGGCGGTGCTCTGGCTGGCGAGCATGTTTTAGTGGCCGCGCTTCCCGTGACCGTCTCGGAGACCGCTCAGTTGCTGGCGGCCCAAGGATATATCGCCGATCATGAACTGGCGACGACGGTACATCTGGCGCTGGCGATGCAACGGCCGCTGTTCCTGGAGGGTGAGCCCGGCACCGGCAAGACCGAGATCGCCAAGGTGCTGGCGGCGGGTCTGGACCGGCGCCTGGTGCGGCTGCAGTGCTACGACGGCATGGACCTGTCCGCCGCCGCGTACGAATGGGACCACGCCCGCCAGTTGATGGCGATCCGCCTCGCGGAGGCCGCCGGACACACCGACCGCGACGAGTTGTCCTCCGACATCTACACCCGCAAGTATCTGCGCGCCCGCCCGTTGCTGTCGGCGATCGATCCGGATCAGCCGCCGGCCGTGCTGCTGATCGACGAACTGGATCGCGCGGATGAGCCGTTCGAGGCGTTCCTGCTGGAACTGCTGGCGGATTTTCAGATCACGGTGCCGGAACTCGGGACCATGCGGGCGAAGACGAAGCCGGTTGTCGTGCTGACCTCGAACCGCACGCGTGAGGTGCATGACGCCATGCGCCGGCGCTGCCTGTATCACTGGGTCGACTATCCGAACGCCGCGCGGGAGCGCGCGATCCTGGCGGCGAAGGCGCCCGAGGTGCCGGAGAAACTCGCCGGTCAGGTGGTCGCGTTCCTGCAAAAGCTGCGCGGCGAGGATTTGTTCAAGCTCCCGGGTGTCGCTGAGACCATCGATTGGGCTCAGGCGCTGACCTACCTGAACAAGACCGAGTTGACGGCCGGCGATGTCGACGAAACACTGGGTGTGTTGCTGAAGTACCAGGACGATATCGCCAAGGTTCGCGGGGCGGAGGTGGCGCGGATATTGAACGAGTCGCGGGTGGGGGGATGAGTGGTTCTGTCACGTTTCGTGGTGTGGGCGCCCTGTTTCTGGCTTTCGGCGTTCCCGCGTGTGTCATGGTCCGAATCATCTCGAAGAGCACGAAGTTGTCCAAGCACACGAAGAGTGGCGACAACGTATCAAAGCGAGGATCGAGCTTTCTTCGTGTGCTTGGAGAGCTTCGTGATCTTTGTGATGTGGCGAGCCTGCCAACCAGTAAAACGGTGGTCGTGTTAACCGCATTGGTGATTAACCGGCTCGCACTGGTCAGTCCCGCTTCATGGGACCGGAGCGCCGGCTGCGAGGATTACGTGAAGGCGTGGACATCGTGACGTTTGATCTTACATGGGATGAGCTGAAGGTCATCGGCAAACAGGCGATATCCATTGATCCGTTTGATTGGCCACCACCCCATCCATTCTCAGGGCAAACCGCGTTCCTCGGTGGATTTCCAGGTAAATTCCGTTTGTGGCTGAGTCCGAATGCGACCAGCTTCGGGCTGTTTGCAGGACAACAGCCGATTGGAACGGCATCGGATCGCTCAATAACATGTACGTTCGAGCGAGAGTACTGGGTAGATGCAAGTGGACACGGATTGACCCCCGAGGGGGTCGATCTCGCGGGAATTAGCGGGGGTCCCTTACTCCTGCCAATGGAGGCCGACGGCGCATGGAGTATGGTTCTTGGTGGTGTCATTTCGGAATCGCCGTCAAGCGGCTTTGAGACGGTGGTGTCTGTTCCTGCTCATTTCATCGCCGCCAGTGGGAACATAAATGACAAGCGCGGCGCGCCTGTCCGTTTTGCCGTTCTACCGACGGCCACGGCCTGATGTCCTCGACCACCCTCTCCGCGAATGTCATGCATTTCGCCCGGCTGCTGCGCCGGGCCGGCCTCCCCGTTGGCCCGGCCGAAGCGATCGCCGCGCAGAATGCGCTGACCCAGATCGATCTTGCCTCGAAGACCGAAGCGCGCACCGCGTTGCGCGCGGTCATGATCCATCGTCACGAACATCAGGACGTCTTCGACCAGGCCTTCGCGCTGTTTTGGCGTGACCCCTCGGCCGCCGAGCAGGCCGCCGCCATGGCGCTGCTGGACGCGCAAAAGAAGCAGCCGGAAAAGCCGCCGCCCGCCTCGCGTCGCGTCGCCGAGGCTTTCACCAATCCCAACACGCCCAAACCGAAACCCGAGGAAGAGCCGCCGATCCTGGACGCCGCGCTGACCGTCTCCGATCAGGAACGGCTGCGGTCGATGGATTTCGAAGCGATGAGCGCGGCCGAAATCGAGGATGCGAAAAAAGCAATCCGCCGCCTGACATTGCCAATGGACCTGCGCCGCACCCGGTCGATGCGGCCCGATCCAACCGGTCCGGTGATGGATTTGCGCCGCACCATCCGCTCCAGCCTGCGCCAGGGCGGCGAGATCCTGACCATCGCCCGCAACCGCCGTCAGACGCGTCCGCCGCCGCTGGTCGTGCTGTGCGACATCTCTGGCTCCATGGGCCGCTACGCGCAGATATTGCTGCACTTTCTGCACGCGGTGACCAACCATCGCGACCGGGTGCACGTGTTCCTGTTCGGCACCCGCCTGACCAACGTCACCCGCCAGTTGCGCGCCCGCGACCCCGAGGTCGCGTTCCAGATGGTCTCCCACGCCGTGCCCGACTGGTCCGGCGGCACCCGAATCGGCGAGTCGCTGGACCGTTTCAACAAACTCTGGGCGCGCCGCGTGTTGGGCCAGGGCGCCATCGTGCTGCTGATCACCGACGGGCTCGATCGCGACGGCGCCATTGGGCTGGCGGACAACATGGACCGCTTGCACCGATCGTCGCGGCGCCTCATATGGCTCAATCCGCTGTTGCGTTGGGCCGGTTTCGAGCCAAAATCGCAGGGCATTCGCGCGATGCTGCCACACGTCGACGAGTTTCGGCCCGTCCACAACCTCGCCAGCCTGCGCGCGCTTGTCGCTCTGCTTTCCCGCCCGGCGCCGCGACCGTTAAGCTGGACACCTGAAAGGACAATCTCATGAGTGACCATGTCGAAGACGTACTGAGCACCGCCGCCGGCTGGCGTGCCGCCGGGGAGCAGGTCGCATTGGCGACCGTCACGGAAACCTGGGGCAGCTCGCCGCGTCCGGCGGGCAGCCAGATGGCGGTGACGAAATCTGGCCGCATGGCCGGTTCCGTCTCCGGTGGCTGCATCGAAGGCGCGGTCGCCGAGGCCGCGATGAAGACATTGGAAACCGGCACGCCGCAATTGCTCGATTTCGGCGTCACGCATGAGCGGGCCTGGGAAGTCGGCCTTGCCTGCGGTGGCAAAGTGAAAGTGTTCGTGGAGAAGTTGTCGTGACACCAGAAATCCTCGCCGCGCTGGCAGCGGCGCGCGAGCAGAAGCGGCCGGTCGTGGTGGCGACGAAGCTGCCGAGCGGCGAGCAGAGGTTGCTGCCTGATTCCGCCGCGCCCGATCATTTGAACGAAATCGCGCGCGAAGTGCTGATCTCCGACGTCAGCGGCACGCATAAAATCGATGGCGTGGACTGGTTCCTGCACGCCTATAATCCGCCGTTACGGCTGGTTATCGTCGGCGCGGTGCACATCGCCCAGGCGCTGGTGCAGTTCTCGTCGGCGTGCGGCTATGCGACGACGGTGGTCGATCCGCGGCGATCGTTCGCCTCGGACGAGCGGTTCCCGAATGTCTCGATTTCCAGTGCGTGGCCCGACGAGGCGATGGACGAATTCAAACCCGACAGCCGCACCGCGGTGGTGACGCTGACTCACGATCCGAAGCTGGACGATCCGGCGCTGGACCGGGCACTGAAATCCGGGGCGTTTTATATCGGCGCGCTCGGCTCTCGGCGGACCCATGCGGCGCGGTTGAAACGGCTGCGCGAACTGGGTCACACGGACGAAGAGATGGCGCGGATACGCGGCCCGGTCGGACTGAATATCGAGGCTGTGACAGCGCCGGAAATCGCCGCGTCGATCATCGCCGAGATCATCGCCGTGCGTCGCGGAGCGCCGTTGCCGGCGAAGCTTGCTCCCCAGACCTCCGCGTCATGAGATTTGGCTCGGTGCCGCTGGACCACGCGCGCGGCGGCATCATGGCGCACAGCCAACGCGTCGGCGAAACGATGATTCGTAAGGGGTCCCTGCTGGACGACACGGCACTCGCCGCCTTGCGCGAAGCCGGCCGCTCCGAGGTGATCTGCGCCATCCTGGAACCAGGCGACGTGCCGGAGGACATCGCCGCCGACCGCCTCGCGACCCCACTGGTGTCGCCGTTGATCGCGCGCTCCCGCGCCGCCACCGGGCGAGTGAACCTGTCGGCCGAGGTGCCTGGGTTGTTGCGTGTGCGCACCGGCATGATCGATCAATTGAACTCGATCGACGAAGCGCTGACCATCGGCACGCTGCCGGATTACGCGGTCGTCGCGCCGAAGGACCTCATCGCGACCATCAAGATCATTCCGTTCTCGGTGCCCGGAACGGTCTTGACGGTCGCGGAGACGTTGGCGCGGCAGAATGGTTCGCCGCTGACGTTGTACCCATTTCAGCACCTGCGGGTCGGCCTGGTGGCCACCGAGTTGCCTGGCTTGAAAGACACCACCACCGACAAGACGATCGCGGTGACCGAGCAGCGGATCACGCAACTGACCGGCTCCTTGCTGCCACCGGTACGTTGCCCGCATGAGGAGGAAGCAGTCGCCGCGGCACTGGACGGTTTGCTCGCGGCGGGCGCCGATATGCTGTTGGTGATCGGTGCCTCGGCCGTGCTGGACCGGCGTGATGTCGGACCTGCCGGCATTGTACGTGCAGGTGGCGAGATTGTGCATTTCGGCATGCCGGTCGATCCGGGAAACCTGATTTGCGTTGGCCGGATCAGGAACCGGCCGGCTTTGGTGTTACCCGGTTGCGCGCGCAGCCCGAAGTTGAACGGGATCGATTTCATCCTGACCCGCCTGTTCGCCGGACTGAAAGTGACCGGCCCGGAAATCATGCGCATGGGCGTTGGCGGCTTGTTGAAGGAGTTCGACAATCGGCCGCTGCCCAGGGAAAAGGCACCGGCGACGCCGAGGTCGGGCGCGGCACCCAGAAGCGCGCCGACGATCGCGGCGATCGTCATGGCGGCGGGCCGATCCCGGCGCATGGCACCGCACAACAAACTGCTGGTGACCGACCAGGCCGGCAAACCCATGATCGCGCGCGTGGTTGACAATGTTTTGTCGTCCAACGCTCGCCCGATCCTGGTCGTGACCGGCCACCAGGCCGAGCAAATCGAACACGCTCTGGGCGGCCGCCCAGTTCGTTACGTGCATGCCGCGGACTACGCGCAAGGCCTGGCCGAAAGCCTTAAGGCCGGCATCGCGGCGGTGCCGCCGGAATGCGCGGGAGCGATCGTCTGCCTCGGCGATATGCCGCTGGTCACGGGACGCATGATCGACCGATTGCTGTCGATGTACGATCCGGAGGAGGGACGCTCGATCGTCATGCCGACGTTCCGCGGCAAGCAGGGCAATCCGATGATCTGGGATCGGAAGTATTTCGCCGAGATCCTGGCGATCACCGGCGATTCCGGCGCGCGCTTTTTGGTCGGCAAACACGCCGAACAGGTCGCCGAGGTCGAGATGGCGGATGACGCGGTGCTGCGCGATTTCGACACCACGGAGAGTCTGGCCACGCTGCCGCCGAAAATGCGGCCGGACGGTATGCGGTAGAATATGCCCATCTGCGAAGCCGATCCCTGGCGCTTCCAGTATTTCGAGGATATTCCATGCCCGGATAATGTCCTGATCTCGACTGAGGATCCAGATTCCTGGACGTGGTATCCCGCGCATCGCTGGATTTACGACAAGCTCGCCGTCGCGCTGTCGCAAGGACTTGACGCGGCACCGCACGGCGTTATGCCGCCATCGTTCCCGGTGTTCTCGAAGCCGATCACGAACCTGCGGGGCATGGGCACCGGCAGCCAGGTCATCGCGTCGGAAGCCGACTACAAAGCCGCGCTGACCGCTGGACACTTTTGGTGCACATTGCTGACCGGGGCGCATGTTTCCTCGGACGTCGCGCTGGTCGATGGCGAACCGCGGTGGTGGCGGCATACCACCGGAGCCACCACCGAGGGCGGAACATTCGATTACTGGACCATTCACGCCGAAGCCATGCCGGAGATTGAAACCTGGTGCGGCGATTGGGCTCGGACGCATCTTCGCGGCTACACCGGAATGGCGAACTTCGAAACGATCGGTGGCCGTATCATCGAGGGGCATCTGCGATTCGCCGATCAATGGCCCGATCTGTACGGTCCCGGCTGGGTGCGGGCGGTGATCGGCTTGTATACCGATGGGACGTGGACCTATCCGGATACTGCGCGCGTGGACGGCTTCAGCGTGGTGTTGTTCCTGCCGCACGGCTCGCGCTATCGGCATCCGCCTGCGGACATCGTCGCCGCGGTGCGCGCCATGGACGGCGTGTCGAGCGTGCAAATCACGTTCCATGAACATAAGGATCCGTCGCATCACGCCATGCCTCCGGGCGGCTTCCGGGTGGCGATCGTCAATTCGACCACCCTCGCGGCGGGCCGCGCGGGCCGGGAGACGTTGCGGCAAGCGATCCTTCAAGCAACGGGGTAGGTCCGGCCTGGACGCACAAGCATCAGGCCAAGGTTTCGGGACGTGACCGAAACTACCCAAACCGTCTTGGGCCGAATATCCGTGCCGCGTGGAGATTGGGGTCGAGCGCCAGGATGACGATGGCGAACCCGCTGTGCCGCCCCACGGGTTCAACGTGATGCCAATGCGGTTCGTCCGGCTACTTCGCATGACGCGCGCACAAACGTTAATTTTCGGTTGATCCGGCCCCGCATGGCACGGTAACGATTCATCAATCAATTTCAACGACCACTGGGGGTCTTCATGCGCGCACATCTGTTAACCGTCGTACTCTGCCTCGCCGTCCCGGCCACCGCCGGCGCGCAATCCATCGCGCACGGCAAATACCTCGTCGAGCGCACCAGCCTGTGCAACGACTGCCATACCCCGCGCGACGCGAAGGGCGAACTGATCATGAGCCAGGGACTGCAAGGCGCCCCGATCGGCTCAGCCCCCATCCACCCCATGCCCTGGGCCGACAGCGTGCCACCGATCGCCGGTCTGCCGCCCCACTTCACCTCCGAACAAATGGTGACATTTCTGGAAACCGGCAAGCGCCCCGATGGATCGATGCCGCGCCCACCGATGCCGCCCTACCGCTTTTCCCACGAGGACGCTCAGTCGGTAATGCTCTACATTCGTTCCCTCAAGAAGTGAGAGCATGGTGCCTCGCCTTTGTTCTGAGCCTGCTCACCGCTGCGGCCCCGCGCGCGGCCGAACTGAAAATCGCCACCTGGAATCTGAACTGGCTCACCAGCCGCGTGACCGGCCTTCCGGCTGACGTCAAAATCCGTCAGCCGGAAGACTTCGATCGGTTGCGCGCCTATGCGTTGGAACTCGATGCCGACGTCGTCGCGATTGAGGAAGTGGATAACGCCGAAACCGCGCGGCGCCTGTTCCCTCCGGAAACGTATTCGATCCACATGAGTCGCGATCGAGTCCGGCAACGCGTCGGCATCGCGGTTCGCCGAGGCCTTCCCTACACCGTCAATCCCGACGTCACCGCGCTCGCTCTGGATCCGATGGCCCATCTGCGCAGCGGGGTCGACATCACGCTCGACTCGCCCGCGGGTCCGTTGCGTGTGCTCGCCATCCATCTGAAGCAGGGGTGCCAGTATCTGACGTTCGGCCGCACGCCGCACACCACCTGTGTGACGCTGATGTCGCAATTCGATATCGTGGCGCAATGGATCGCGGCGCGCCGTGACGAAGCCATTCCGTTCCTGGTGCTCGGCGATTTCAACCGCGGCCTGGACAAGAACGATCCGTTCATCCGAAAGATCGGCGGCCCAACGCCGCTGACTCGTCCCACGGAGGGATTGAGCAGTCCGTGCTGGGGTCACGAGTCCTTCATCGACCACATCCTGATCGGCGGCGCGGCGCGCGCCTGGGTCAAGCCGAACAGCCTGCGGGTGCTGGCCTATCGGGAAACCGACCCCGAGTGGAAGGAGCGGCTGTCGGATCATTGCCCAGTCTCGGTGCGGCTGATGGTGCCGGATTGACTCCTCCCCCATGCGGGGCTGCCATGTCGGCAACGCGGGAGGCACGCATGCTCAAAGAACTACCCCTTCGGATGCACCACCACGCTTACGCGGTCAAAGACCAGGAAGCGAACCGCCATTTCATCGAGGACGTACTGGGCATACCCCTCGTCGCCACCTGGTGCGAGCGCACCTTCCGCCCCGAGGTCGGCCGCGAGGTCGATTACTGCCACACCTTCTTCGAGATCGCCGACGGCGGTGCCCTCGCCTTCTTCCAGTTCGCCGACGAGGAGGCGTACGAGAAAAACCGCGCGATCCTTCAGGAGGTTGGCGGCTCCTGGCACATGGCCCTCAAGGTCACCCAGACCAGCTTCGACGAACTCCTGAAGCGCTGCGAGACGGCCGGCGTTCCGGTCCGCACCATCGATCACGGCTACTGCCTGTCCATGTATCTGAAAACCCCCGACGGCCTGCGGCTGGAGTTCACCGTCGATGCCCCCGACGCCGGGCAGATCGCCGCCATGCGCCGCGCCGACGCGCACTCCGAGCTGGTGCGCTGGCTGGCCGGCGACCGGCGCACCAACAACGCCGACCGCCCGCACTGAACCCTGGCTTGTCTTGCTCTGGACGGTCCCCTAGGTTCCGCCGCTGACCTAAGGGGACCCCTCGCCATGGCCAAAATCCTGATCGTTCACGGCGCCGGCATGAACATGCGCGGCAAGGTGCAGACCGAGATCTTCGGCAAGATGACATTGCCGGAATATGACGAGAAAATTCGCGGCTATGCGAAAGAACTCGACCTGGACATCGAGATTTTCCACTCGAACATCGAGGGCGAGGTCGTCAATAAATTCTACGCGGCCAACGACAGCGGCGTCGACGCGGCGATCTTCAATCCCGCCGGGTTCTCGCGCGGCTACCCGGCGCTGACCGCGGCGATCAGCCAGAGCAAGTTCCCGACCATCGAGGTGCACATCTCAAACCCGGTGCGCCGCGGACCTATATCGGACACCGCGCAGGTCAGTCTGGGCATCGTGGCCGGATTTGGCGTCGCGGGTTACTACCTCGCGCTGCGCGGCCTCAAGGACATGCTCGCGGCGAAATGATGTTGAACTCCGCTCTCAGCTTTGGGGTCACGTTCCAGGACCTGAGGGAACGTGACGGACTGGTGCGGCTCGATGAAGTGTTTGTGACGCGCTTGTTTGAGAGCGATCCCGGCTTGTATTTTCGT
Source organism: uncultured Acetobacteraceae bacterium (assembly GCA_937902425.1). Classification (GTDB taxonomy): domain Bacteria; phylum Pseudomonadota; class Alphaproteobacteria; order Acetobacterales; family Acetobacteraceae; genus Rhodopila. The sequence goes on along the minus strand of CALFNB010000332.1, from coordinate 17,215 downwards.
CTGCTGGCGGCGCGCGCCACGCCGGAATCGTTGCCGAGTAACGACGAATCCGCGTTGATCATCGATCTGGGCCCGCAACTCGACGCGTTCGTCGCCGAGTTGTTCGCGATCGAACCCGAGGTGGATGCGCTGCTGACGGAGACTCTGGCGCTCGATCCGGTACACGCCTGCAAACGCCTGTTCGTGCAGCGCCAGGCGGTCCGCAAGTACCCCGATCCGTCCGGCTTCGACGGCGCGGCGTTGCGGGTTTCGCTTGAGGGTCATTTCGGTACGGCTTTAACTGAGAAAGTCTTCGCCGCCGCCGTGATCGACTGGGAAAAAGCCGGTGCCGACGAAGCCCTCGACGAAGCGTTACGCTACGCCGCCTGGGCCACGCTGACTCCGGCCGGCCGGGTCTACCACCGTCGCGACACGATGTTCCGTGTGCCGCAACGCATCGACCCCACGCATCTGGTTCCGGTTGAAACCATTGTGCGCGATGGCGTCACCATGCTGCGGCTGCCCGAGCATGACTGGCGGCATCGCGATGGGTTCGCTCTGACCGATCACGGAATGACGACCCAGGGCGCGTTGGACCAGATCAACTACTGCATCTGGTGCCACACCCAGGGCAAGGATTCCTGCAGCAAGGGCCTGATCGATCGCAAAACCGGTGCGTTCCAGAAGTCACCATTCGGCGTGACTCTGGCGGGTTGCCCGCTGGACGAGAAAATCAGCGAGATGCACACGCTGCGCGCCACCGGCCACATCCTGGGTGCGTTCGCCACCATCGCCATCGACAATCCGATGATGGCTGCCACTGGGCATCGCATTTGCAACGATTGCATGAAGGCCTGCATCTACCAGAAGCAGGAGCCGGTCGACATTCCTCAGGCGGAGACCAACATCCTGAAGGATGTGCTGGCGCTGCCGTGGGGTTTCGAAATCTACGCGCTGCTGACGCGATGGAATCCGCTGGACATTCGCCGTCCTTTGCCGCGCCCGGACAGCGGGCGCAAAGTGCTGATCGTCGGTCTGGGGCCCGCCGGGTTCACACTGGCGCATCATTTGATGAACGATGGCCACACCGTGGTGGCGGTGGACGGGTTGAAGATCGAGCCGCTCGGGTTCGATCCGCGGCTGCCGGTGCGCGACGTGGAAACGCTGTTCGAGAACCTCGACGATCGCGTGATGGCCGGGTTTGGCGGTGTGGCGGAATACGGCATCACCGTGCGCTGGAACAAGAATTACCTGAAGCTGGTGCGCTTGCTGCTGGAACGCCGCGAGATGTTCGCGCATTTCGGCGGCATCCGTTTCGGTGGCGGCGCGACCATGACGATCGACGACGCCTGGGAGATGGGCTTCGATCACGTCGCGCTCTGCATGGGCGCCGGCAAACCGACGGTGCTGGATATTCCGAACGGGTTGGCTCGCGGCGTGCGCCAGGCGTCGGATTTCCTGATGGCGCTGCAATTGACGGGCGCGGCGAAGACCTCGTCCATCGCCAACCTGCAACTGCGTCTTCCCGTGGTGGTGATCGGTGGCGGGCTGACCGCGATCGATACGGCAACGGAGAGCCTCGCTTACTACGTTCGCCAGGTGGAGAAATTCGCCGCGCGCCATCAGGTGCTCGCGACTGACGTGAAGTGGACCGAGGAAGAGCGGGAAATCGCCGACGAGTTCCTGACCCATGCCGCCGCGATCAAAGCGGAACGGGACATCGCCACCCTGGAAAATCGGCCGCCGCGCCTGGCCGCGCTGCTGGATGGATGGGGTGGCGCGACCATCGCCTATCGCCGGCGGTTAATCGACAGCCCGTCCTATACGCTGAACCACGAGGAAGTGGCGAAGGCTCTGGAAGAAGGCGTTCGTTTCGCGGAAGGTCTGACCCCGCGCGCGGTCACGGTCGATCGTTTCGGCCACGCCGCCGCGCTTGAGGTCGCCGGCGCGGATGGTGCCGCGTTCACGCTGCCAGCCAAAGCCATTCTCGTCGCCGCCGGCACGCAGCCCAACACCGTGCTGGCGCGGGAGGATGGCAGGATCCAACTCGATGGCCGCTATTTCCAGGCGGTCGACGAGACCGGCGCGAAGGTGACGCCGGTGCGCGGCCTCGCCAAGCCGGATGTGAACCATGTGCTGATGCATAAGGCGGACGATGGCCGCTTCATCAGCTTCTTCGGTGACCTGCACCCGAGTTTCTTCGGCAACGTCGTCAAAGCGATGGGTGGCGCCAAACGCGGCTATCCCGTGGTGTCGCGCGTGCTGGCGTCGGTGCCCGGATCCCCGGTGACGGGAGCCGATCTGATCGCACGCTGCCGCAATGATTTGCGCGCGACCGTGCATGCTGTCAATCGCCTGACCCCCACCATCGTCGAGGTCGTCGTTCACGCCCCCGCCGCCGCGCGTGCCTTTAGTCCTGGGCAATTCTACCGGCTGCAGAATTTCGAGATGCTGGCGCCGCGGATTGAGGGCGGTGACACGGTTCTGGGCATGGAAGGGCTCGCGATGACCGGCGCCTGGACCGACAAAGCCCGAGGCCTGGTCAGCGTCATCGTCCTGGAGATGGGCGGCAGTTCCGATCTTTGTGCCGTCCTGAAGCCTGGTGAGCCGGTCATCCTGATGGGACCCACCGGTACCCCCACCGAGATCCACGCCAACACGACAGTGGCGCTGGTTGGCGGCGGGCTTGGCAACGCGGTGCTGTTTTCCATCGGCGCCGCGACGCGCGCGGCTGGTTCGAAAGTCGTCTGTTTCGCCGGCTATAAGCAGATCCGTGATCGTTACAAAGTGGAAGAAATCGAACGCGCCGGTGATGTCATCGTCTGGTGTTGCGATGAAGCGCCCGGCTTCACGCCTACCCGCCCCTCGGACCGGAGCTTCGTGGGTAACATCGTTCAGGCGATGCATGCCTATGGCTCAGGACAGCTTGGCGAACAGGCGGTGCCGTTGCGTGATGCTTCACATATGATCGTTATAGGCTCGGATCGGATGATGCGAGCGGTTGGGATTGCTCGGCACGCGGAGCTGGCACCGTTGTTGAATCCGGCCCACATGGCGATCGGGTCGATCAACTCGCCCATGCAGTGCATGATGAAAGAGGTCTGCGCGCAGTGTCTGCAGGCCCATGTCGATCCGGTGACGGGCGAGCGGACCGTGGTTTTTTCTTGTTTCAATCAGGACCAGGCGCTCGATCGCGTCGATTTCTCGGTGTTGCATGAACGGCTTGGCCAGAACGGTACTCAGGAGAAACTGACCGCGTTGTGGATTGATCGCGCGCTGCGTCTGGCGGGGGAGAGGGTGTGATGGCGTTGCCCGTTGGTCCGGAAATCGACTCCACCCCGCGCCCGCTTCCGCCTCGCACGACGCTGCGGGGGCGGTATGTGGTGCTGGAACCATTGCACAAGCGTCATGCTGATGAGTTGTGGCGGGCAGCCCAGGGTGCGGATGAGAGTTGGACGTATTTGCCGTCGGGGCCGTTTGCTACTCGTGAGGCGATGATACAGTACATCAACGATTGCGGCACTGATCAGCAACGGATCTTCTGGGCTGTGCGTCCGATCGCCACCGGCGTGGCTTCGGGATGGCTCTCGTTGATGGACATTCAGCCGAAGAATGCGGCGATCGAACTGGGGAGCATCTGGTTCGCTCCCGTGATGCAACGAACGCGCGCGGCGACCGAGGCGATGTTTCTGCCGCTGAAGCTTGCCGCCGACGATCTGGGATATCGGCGTTTGGTATGGAAGTGCAACGCTCTGAACGCGCCCTCCAAACGCGCGGCGGAGCGGTTAGGCTTCACGTTCGAAGGCACCCACCGCATGCACATGGTGGTTAAGGGCCGTCGCCGCGACAGTGATTGGTACAGCATCACCGAGGACGAGTGGCCGTCCCGCCGCGATGCGTTGCTGGCGTGGTTGGCGCCGGAGAATTTTGCCCCGGATGGCACGGCCAGGCGCGGCCTGGCCGAAATCCGCGGTTAAGCCCTCCTACCGTCATCCTCGGGCACCAGTACCGACTATCACTAAAGCGCGAGCAGAGGTTGCTGAACCTGACCCCGCCATCTTTCGCCGCACCGTGCCGCGAGACATCACCGGGCCAAGCCCCGTGATAACGTGTCGAGGTGTGCGGCGGTTCAACAATTCCGTGCACTGGCGTTCGTGCCACGCGATGCTCGGGTCGAGCCCGAGCCTGACGAAGTCGGACGGATTCACTGATCCACCATCGACCCATCCACGTGGGGCCGCATCGCGATCGGTCGCGGCCGGTATGGAAATTTCCTTTCCACATCCGGCACGAGTTCAACTCCGATCCCCGGCGCGTCCGGAATCGCGATGAAGCCGCCAACCTGCTCCGAAAGCCCGGTCGCGAGGTCGTTGCCAAGCAGTTCCTTGCCACCGTCAAGATCGGGCGTCCTCGACGGATACTCCTGGATCGCGAAGTTCGGAATGCATGCGGCGATCTGCAGGCACGCGGCGGTGCTGATCGGCGAGAGAGGATTATGCGGCACGACCCACGCATCATGCGCCTCGGCCAGCGCGGCGATCTTCTTTGCCCCCGTGATGCCGCCGCACAGGCACACGTCCGGGCGCAGATATTGCACCGCGTCGCGGGTCAGCAATGTCTGGAACTGATACAGGCTGGTGAACCGCTCGCCGGTCGCGATCGGAATGTCGATGTGACGCGCCACTTGCGCCATGGCATCGAAACTATTGGGCCGCAGCGGGTCCTCGTAGAACATCGGCGTATATTTCTCGATCCCTCGGGCGAGCGCGATCGCCTCCGGCGGAGTCAGCCGGCGATGGATTTCGATGCAAAGATCGACCGTTGGTCCCACCGCCTCTCGCAAGCGGCGGACATTGTCGATCGCACCTTCGATCTTGGCCGCGTGCGATTTGTAGTATGGCTCGTCCACATCCTCGTCCAACAGTGGGTTAAGGTGACCTAACGCGGTGAACCCGGCCTCCTTCAGCCGGACCGCTTCTTCAACGAGTTTCTCGATCGTACGCCCCTTCACGTGACCATAAAGTCGAGCCTTGTGGCGCACTTTGCCGCCCAGTAGTTCGTAGACGGGAACGTTGAAGAATTTGCCTTTGATGTCCCATAGGGCGATGTCGATCGCGGACACGGCGCCGGTGATGGCGCCACCGGTGAAGTGGTTGGCGCGCAGCATCACGTTCCAATGATGCTCGATGGGGAATGGATCTTTGCCGACAAGGTAGTCACCGTACTTGCTGATCGCGGCGGCGGAAGCCTCCAACTGGCCCCAGGTCCCCGACTCGCCGAGGCCGACGATCCCGCTGTCGGTGTGCACGCGCACATAAAGAAATCGATCCAGCAACAGCGGTTCGACTTTGGTGATTTTCATTTGCCTGTCTCCTCAGCCGGGCCACACCGTCGGCAGTTTCGTCGCGATCCACCGGGCCAGCGCCGCGTTGACCGCTACCGGATTTTCCTGTGCCATCCAGTGGCCGGTAGGCACAGTAGCTTCAGTCAGATCCTGACAACTCCGACGCATCGGATCAGCCAGATGCGAGCTGACCGTTTCACACGTGTAGTCGTATTCGGCGTGCAAAAACAGCACGGGCATGTCCAGTCGGCCGTCATTCGCGGCGGTGTCCTGATATGCCCTGTTCGCATCCGGATTGACGTACCAGGAATTCGGGCCAAAAAATCCGTTCCGGGTCAGCGCCGCGACATAAGTATTGAGTTCCATGTCCGTCAGCACATCCGGGTCGAGCGGCAGATCCGGCGCCGCCGGCCGTCCACCGAACCAGCCGCCATCCCGGCGCACGAACGCCGTCCGAGACGGCTTGCCCTTTCCAGCCGGATCGCCTTTGCGAAACAGGGCTTTCGCCGTCGCGGCGACGTCTGCCTCGAACACGGCACGCGCTTTGTCGAAGTTCTCGCGATAGAACAACTGATATTCCCACTGACCGGCGGGGAACTCGGCCACCGGATAAATCGCGCGATCAATCAGTGCCGCCGCCTCCTGGGCTGAAAATCCCTTCGGAAAATACGGCACGCAAAGGTTCGCCACGCCGTGACAGCGGTCGGGATGATGGCTCGCGATCCCCCACACCACCGGACTTCCCCAGTCGTGTCCCACCCAGATCGCTTTTTGATGCCCGAGACCGTCCAGCAATTCCATCATATCCGCAACGATATGTTCCAGCGCGTAGTCTTCCTGCCGCGGATGCACGGTCGACCGCCCGTAGCCGCGCATGTCCGGCGCGATGGTGCGGAATCCCAGCGCCGCGAAGCATGGCAACTGATGACGCCAACTGAGCGACAGTTCCGGCCAGCCATGCACGAAAATGATCGGCGGCGCGTCGGGCGTTCCGCAGGCGAGGTAAAAGCTGGTGTGCCGCGGTGTCTTCACCACGTGGTCCGTGATCGGAAACATTTTTCCGCGCCCTCCTCCCGTCCATTGTCGAGACCATACCGGAGGCAGGCGGCTTCCTCAACGCGGCCTCCGGCCATACACTCCCGCCACCGACCCGCCGGAGGACCGAGCGATGACCAACCTGATCGAATTGCATATCACCGATCGCCGTCCGTTCGCCAACGGGCATGCCTTCGGTGAGTCCGGTGCTTACGAACGCCTGACCGGCCGCGCGCTTTACGCGGTCGATCCATTGGCGCCGGCGCAACGGGACGTGGTCGATCTGGACAAGGCACCGAGGGGCTCCCGCGGCCTCGTTCGTTTCGAAGCGGATATCATGATCCTGAAGCCGGTGGAGTTGTCCCGCGGCAATCGCCGGGTGTTCTACGATTACGGCAACCGCGGACATAAGCGCGCACTGCAATTCTTCAACGACGCGTCGCACAGCAATGATCCGCTGTCGTTGTCTCATGCCGGCAACGGGTTCTTCATGCGCCGCGGCTACTCCGTCGCATGGGCCGCGTGGGAGGGCGATATGCTGCCTGGCGACGGCCGCATGGTGCTGGACGTTCCCGTCGCGACCGACAACGGCGAACCGATTACCGGCCGCGTGCGCGTTGAGTTCATTCCGGATGCGCCGGGCGCCACCTGCTACCCGCTCAGCGGCCGTATCGCGGCGCATTCGTATCGCACCGTTTCCGTGGACACGCGCGATGCCGTGTTCACACGCCGGCGCTATCCGTACGATCCACCGGAAATCATCCCGCCGGATCAGTGGTCCTTCGCCACGGAGATTCTCGGACCGGGTGCCGAAACCCAGGTCGCCGAGCGAGCCGTGGTGCCGTCGGACTGGCACATTCACTACCCGGCCGGGTTTCATCCCGGCTGGATCTACGAACTGCTCTACACCGCGAAAGATCCGAAAGTGATGGGGCTCGGCCACGTCGCGGTGCGCGACTTCGTCAGCTTCCTGAAATACGACCAGAGCGAAGCCAACCCATTGCGTAGCACACAAATGGCTTATGGCTGGGGACGCTCGCAGACCGGACGCTGTCTGCGCGACTTCGTCTACCGCGGCTACAACGCCGACGCGGCCGGCCGCCGGGTGTTCGATGGCGTCATGCCGCATGTCGCGGGCGCTGGCCGGAAATGGATGAACCATCGGTTTTCCAATCCGATTGTCTCCGGCGGCCAGCAATACGAAGATCACTTCAACATCGCGGACTCGTTTCCATTTTCTTACGCCCAATCGACCGATCATCTGACGGGAAAGCGGGATGCGATTTTAAAACGGCCAGAGACCGATCCGCTGGTGTTCCATACTCAGACCGCGACCGAGTACTGGGTGCGGCGCGGCTCACTGGCGCACACCGACACGCAAGGCAACGATCTGCCGCAGCCGGAAACGGTGCGCGTCTACCTCTGGGCGAGTTCGCAGCACTCGGCCAATCCACTGCTCGGCGCTCCGGCGCGTGGTATTGGCCGGCACTATTCCAACAACGTCCACACCTCATTGTTCTTTCGAGCCATGCTGGATGCGATGGATGCATGGGCGACCGACGGGAAGCGGCCGCCGGACAGCCGCATCCCGACCCGCGCGGACAACACACTGATCGATTACGCGACCTGGAAGGATCAGTTTCCCGATATTCCGGGCGTCATGCCGCTCGCCTGTCCGAACGCGTTGCCGCTGCTGGACTTCGGGCCAGACGTCGACAAGGGGCTTCTGAAGGAGCCGCCGACGCTGGTGCATGGCCGGAACGATCCGGGCGGGCCGGGATTGAATTACACCATGCTGGTGCCGTCGGTCGATCGGGATGGCAACGATATTCCGGGTGTGCGCCCACCGATGGTGGCGGCGCCGCTCGGCACTTATACGGGGTGGAACCCTCGCGCGCACGGACATGGCCATGGCGTGCAATGGCGCTTTGAGGGCAGTTACATTCCGTTCCCGGAGACTTCGTCGGAACGCGCGGCGACCGGCGATCCGCGCGCCGCGATTTTGGAACGCTATCCCACCAAACAGGCGTATCAGGCGGCGATCGTCGCGGCGGCGCGGGAATTGGTGGCGCGGGGATTGATGCTGGAGGAGGATGTGGAGCGGTGTGCTGAGATGGCGGCGGATTGGGGCCGGCCGCGTCACGATGTGAATCTGTGATGGACATTTCCGGATTGTTCGGACCGGGCCGGCCGCGGCGGCCCAACATCATCGCGCGCGAGTACGTGGTCGTGTCCGGACATTACTACGCCTCGCTCGCCGGGTTTCAGGTGCTGGAGGCGGGCGGCAACGCGATCGACGCCGGCGTGGCCACCGGGCTCGCGATCGAGGTGCTGGAGAGTCAGTTCGTCGGCTTCGGCGGCGTCGCACCGATCATGGTTCGGCTGGCGGACGGAACGGTCCGGGTCAATGGCGTCGGACCCTGGCCGGCGGCGGCCGATATCAATCTGTTCCATGCGAAGTACAACGGCCGAATTCCCGATGGCCTGTTGCACACGGTGGTTCCTTCGGCGCCGGCGAACTGGATCGAGGCGCTGCGCCGCTGGGGGACAATGTCGTTCGGCGACGTCGCCGCCGCGGCGATCCGTTTCGCTCGCGACGGGTTTCCGGTCTATCCGTTCTTTCACGAGATCATCAAGGACAAGCAGCACGAGATCGCGCGCCATCCCTCGACCGCGGCGATTTTTCTGCCGAACGGAGAACCGCCGCCGGTCGGATCGATCTTCAAACAAGAAGACCTCGCGCGGACCTTGCAATTCATGGTGGACGCCGAGCGCGCGGCCGGCGACCGGCAAGTTGGCCTCCAGGCGGCGCATGATGCGTTCTACCGCGGCGACATCGCGGCTTCGATCGCGCGTTACCAGCGGGAAAACGGCGGCTGGCTCGTTGAGGCAGACCTCGCATCGTTCCGCGCCAAAGTCGAATTCCCGTGCCGGACACACTTCGAAAACTTTGAATTGTTCGGCTGCGGCGCCTGGTCGCAGGGACCGATGCTGCTGGAGGCACTGAACATCCTCGAAGGCATCGACCTCGCCGCGCTCGGCCACAACTCCACCGCTTACGTGCACGTGCTGACTGAGGCATTGAAACTCGCCGCCGCCGACCGGGAGGCTTATTTCGGCGATCCGGATTTTGAAGATGTGCCGCTGAACGTTCTGTTGTCGAAGAACTACGCCGCCGTCCGCCGTGCCTTGCTAAATCCCACCAAAGCGTGGCCCGGCCTGCCTCCCGCCGGAGCGGCGCGCGGCGTGGCCCCGCCACCGTGGCAACCTGATCCGTCCGCTGGCTCGGGGGCGGAGATCGCGTCAGACAAGCCCTCGACGTCGTTCTTGTGCGTCGCCGATGAGCACGGCAATGTGTTCGCGGCAACGCCCAGTGATGGGACGATTGGCGGGCCGGTGGTGCCGGGGACAGGTGTGCTGCCGTCGATGTGGGGGTCGCGCGGTTATTCAGGCCTCGATCATCCGGGCCGGGTCGGACCCGGACGGCGGCCGCGCATGTCGGCCAATCCCGCGATCGCCATCCGCGACGGCTCGCTGGTGATGCCCTTTGGCTCTCCCGGCAGCGAGGTACTGGGCCAGGCGATGCTGCAGGTGTTCCTCAACCAGGCGGTGTTCGGCATGGACCCTCAAAGTGCTACCGAGGCGTCGCGGTTCGCCAGTTATTCGTGGCCCGAATCGGCGTTGCCGCACAATTACCGGCCGGGTGCGCTGTGCGTCGAGGCCGACATCCCCAGTGCCGGCCTGGAAGCTCTCGGGCACCGCGTTGAAGTATGGCCGGAACGAAAGTATCTCGCCGGTTCGGTCGTGACGATCCAGGCCGACCTCGCGACCGGGATCAAATGGGCTGGCGCCGATCCGCGGCGCACGGCTTACGCGGTCGGATGGTAGCCGCTCAGAACGATAATACATCCCTCGGATGTCAATTTTGTGAAGGAGAGAATAAAATCCTGGCGATATGCCGGCCCGTGCCGCGCGGCACGCGACAGTGACCTGTCAGTACTGGCAATCCGTCAGATGCACCGCACCGAAAGGCCCCACATATCACCGGGCCAGGTGGTTCGGTGAAACGACCGCCTGGTGCCAATTCAGATTGACATCGATCTGATGGCACGTTTGCCGCCGGGCGCACCTGGACGACGCCATCTCATTCTTTGGAAATTCCAATGGCGTGTCCGCGACCGACGATCACTCCCAAATATTCACTTGCCGCTTGACGCCACCCCCGGCACGCTCTCAGCATGGCGGTACACCTGATAATCGGCGAGGGCGCCGCGACGCGGGTCAAGAATACGCAGGGAAGGTTACGTCCATGCAGCTCGAACTATCCAGGCGCGGGTTCCTTGGAACCGCTGCCGCGGGAACGGCGATCGGTGCATTCGGATTCGGCGGTGCGGAAGCGGCACTCGCCGCGTCAATCCGTCCGTACAAGCTCACCGGCACCACGGAGACCCGAAGTACCTGCCCGTACTGTTCCGTCGCGTGCGGCGTCATCATGTACTCGAAGGGCGCCGACGCCGCCAAAGGCAAACGCGGCGAGATCGTCCATATCGAGGGCGATCCGGATCATCCGACCAACAGGGGCACCCTCTGCCCCAAAGGCGCGGCATTGCTCGACTTCGTGAAAGCGCCAACGCGCACCACGAAGCCCATGGTTCGCAAACCAGGCTCGGACAAATTCGAACCGATCTCGTGGGACGCCGCGCTCGACCGCATCGCGCGACTTATGAAGGACGACCGGGACAAGAACTTCGTCGCCAGGAACCGCGATGGAGCGACCGTGAACCGCTGGATCACCACCGGCTTCCTGGCCGCCTCGGCGACCACGAACGAGACAGCGTTCCTGACCTACAAAGTGGTCCGAAGTACGGGAATGCTGGTCTTCGATAATCAGGCGAGGGTCTGACACGGCCCGACGGTGGCGAGTCTCGCTCCGACATTTGGCCGTGGTGCAATGACGAATTCCTGGACCGACATTAAGAACACCGATCTGGTGGTGATCATGGGCGGCAATGCCGCCGAGGCGCATCCGTGCGGCTTCAAATGGGTGATCGAAGCCAAAGCCAACCGCGGCGCGAAACTGATCGTCGTCGATCCGCGGTTCACCCGATCGGCCTCAGTGGCCGACCTCTATGCGCCGATCCGCCAGGGCACCGACATCGCGTTCCTGATGGGCGTGATCAACTATCTCATCAAGAACGACAAGATCCAGTGGGAGTATACCAAGGCCTACACCAACGCGTCGTATATCGTGCAGGAAGGCTATGGTTACAGCGACGGATTGTTCACCGGCTACGATGAGTCGAAGCGCGACTACGACCGGTCGACCTGGGAACACGAATTCGACGACAAAGGCTTCGTTAAATCCGATCCGACTCTGCAACACCCGCGGTGCGTCTGGAACCTGTTGAAGCAGCACGTCGCGATCTACACGCCGGAACTTGTCGAGCGCATCTGCGGCACCCCAAAGGTGAAATTCCTCAAGGTCGCCGAAATGATCGGCGAGACGTCGCGACCCGATAAAGTCATGACGTCGATGTACGCCCTGGGGTGGACGCAACATTCCAAGGGCACGCAAAACATCCGCGCGATGGCGATGATCCAGTTGCTTCTGGGCAACATCGGCCTGCGCGGCGGTGGAATGAACGCGCTGCGCGGTCACTCCAACATCCAGGGCCTGACCGATCTGGGGCTGATGTCGAATCTGCTCCCCGGCTATCTCACGCTGCCGGTCGATACCGACCGCGACCTCGCCACCTACATGTCCAAGCGCGCATTCAAACCGCTCCAGCCTGGGCAAATGAGTTACTGGCAGAACTACAAGAAGTTCTTTGTCAGCTTCCAGAAGTCAATGTGGGGAGCGGCGGCCAGCAAGGACAACGACTTCGCGTATGACTGGCTGCCCAAGCTCGACGTGCCGGGCTACGACATCCTGCGCGCCTTCGACCTGATGTATCAGGGCAAGATGACCGGCTATTTCTGCCAGGGCTTCAATCCGCTGCAGTCCGCGCCGAATCGGGAGAAATGCAGACAGGCGCTGGCGAAACTGAAATTCCTCGTGGTGATGGACCCGCTGGAAACCGAAACCTCGCGGTTCTGGGAGAACCACGGCGAACTGAACCTGTCGAAGCCGGCGGACATTCAGACCGAGGTGTTCTCGCTGCCCTCGACCTGCTTCGCCGAGGACGAAGGCTCACTGACCAATTCGTCCCGGCTGTTGCAATGGCACTGGCCGGCCGGCGACGCGCCCGGCGAGGCGAAGTCCGACGTTTGGATCATGGCGCAACTGCAACTGCGGCTGAAGGCGCTGTACGCCAAGGAAGGCGGCGCGCTGCCCGAGCCGATCGTCAATCTCGCCTGGTCCTACAAAGACCCGAACGAACCAGCCCCGGCGGAAATCGCGAAAGAAATCAATGGATCGGCGGTGGAGACGCTGTACGATCCGGCTGACGCGACGAAGGTGCTGCTCGAACAAGGCAAGCAGTTGCCTGGCTTCGCCGCGCTGCGCGATGACGGCACCACCGCGTGCGGCAACTGGATCTATTCCGGCTGCTTCACCGAGGCGGGCAACATGATGGCCCGCCGCGACAACAGCGACCCGGACGACTGGGGCAACCACCCGAAATGGGCGTTCTCGTGGCCGGCCAACCGGCGGATCCTGTACAATCGGGCCTCCGCCAATCTGTCCGGCAAGGCGTGGGATCCAAAGCGCAAGCTGATCGAGTGGGACGGCACGAAATGGGCGGGTTATGACGTGCCCGACATCGTCCCGACCGCGAAGCCTGACGTGGTGATGCCGTTCATCATGAACCAGGAAGGGGTCAGCCGGCTTTGGGTGCGCGGCTTGCTCAAAGATGGTCCGTTCCCGGTGCATTACGAGCCGTTCGAAAGCCCCAGGCCCAATCTGCTCAATCCCAAACTCAAGGGCAATCCGGCGGCACGCGTATTTGCCGGCGACATGGCGCAGTTCGGCACGTCCGAGAAATTCCCGTACGCGGCGACGACCTACCGGCTGACCGAGCACTTCCATTTCTGGACCAAGCACAACCGGGTGAACGCGATGCTGCAACCCGAACTGTTTGTCGAGATTTCCGAAGAACTGGCGAAGGAGAAGCAGATCGCCAAAGGCGACTGGGTGAAGGTCACCTCCAACCGCGGCTTCATCAAGGCCAAGGCGGTGGTGACGAAGCGCATCAAGCCACTGATCTGCGATGGCAAGCCGGTCCATGTCGTGGGCATCCCGCTGCATTACGGGTTCCTCGGCGCGGCGCGGCCCGGGTTCGGCACCAATACGCTCACCCCGTTCGTCGGTGACGCCAACATCGAAACGCCGGAGTTCAAGGCGTTCCTGGTCGACGTCGAGCGCATCGACACCGGCCCGGTCATGGCCTGAGGGAGGGCGAGAAAATGGCCAACACCACTGGGGTCGCGCCCACCATGGAACTGGTCCGGCAATCCGCCACCAAAGGCGGCATTTCCGGACCATTGCCGCCGTCGGCGAACGATGTCGCCAAGCTGATCGATGTCTCCAAATGCATTGGCTGCAAGGCCTGCCAGTCGGCATGTCTGGAGTGGAACGATCTGGTCGAACCGGTCGGCTTCAACACCGGCGTTTACGATAATCCGCATGACCTGACGGAGAACACGCTCACGCTCATGCGGTTCACCGAGTGGGACAATCCGGCGACCGGCGATCTGGAGTGGCTGATTCGCAAGGATGGCTGCATGCATTGCGCCGATCCCGGGTGCCTGAAGGCGTGTCCGGCGCCGGGAGCGATCGTTCAGTACCAGAACGGAATCGTGGATTTCGTGCATGAAAAATGCATCGGCTGCGGTTACTGCATCAAGGGATGCCCGTTCAACATTCCGCGGATTTCCAAGGCTGACTCCACGGCGTACAAATGCACGCTGTGTTCCGACCGGGTGTCGGTGGGTCAGGGGCCGGCGTGCGCCAAGGCCTGTCCGACGAAGGCGATCAGCTTCGGCACCAAGGCGGACATGAAGACGCTTGCCGAGTCTCGCATCAAGGACCTGAAATCGCGCGGCTTCGCCGAGGCCGGCCTGTACGATCCGCCGGGCGTCGGCGGCACCCATGTCATGTACGTGCTGCATCATAACGACCAGCCGCAACTTTACGCGGGGCTGCCAAACAACCCGAAAATCTCGGCCATCGTCGAGGCGTGGAAAGGCGTCACCAAATACGCCGGCCTTGGGGTGCTCGGCCTGGCGGCGCTCGCCGGGTTCGTCCATCACACCGTGATGGGCGCGGACCGGGTGACCAGGACGGATGAGGAGAACGGCAAGCGGGTGAAGGATGGTGTGGCATGAGCGGCACGACACCGACGGTCCGCCGCTACACCCCGGCCGCGCGAGCCAACCATTGGCTGACCGCGATCTCGTTGGTGCTGCTGGCGCTGTCCGGTCTCAGCCTGTTCCATCCGTCGTTGTTCTTCCTGACCGGCTTGTTCGGTGGCGGGGCATGGACGCGCGCGATCCATCCGTGGATCGGTGTCGTTCTGGTGTTCAGTTTCGCCGGATTGTTCGTGCGTTTCTTTCGGTTGAACCTTCCGGCCAACGAAGACGCGGCCTGGATCAAGGGACTGCCCGAGGTGCTCAAGGGCCACGAGGAGAACCTCCCGGAACAAGGCAAGTACAACGCCGGGCAAAAGGGCGTGTTCTGGGGCATGACGATCCTGATTCTGGTGCTGGTCAGTTCCGGCCTCGTGATCTGGGACCAGTATTTTTCCCAGTACACCAGTATTGGCCAGAAACGAGTCGCGATGCTGACGCACTCGATCGCCGCCATCTGCGCGATGTTGATCTGGATCGTGCATGTTTACGCCGCCATTTGGGTGCGTGGCACGTTCTCGGGCATGACCCGAGGCTCCGTCACCGCCGGCTGGGCCTGGCGCCACCACCGCAAGTGGTTGCGTGAGGAGGTCCAGAAGGAGCAAGGAGGCGCGACGCCGGGGGAGTGATCGTCTGGGCGGGTTGGAAAGAAAGTTTGCCGCGGATAAGGCAAGATGAAGCGGGATGTTTCTCGCCGCGTCACGGCCTGGAATTAAGGCGGGCGGTCGTTGCGCGGCACCGCTCTCAGCCCAGGGCAGACGTTCCGGCAATGCTACCGGATGGCCGGTTCTGGCCGAAGAACGAACCCGCTGCGCGGGAGATGGTGCCTGGGGTGACGGCGTCGCACGACTTCCAGTGAATCTCTTGGATTGAGCGGGCCGGCGGCTTGCTTTGAACATGACGGCTCCCTTCAACCAAGAGGAGCCTTGCATGAACAAGCCGATCTCTCCTGCCGCGGGCAGTGGACTGCGCCAACGTTTCGTAGAGGACATGACTGTGCGCGGGTTTTCAGAGAAGACCCGCCGCTACTACATCCGCATCGTCGCCGGCTTCGCGGCATTCCTCGGCCGCTCGCCCGACACCGCCACGGCCGAGGACATCCGCCGGTTCCAGGTTCATCAGTCGGAGCTTGGGATGCACGCCCCGGCGATGAACAGCACCGTGGCCGCGCTACGCTTCTTCTTTACCCACACGCTCGACCGGCCGGATCTCTCACGCAAGCTCATCCGCCTGCGCTATCCCCGCAAGTTGCCGTCGGTGCTGAGTGTCGAAGAAGTTGCTCGGCTGCTCGCGGCGGCCAAATACCTCAAGCATCGTGCCGCCCTGGCCGTTGCCTATGGCGCGGGCCTGCGGGTCGCCGAGGTGGCGTCGCTCAAGGTGGGCGACATCGACAGCGCGCGCATGCTGATCCGCGTCGAACGCGGCAAGGGCGGACGCTATCGCCACGCCATGCTGTCGCCGGACCTGCTGACCCTGCTGCGGGCCTGGTGGCGGGACGGCCGGCGCCAGGGGGTGATGCTGCCGGGAGGTTGGTTGTTTCCCGGCCAGGACCCGAGCAAGCCGATCACCACCCGCCAGCTCGGGCGCGTCGTCGAAGAGGCTGCACAGACCGCCGGTCTTACAAAACACGTAAGCCCGCACACGCTGCGCCACAGCTTCGCCACGCACCTGCTCGAGGATGGCGTCGACATCCGCGTGATCCAGGTTCTGCTCGGACACGCCAAACTCGACAACACCGCACTCTATACGCGGGTGGCGGCCCGGACGGTCCGCACCGTGACCAGTCCTTTCGATAAGATCGTCGCACTGATCGGGAAGCGGGCAAGCGCCGGCGACTGAGCCGGCGATGCGCCCCGTACTGGAGATCGCCGACATCTTGCGTCGTCACGGACCGGCGTGGCGAGCGGCACACGCCGGTCATGTCAGTCTCGATCAACTCAAGGTGATGTCGGCCATCGAGACGTGCCGCACGGCAGCGCTGGGTGGCCACGTCGAAGGCTGCGAAGACTGCGGCCACTGGCGCATCGCCTACAACAGTTGCCGCAACCGGCATTGCCCAAAATGCCAAGGCGCGCAATCGCGCGAATGGCTGGCCGCGCGTGAAGCCGACCTGCTGCCGGTCGGCTATTTCCACGTCGTCTTCAGCATTCCCGCCGAACTCGCCGACATCGCCTTGCAAAACAAGGCGCAGGTTTACGACCTGCTGTTCCGGGCGGCGTCGGAGACCATGCTCACCATCGCCGCCGACCCGCGCCATCTCGGCGCGCGCATCGGCATCACCGCCGTGCTCCATACCTGGGGCTCGGCGCTGACGCACCATCCGCACATCCACATGATCGTGCCGGGTGGCGGCATCTCGCTGGACGGCACGCGCTGGGTGTCGTCCCGGCCGGCGTTTCTGCTGCCGGTCCGGGTCTTATCCAAACTGTTCCGCCGCCTGTTCCTGACGCGGCTGGTTGAGCTTCATGCCGCGGGCAGGCTCGCCTTCTTCGGTGACCATGCCGGGTTGCG
>CALFNB010000331.1 GCA_937902425.1 uncultured Acetobacteraceae bacterium | reverse complement strand
CTGGCGGAGGGGATGAGATTCGAACTCACGGTACGGGTTGACCCCGTACGGCGGTTTAGCAAACCGCTGCCTTCAGCCACTCGGCCACCCCTCCGCCGGGAGAAGAACCTACCCGGGGAACCCCGGACACAGCGTTTGCCCGTTCTGTTTAGGGAAACCCCGCCCCGGGGTCAAACGAGAACGTGATCGCGCGGAGCAGTCCAGACCGCCAACGACCCAGACCGCCTGCGACCCAGACCGCCTACGACAGCGCCACTTCGAACCCACGCTTAGTTCCTGGGCGCGCCAGGCAACGCTCATACCAGGCCTTCACGTTGGGGAAATCCGCGAGGTCGACCTTGTGCCGCTCGTGCCGCCACGCCCAACCGAGGATCGCGAAATCGGCGATCGAGCAATTGTCGGCAACGTAATCCCGGCCGGCCAGCCGCTTATCCAGCACGCCATACAGCCGGCGGGTTTCCTTCATATAGCGTTCCAGCCCGTATTTCTGGTCCTGGGGGTTTTCGACCTGCAGGAAGTGATGCACCTGACCGGGCATTGGGCCGAACCCACCCATCTGCCACATCAGCCACTCCAGCACCGGGACCTTGGCGCGCGCATCCGAGGGCATGAATTTACCGGTTTTTTCCGCGAGGTAGATCAGGATCGCGCCAGACTCGAAGACGCTGATCGGTTGCCCGCCGGGACCGTCGGGATCGACGATCGCGGGGATGCGGTTGTTCGGGCTGATCTTCAGGAAATCCGGATGGAATTGCTCGTTCTGGCTGATGTTCACCGGATGGACGTTGTAGGGGAGTTCCATTTCCTCCAGTGCTATACTGATCTTTCGGCCGTTCGGAGTGTTCCAGGTGTGCAATTCGATGGGCATGCGCTCAGGCCTTCCGTCGCTGTTTGGGGACGCGGTCGGTCAGTGGGGACCGCGCGCGGCCGATCGGCGCCCAATTAACCCGCGGCAGCGCCAGGCGTCCAGCGCGCCTCCAGTACTGTCGGGGAACTCCCGGACAAGCCAGCTTGGCAGACCGTCGCGATGGTGCCAACCATAATGCGGAAAAGAAGCTACGGGGCGGGCGCATGATTGGTCTGGTACGCAGCGCGCTGCGGCGGCCTTACACCGCGGCGATCGCGGCGATGCTCATCATGATGATGGGCGCGCTGGCGGTCACCCGCATGATCGTCGATATCTTCCCCATCATCGACATCCCCGTCGTGCTGGTGGTCTGGAACTATCCCGGCCTGACCACCGAGGACATGGAACGCCGCGTCGTGTTCATCAGCGAGCGGGCGTATTCCACCACCGTGAACGGCATTCAGCGCATCGAATCGCAATCGATTCCGGGCGTCGGCATGCTGAAGGTCTACTTTCAGGCGGGCACCGAGATCGGCGCCGCGATAGCCCAGATCACCTCGGCGAACAACTCCATTTTGCGCATCGCGCCACCGGGGATGACGCCGCCGGCGGTCATTCAGTTCAACGCGTCCAACGTGACGGTCGCGCAGCTGACCATGTCGTCGAAAACCCTGTCGGAACAACAAATCTTCGACTACAGCCTGAATTTCATCCGGGTCCGGCTGTTCACCATTCCGGGTCTGTCGACGCCGGCGCCGTTCGGCGGCAAGTCGCGCCAGATCGACGTCGACCTCGACCCGGCGCTGCTGGTGGCCAAAGGCTTCACGCCGACCGACGTGGTGAACGCGTTGCAGGCCTCCAACGTCATCGTGCCCGCCGGCACCGCCCGGCTGGGCGACCTCGAATACAACGTCCAACTCAATTCCAGCCCGACCTCGGTCGAGCGTTTCAACGACCTGCCGATCGGCGTGTTCAACGGCGCGCCCGTCAAGATCGGCGACGTCGGCCGGGTCACCGATTCCTTCGCCGTGCAAGGTAACGTCGTCCACGTCAACGGCAAGCGTGCCTCCTATCTCGCGATCCTGAAGCACGCCGACGCCTCCACCCTGGCCGTGGTCGAGGCGGCGCGCGAGGCCCTGCCGGAAATTCAGGCCGCCGCGCCAAACGGGCTTGAGCTTAAAATCGATTTCGACCAGTCGGTGTTCGTGCGCGGCGCGGTGGAAAACGTGGTGCGCGAGGCCATCATCTCCTCGATCCTGGTCTCGTTGATGATCCTGGTCTTCCTCGGCAGCTGGCGGAACACGCTGATCGTTTCGGTGTCGATCCCGCTGTCGATCTTCGCCGGCCTTATGGGCCTCTTTCTCACCGGCCAGTCCATCAACCTCATGACACTGGGCGGCCTCGCGCTGGCCGTCGGCCTGCTGGTCGACAACGCCACCGTCACGATCGAGAACATCCATCGCAACATGACCTTGGGCAAACCGCTGACGGTGGCGATCCTCGATGGCACGTCGGAGGTGATCCAGCCGCTGACGGTGGCCACGCTGGCGATCTGCATCGTGTTCTTCCCCGTGGTGATGCTGTTCGGCGTCGCACGCTTCCTGTTCATTCCGCTCGCCATTACCGTCGTGCTCTGCATGCTGGCGTCCTATGTGCTGTCGTTCACCGTGGTCCCGGCCTTCGCGCGGTTCCTGTTGGCGGGTGAGAAACATCACGGTGCGCCACGCGGCGTTTTAGGCATGTTCGACCGCGCCTTCGAGCGATTCCGCGGCTTCTATGCCCGTGTGCTGACCGCCGCGTTGGGCCGGCGCCCGTTCCTGCTGGTCTGCGCGGGGCTTTTCCTTGGCATCAGTGGCGCGCTGGCGACGTTGATCGGCACCGATTTCTTCCCCACCGCCGATGTTGGCATCATCAAGCTACACTACCGCGCGCCGGTCGGCAGCAAGCTGGAAGCCACCGAAAAGCTCGTCCTGCAAGTGGAAGACCGCATCCGCGAGATCATTCCGGCGAGCGAAATCGATACGATCAACGACAATGTCGGGGTGCCGAACTCGTTCAATCTGGCCTTCGTGCAGACCGACAATGTCGCGGACATGGACGCGGAGATCCTGATCTCGCTGAAACCCGGCCATCATCCGTCGATCAACTATATCCGCGCCATTCGCGCCCATCTGCCCCAGGCGTTTCCCGGCAGCCAGATGTATTTCCAGACCGCCGACATGGTCAGCCAGGTATTGAATTTTGGCCTGTCCGCGCCGATCGACGTGCAAATCCAGGACATCAATTTCGACCGCGCCTACGCGCTCAGTCAAAAGCTGTTGCAGAAGATACGATTGATCCCCGGAGTCGCCGACCCACATTTGGTGCAAGTGTTGAACTATCCGGGACTGCAGGTCGATGTCGATCGGCTGCGCGCGGCGCGGCTCGGCATTTCGCAACGCGATGTCGCCAACAACATGCTGACGACGCTGTCTTCGTCGTCTTTGGTCGCGCCAAGCTTCTTTCTCAATCCGGCGAACAACGTGAATTATTTCGTCGCGGTGCAGACGCCGATCAACCAGATCAACCAATTGAGCGATCTGCTCGATACGCCGATCGCGCATCCAGATCCGAATATCGCCAATGCGACGACCGCGCTGCCCGCCGCCTCCGCCATGCGGCTTGGCGACATCGCCGACATCTACCCCAGATCGAGCCTCGAATCCGTCAATCACTACACCGTGCAGCGGGTGCTCGACATCGCCACGAACATCGATGGCCGCGATCTTGGCGCGGTCGCCGGCGATATCAGGAAGGCGATCGCCGAGGTCAGCAACGGACTGCCACTGTCCACCAAAATCTTTATTCAGGGGCAGTATCAGGTGATGCAATCGTCGTTCGCGAGCCTCGCGCTCGGGATGATCATCGCGGTCGTACTGGTCTATGCGCTGCTGGTCGTGTTGTTCCAGTCGTGGGTCGATCCGTTCATCATCATGATGGCGTTGCCAGGCGCGCTCGCCGGGATCATCTGGATGCTGGCGCTCAGCGGCACGACCATCAACGTGGAATCGCTGATGGGGGCGATCATGACCGTCGGCATCTCGGTCTCCAACTCGATCCTGGTGGTCAGTTTCGCCAACGATTTGCGCGCGCGGCACGGCGGCACCGCTCTGGAATCGGTGATCGAGGCCGCCGCGACGCGCTTGCGGCCGATCCTGATGACCGCTCTGGCCATGATCATCGGCATGATTCCGATGGCGCTTGGCCTCGGCGATGGCGGCGAGCAGAATGCGCCGCTTGGACGCGCGGTGATCGGCGGTCTGCTGATGGCGACCTTCGCGACGTTGTTTCTGGTCCCGATATTCTACACATTGTTGCGCCGGAGCCCCCCGAGCCTGCACCTGCTGGATGCGCGGTTCGAGGCGGAAGCCGCCGGCGCATCGCCCGATGGAGGTACGCCGCATGAGTAGGTCCAGCGCCGGTCGCTCGCTGTTGCTTTACGTCATCGGATTGTTGGTCCTGTGCGGCGCGGGCTTTGAAGTCTGGTCGTTGTGGCAACAACGCGGCGATCAATTGCACGCCACGAGCCAGGCGCTGGCGGCATCCGAGGCGCGCGGGCCGGTCGTGCGCATCACGACCGTACAACAAGGTCCCAGCGAGCGGCTGATCACGCTTCTGGGCGATGCCCGGCCCTTCGAAACCGCAACCTTGTACGGGAAGCTCGGCGGTTATCTGGCGAAGATCGCGGTCGACCGCGGCGACATTGTGAAAGCCGGCGACGTGCTCGCGGTGATCGAATCGCGGGAGACCGACAACCAGTACGCCAGCGCGCTCGCCGATCTTGAAAACAAGAAGCGGCTCGGGGAACGCGCGTCGCAACTATACGGCCACGGCAATGCGTCGCAACAGGCGTACGATCAGGCGCAAACCGACTTGCATGTCGCCACCTCGCGTGTCGCCGAGCTGGCCACGATGAAATCGTATGAGAAGCTGCAGGCGCCGTTCGACGGTACCATCACCGCCCGTTTCGTCGATACCGGCGCGCTGATTTCCAACGCCGGCTCGAACATGACCAGTTCGCAGCCGGTGCTGACCATCGCCAACACGACGAAGTTGCGGGTTGACATCTATGTCGAGCAGCGCGACGTGCCATTCGTGCATGTCGGCGACGTCGCCGACGTGTCGGACGCGGCGCATTCCGATCGTGCGGTGAAAGCGAAGATCGCGCGCACCTCGGGGCAGCTCGATCCGCGTACGCGGACGCTGTTCGTTGAGCTGGACGTCGACAATACCGCCGGATTCCTGGTGCCCGGCAGCTTCGCCTACGTGACCCTGCATGTGCCGATCGAGAGTTTTCCGGAGATCCCGGCGGCGGCGTTGATCACGCGCGGGGTCAAAACGTTTGTCGCCGATGTCGGGAACGACACGGTGGTGCATATCCGCCCAGTACGGCTGGCGCGGTCCGATGGCATCGTGGTGTCGTTGAGCGAAGGCGTCAACGTTGGGCAGCGGGTCGCGCTGAACGTACCTGACGAAATTGTCGATGGCAGCCGCGTGCAGCCGGTGGAAGGCGGGCGATAGGCGGCAGCGGGTAACGTTGCGCGGAGCCTCGGCTGGTCGTCACACGCCATCCGGACCTCAACACCAACCGGAGGCCGGGAATAAATCGCGCCGCGCGGTATCTCCACTCATAATGATCCGGTCGACCTCCGAGGCCTCCTTGCCCGCTCCGAAGCGTTTCGAACAGCAGGCGTTGCCGCATCTCGACGCGGCGTATTCGCTGGCGTTCTGGCTGATGCGCGACCGCGCCGACGCCGAGGATGTCGTGCAAGACGCTTATATTCGCGCATTGCGCGGCTTCGACGGATTTCGCGGGGAGGCCTTGCGTCCCTGGCTGCTGGCGATCGTGCGCAACGTGGCGTGGCGTGCGCTCGCGGTGCGGCGGCGCGTCACCAACAACGTGATCCCGATCGAGTCCGCCTACGCGCGCACCGGCGAGGACGACCGCGAGCCGATGAGCATCCCATTGGACGAGCCCTCGGCCGAGACCAGACTGATCGAAGCCGGCGACCGGGCACTGTTGACCCGGGCGCTGGACGCCGTGACCCCATTGTTCCGCGAAGTGCTGGTGCCGCGGGAGATCGAGGAGATGTCGTACGCTGAAATCGCCACCGTGCCTGGCGTGCCTCAGGGAACCGTGATGTCCCGCCTGTCGCGCGCGCGGGCGGAACTGCGGCGGCGCTACAAGGATATGGCTCAGGAGTCCCCGCCTCGGGAGAATGGTAAACATGCGGTGTGAGGAGGTCCAGGATCTGGCGAGCGCCTGGCTGGACGACGAACTGTCCGAGGCCCGCGCCCATGAGGTCGCCGAGCACGAGGCGAACTGCGAAGCCTGCCGCGCGTACGTGATCGATCTGAGGTTTTTGGCGGAGCAGATGACAGGATTGGGACGCGAACCGGCGCCTCCGGGACTTGACGAACGGATCCGCGTGTCACTTGCCGAAGAACTGGGCGCTGAAGAACTGAGCGCTGAAGAACTGAGCGCCGAAGAACGGGGGGCCGAACAGTTCAGCCGGTCCGTGATCCCGGCCTCGACGCCGCGGCGCTGGCGGGGCTTCGTTCAGCAGGCCGCCTCCATGGCCGCTGTCTGCCTGCTGTCCGTCTTCGGCACATGGGCCGTCCTGCGTCAGCCCGACACCGTTTCGACAACGCGGCACGACGTCGTCGCCGCGCATGTGCGATCGCTGCTACAGAACAGCACGATCCAGGTCCCATCAAGCGATTCGCACACTGTCCGCCCCTGGTTCAACGGCCGCGTGGAGTTCGCGCCGCCGGTGAAGGACCTCACGGCCGAGGGATTTCCGCTCGTCGGCGGCCGGCTGGATTACGTGGACGGGCATCGGGTCGCCACGCTGGTCTACCGCCACTCGCTGCACACCATCAGCGTATTTGTCTGGCCGGAGACGCCAGGATCACCCGCCGGGAAGCCTCTGGCCCAGGTGGAAGGGCTGAACGTGCTGTCGTGGACCAAGGACGGGATGGTCTGGTGGGCGGTGTCCGACATGGAACCGGCTGAGATGAAGGAACTGCGCGCGCTGCTTTGATGCGGCTTTGACGATGCTGCTTTGACGGAGGCGCGCGGAGATGGCAGTGATTGGGGCGCATGAAGATCGCCACCTGGAACGTCAACTCGATCCGTCAGCGGGAAGGCCACGTGAAGCGGTGGCTGGAACGGGTGC
>CALFNB010000330.1 GCA_937902425.1 uncultured Acetobacteraceae bacterium | reverse complement strand
CAACCAGATGCGCGGCCTGGACTTCGACCTCGGCGAGGTCGCCGACATGCTGCGTGATCAGGTGGAATCCTTCGCCGCGGATGAGATCGCGCCGCGCGCCTCCGCGATCGACGTCGCCAATGACTTCCCCGCCGACCTGTGGCCGAAACTCGGCGCGGTCGGCCTGCTGGGGGTCACGGTCACGGAGGAGTACGGCGGCGCCGGCATGGGCTACCTGGAGCACGTGGTGGCGATGGAGGAGGTCAGCCGCGCCTCGGCCTCCGTCGGCCTGTCCTACGGCGCGCATTCCAACCTCTGCGTGAACCAGATCTTTCGTAATGGGAACGAGGACCAGAAACGCCGCTATCTGCCGAAGCTGATCTCCGGCGAGCATGTCGGCGCGCTGGCGATGTCGGAGTCGGGCGCCGGGTCGGACGTGGTGTCCATGCGGCTGCGGGCAGACCGCGAAGGGGACCGCTATGTCCTGAACGGCACCAAGATGTGGATCACCAACGGCCCCAATGCGAACGTTCTGGTGATCTATGCCAGGACCGACCCGGACGCGGGACCCAGAGGCATCACCGCGTTCCTGGTGGAGCGGGGTTTCAAGGGATTCTCGACCTCGCCAAAGCTCGACAAGCTTGGCATGCGCGGGTCGAACACCTGTGAACTGGTGTTCCAGGACTGCGAGGTGCCAGAAGTAAACGTGCTTGGCTCGGTCGGCCGCGGCGTCAACGTGCTGATGAGCGGGCTGGATTATGAGCGCGCCGTGCTGGCGGCCGGACCGCTCGGGATCATGCGGGCCTGCATGGATGCGGTGCTGCCTTACGTGCACGAGCGAAAGCAGTTCGGTCAGGCGATCGGCGAGTTTCAACTCATGCAGGGCAAGCTGGCGGACATGTACACGACGATGAACGCGGCGCGGGCTTATGTCTACGCAGTCGCCAAGGCCTGCGATCGCGGCCGGACAACTCGGAAAGATGCCGCGGGAGCGATCCTCTATGCCGCCGAGAAAGCCACCTGGATGGCCCTCGAAGCCATCCAGGTACTGGGCGGCAACGGCTACATCAACGATTACCCCACCGGTCGGCTGCTGCGCGACGCCAAGCTGTACGAAATCGGTGCCGGAACGAGTGAAATCCGCCGCATGCTGATCGGCCGCGAATTGTTCGCCGAGACCGCCTGACGATGCCCGTTCTTGAAAGCACCATCGACCGCCGCGCACCCGGCTTTCAGGCCAATACCGAGGTGATGGATGGGTTGGTCGCCGACCTGCGAGGGCTCGCCGAGACGATCTGTCTCGGTGGCGGCAAGACGTCCCGTGATCGCCATGTCTCGCGCGGGAAATTGCTGCCGCGGGATCGGATCCAGGCGGTGCTCGACCCGGGTTCGCCGTTCCTGGAGGTCGGGCAACTCGCCGCGAACGGCATGTATGGCGACGAGGTGCCGTCAGCGGGGATCATCACCGGCATCGGTCGCGTCTCGGGCCGCGAGTGCATGATCGTGGTCAACGATGCGACGGTGAAAGGCGGCACGTATTACCCGCTTACGGTGAAGAAGCACCTGCGCGCGCAGGAGATCGCGGCGCAAAATCGGCTGCCGTGCCTGTATCTCGTCGACTCGGGCGGTGCGAACCTGCCAAACCAGGACGAGGTGTTTCCCGATCGCGATCATTTCGGCCGCATCTTTTACAACCAGGCGAACATGTCGGCCGCCGGGATCGCGCAAATCGCGGTGGTGATGGGCTCCTGCACCGCTGGCGGCGCCTATGTGCCCGCGATGTCCGATGAAGCGGTGATCGTGCGCGGCCAGGGCACGATTTTCCTCGCCGGACCCCCGTTGGTCAAAGCGGCCACCGGTGAGATCGTTTCGGCCGAGGATCTGGGTGGCGCTGACGTGCATTGCCGCGTCTCCGGCGTCGCCGACCACTACGCCGAGAACGATGCTCACGCGCTTGGCATCGCCCGCGGCATCGTCGCCCATTTGAACACGACGAAACGATCATCGCTGGCAATGCGCGAGCCGGTGGCGCCGCGCTACGATGCACGGGAGTTGTATGGCATCGTCGAGGCGGATCGGCGGCGGCCGTTCGATGTGCGGGAGATCATCGCGCGGATCGTCGATGGCAGCAATTTCGAAGAGTTCAAACGGTTGTATGGCGCCACGCTGGTCACCGGCTTCGCTTATATCTGGGGCATGCCGGTTGGCATCGTCGCCAATAACGGCATCCTGTTCAGCGAGAGCGCGCAAAAAGGCGCTCATTTCATCGAGCTTTGCGCGCAACGCGGCATCCCACTGGTGTTTTTGCAGAACATCACCGGCTTCATGGTCGGGCGGAAATACGAGGCCGGCGGGATCGCCAAAGACGGCGCCAAAATGGTGACCGCCGTGGCCACCGCGGCGGTGCCAAAGTTCACCGTCATCATCGGCGGATCGTTTGGCGCCGGAAACTATGGCATGTGCGGGCGGGCTTACGCGCCGCGGTTTCTGTGGATGTGGCCAAACGCGCGGATCAGTGTCATGGGCGGCGAGCAGGCTGCCAGCGTCCTGGCCACGGTGCGCCGCGACAACATGGAAGCGCGCGGTCAAACCTGGCCGGTCGAGGAAGAAGACGCGTTCAAGGCACCGATCCGCGAGCAATACGAAGTGCAAGGACATCCGTACTACGCGACGGCCCGGTTATGGGATGACGGGATCATCGATCCGGTGGACACACGGCGCGTGCTCGGACTCGGTCTGTCGGCGAGCCTGAACGCTCCGATCGAACCGACGCGATTTGGATTGTTCCGGATGTGAGCGGTTGCCGCGGTCATGGTCATGCACCGTCGTTCCCGGGACCCGACATCTCGTCATCCCGGGGCTCGAATTCTCGTCATTCTCGGGCTCGACCCAAGGATCGTTGCGAGCGCGCACGATGTCGGTTCAAGCCGATCTTCGCCTGGGACCACTCCGACCGATGCTCGGGTCGAGCCCGACAAGAGTCACACACCCTGTGTCGGGCCAGATCCTGGTGTCACCAGCCAGAAAGTCGGATGATGCCGTCCGTGTCGGTCCACGACCAGGTAAGCAAGACCTTAACACGGAGGACCACCGAGCAGAAAGATTTTGGGGCGCTTCGCGCGGGCGTTTGTCCCAACACCGCGCGAAACGCCAATCCTGCCTGCTTCGTGTGCTCCAGTGGCCTTCGCGTCCTTCGTGGTAAAGCCTTACTGGCTTGCTCGCGGAGCTTCAAGCGTGACGCCCCGGCGTCCCGCGCCGGTCTCGCTCAAGAGGTGTGCCTGCTGTAGTATCGACCCCGAGCACGACGGTAAGCCGACAATGAGCCTGTCGCCACTGGGCTTCCGTTAACGAAAGATGGTGCGAGGACCTCAATGTTCCGGAAAATCCTGATCGCCAACCGCAGCGAGATCGCCTGTCGGGTCATCGTCACCGCGCGGCGCCTCGGGATCGCGACCGTCGCGGTTTATTCCGAAGCAGATGCGCGGGCGCGGCATGTGGCCCTCGCGGATGAGGCGTGGCCGATCGGACCGGCGCCGCCGCGGGAGAGTTATCTCGCCGGCGAACGGATCATCGAAGTCGCCCGGCGGACCGGCGCCGAGGCGATCCATCCGGGTTACGGGTTCCTGTCGGAAAACGCCGATTTCGCGGAGGCGTGCGCGGCCGCGGGGGTCGCGTTCATCGGGCCACCAGTCGGGGCGATCCGCGCGATGGGCTCGAAATCCGCCGCCAAGACGTTGATGGAAAAGGCCGGGGTGCCATTGGTGCCAGGATATCACGGCAAGGCGCAGGATGTATCGACGTTGGCGGCCGCGGCGGAGCGGATCGGGTATCCGGTGCTGATCAAGGCCTCAGCCGGCGGCGGCGGTAAAGGGATGCGGATCGTGGAACGATCAGCCGATCTGGAAGCGGCGATCGGCGGCGCGAAACGGGAGGCACTCGCATCGTTCGGCGATGATCAGGTGCTGGTGGAGAAATACCTGACCCGGCCTCGGCATATCGAGATCCAGGTGTTCGCCGACACACACGGCAACGCGGTTTCGTTGTTCGAACGGGACTGCTCGATCCAGCGCCGGCATCAGAAGGTGCTGGAGGAAGCGCCGGCACCTGGGATGCAGCCGGAGCGGCGCCGCCGGATGAGCGAGGCCGCTTTGGCGGCGGCTCGCGCGGTTGGTTATGTCGGTGCCGGAACGGTGGAATTCATCGCCAAGGGCGGCGCGTTCTGGTTCATGGAGATGAATACCCGTTTGCAGGTGGAACATCCCGTGACGGAAATGATCACCGGCCTCGATCTTGTGGAATGGCAGTTGCGAGTCGCCGCCGGTGAACGTTTGCCGCTGGCACAAGACGAAATCCCGATCCGCGGCCACGCGATCGAGGCGCGAATTTACGCCGAAGATCCGGGCCGGGATTTTCTGCCGTCGATCGGTACGCTGGTGCATCTGCGGCAGCCGCCGGAAACAGTCGAGGTCCGCGTGGATACCGGCGTGCGCGAGGGAGACTCGATCACACCGTATTACGACCCGATGATCGCCAAACTTATCGTTTGGGGTCCGGATCGTGACGCGGCCACGCGGCGGCTTGAGATCGCGCTTGAGGCATACGAGGTCGTAGGCGTCGCGACCAATCTCGGTCTGTTGCGGGCGATCGCCGGAAGTCCCGCGTTTCTTGCGGCTGATCTGGATACCGGGTTCATTGGCCGGCATACCCGGGCTGATCGAGCCGCGGATAATCCGGAGCCCGCGGCATGGACCGCCGCCGTGCTCGCGGTGTTGGAGGGGCAGCGTGTCGTGACGCCCGCCGATCCATGGGATCTCGCGGATTCGTTTCGCTTGAATTCGGAGGGAGATCAGGCGATTTTGCTGCGGACCGGGGAGACGGTAATGGCGATCCGCGCGGCGTCACGTGGCGACGGCGCGTTCCGGTTGCTGCTCGGCGACGTGACGGTAATCGCGCGCACCGGGCCTGACGGTATTAGCGTGGACGGCGTCCTGCATCGCACACGTGTCGTGCGGCAAGGCGACGAATTGACCGTGATCCATCGTGGCCGCAATCATGTGTTCGCGTTGGTCGATCCACTGATGCCTCCTGGTGTGCGTGGGGCGGGAGACGATCGCGTCGTGGCTCCGATCCCGGCTCGGATCACGCATGTCCTGGTCCGCGCCGGCGATCTCGTGACCAAAGGCGCGGCGCTGATCGTGCTCGAGGCGATGAAGATGGAAATCACGCTGACCGCGCCACGCGACGGAACGATCGACGTGATCCGTTATATCGTCGGCGATATGGTCGAGGAAGGCACGGAACTGATCCATTTCGCGGATGGCGCCACGGCGTGATCACGCGGTCCGG
>CALFNB010000329.1 GCA_937902425.1 uncultured Acetobacteraceae bacterium | reverse complement strand
GGCCAGACAACGCCATGCGCCTGAAGGAAAAGGTGCAGTCCGCGGTGGACGAGCATGCCGTAATCAGCGGCGTCGGTCTCGTGGTCCAGCGGCTTCAGCGCC
The DNA here is from genome assembly GCA_937902425.1 of uncultured Acetobacteraceae bacterium. Classification (GTDB taxonomy): domain Bacteria; phylum Pseudomonadota; class Alphaproteobacteria; order Acetobacterales; family Acetobacteraceae; genus Rhodopila. The sequence continues at coordinate 18,656 of CALFNB010000329.1, read as the reverse complement.
GGCAGACGCAGGATATGCTTCGCGTAAATCGCATAGGGATCACGTAACCAGGTCTCGATTTCGGTCACGCTCAGCCGCGACGGACGCACCGCGACCGGCGGGCAGGGCCGCGGCGGCTCCACGGGTTTCGGACCACCGGGCGGCAGGTCCAACGCGCGCGCCCAATCGACGGCGGGATGCGGCTGCAAACTGACGTCCGCGCCCTGCAGCAATGTTTCCAGCCGCGTCAACCAGCGCGCCGGCACGGCGGGTGCGCCATCGCGGCGTTCAGGGCAGGACAGGATCACCTCTGGCGCCGACATCGCGGCGGCCAGGAAATCATGCGCGGCGATGCCAATGGTTTCCTCGGGCGAGGGCAGGCCGACGGTGGCGCGCATCGGGCGGGACAACCACGGTCCGGGCTCGGGCGCGGGCGGCCAGACAGTCTCAACCAGGCTTCCGAGCACCATGACGTCGACCGACTGCAACCGCGCCTCCAGCGGTCCCCAGATGAAGACACGCGGATGCTCGGTGCCGCCGCGGCCGCGTACTGCCCGTCGGCTACGCACGACCTCGCCCAGAAGCAGCGCGTCGAGCAAACCGGGCATCACGTCGCCGCGCTGCTCCGGCAGGTTCGGCAACGCGGCCAGCGCGGCGGTCAAAAGCGTGGCGAGGACTTCGCCTTCCTCCTCGGACCACAGCCGGACGGCGCCGTGTTCTTCGTCCGTCGCCGCGAGGTTTTCGGCGGCGGCGATCAGCGCCGACAGCGCCTCAGCCGGGGCGAGTTCGACGCTGGCCTGGACACGGAGCGCCGGTTCCAGACAGGTTTCCACGCGGTTCAGGAAGACGTTGAGATCTTCGCCGGAGCCGGCGATCGCGCGGCGCAGGCCGGCCAGTCCGGGCATCGGGCGCGGGCCGCGCAACGCCGCGAGCTCCAGAGCCCGAGCACCCTGGCGGCAGGCGGCCGGAACCAGGCCGGCGGCGGCGAGCGGATGCTTTAACAGTGCCAGCAGCGGGACCGGTGCGAGGTCCTCGGTCACCGCGCGAGCGAGCAATCGCAGGAACACGGCGGGCGGCGTCTCGGCCAGCGTTTCCCCCGCGCTGTCGTCGGCGATGATGCCGTGGCGAGGCAGCGCGGCGGACACCCGGCCGGCCAGTTCGCGGTCCGGCGTGACCAGCGCGGCGGTGCGGCCAGGAGTTTCCACCGCCTGACGCAGAATCATCGCGATTGCCTCGGCTTCCTCCTGCGCGTCGCGCGGACTGAGGCGCCACATACCGTCCGGCACCGGGACAAACGGGTCCTGCCAGGCGGACAGCGCTTTGGCCGGCAGCAGGGCGCGGGACAACAGAGCGAAACGATCGGCCCGCGCTCCGCCATCCGCCGCCCCTTCCGCCGCCCCCTCTGCTGCCCCCTCTGGGCCCCAGACCCGTACATCCTCCCGCGTCGCATCCAACCCCGCGAGCAAACCGGCGAGGCCGGACTGTGGATGGCTGTCCTCCATCGCAGCCCAGACGTCGTCGGTCATGATGGTGTCGAGGACCGGCAGCACGACGCGACCCAGAGGCAACCGAGCGACCACACGCGCCAAACGGGCCACCGCCGGAATGCCGGCGGTGGTGCCCGCGATCACCACCGGCTGCTCCGGCGCGCATTCTTCCCACGCCCTCGCCTGCGCGTTCAGCAGTGCGACCTGACGGGCAGCGGGGTTCATCACGCCGTTTTCCTCGAGCCAGGCGGGCCAGACGTCGGTGACGATCCGGAGAAACTCCAGCGTGCGCGACCAATGCGTGGCGTAGGCCGGGTCGGCGGCATCGGGCAGCCGGGCGGCGAGATCGACCTCCGCGCGGTCCGCCTCATCCATCAGCGTCGCGAGTTCGCTCGCCAGTATCCAGGCGCGATCGGCGGTTCGTGGCGCGCCCCCGGCGCCTTTCATGCGCAGGATGAGCAGCGTCAGGACAGCCAGCCGGCGATGCGGGTCAACGGCGGGCGGCAGCTCCAACGCGCCCGCCAGCGCCAGCGGCGCCTCATCCAGCGCGCCCAGAGCCACGATCCTGGGCAGCAAAAGGCCGCGCTCCGGGGACACGCGCAGGAACGCCTCCGCCAAAGACCGCGCGGCACGGCGGGTCGGCGTCAGGATCAGCCCGTTGGCGATCGACAACGGATCGTCGCCGCGTTCGCGCAACCAACCCTCCGCCAGCGCCTCCAGGAACGGCACCCCAGGAGGAATGGCGAACAGATTCAACGCCACGGCCACCGCAGATCGCCGGTGATGCGCGCCTCCAGCACGTGCTCGGCCTCGGCCAGATCGGCCGGCGTGGACAAATGGAACCAGATCCCGTCATGCACCACGGCGCGAATGCGGCCCGCCTCCATCGCGCGATCCCAGACGCGGTTCAACGAGAACGGACCATCCGGCATGCCCTCGAGCAGGCTCGGCCGCATCAGCGAGGCACCCGCGAAAATATACGGCACCACCTCCCGCTCCCGCCGTCGTCTGGGCTTCCCGAGCTGGCTCACCGCGAAATCGCCCATGCCGGTTTCGGCGTGGACCTGAAACGTCCGATGCACCAACAGAACGACATCGACATCGTCGCGTAACGCGCTCGCGAGCCGCCGCAGCGCGGGCGTTGGGCCATTGAGCCAGAACGCATCGCCATTGATCACGAAGAACGGGTCAGGACCAAGCTGCTGCCGCACGTTGCGCACGCCGCCCCCGGTGTCCAGCAGTGTGGTTTCCCGAATCGCGATGGTTTTCGGCGGCGGCGGGCGATGCGTCAGATGCGAAACGATCTTGTCCGCCTGCCAGAACGCGTTCACCACGACCTTCGCCACGCCCTCGGCGGCGAGATGATCGAGCGCGTGGTCAATCAGTGTCCGGCCGCCAAGTGTGAGCAGCGGCTTGGCGGTGGCGTTGGTCAGTGGCCGCATTCGCGTCGCCAGACCGGCGGCCAGGATCATCGCGGTGTGGGGCCTGGTCGTCATGCGGTGAGTCCTGGCGGATTGCGGCGTTGGTCAGGCGGCACGAACCGGTCGAGCACCTTGGCGAGCGGTGCCGCGGCTGGTGCCGTCAACGCGCGAGTTAGCAGGTGCCAGGTGCGAGGGCCATGGACCAGGTATTGGGGCCGGCCATCTCGTTTCGCCAGACGCACCCATTGGCAGGCCACGCGCAAATGCCGTTGGGCGGCGCAGGCGGCGTACGCGGCCTGGAACGTCGCCGGGTCGCATTCAGGCCGCGCGGTGAGGTAACGCGCGATGGCGCGTGCTTCCCAGGCGGTGGGGATATCGCGCCGCGCATCCTGCAGCAACGACACGAGGTCATAGGCGGGATGCCCGATCGCGGCGGACTGGAAATCGATGATGCCGGCGCGGCGCGGGCCGCTACGGTCCGGCAACCAAAGCAGATTACCGGCGAAGAAGTCGCGATGCACGAGGCAGCGCGGCCCGTCTCGCACGTGGTTGAGCATCACGCCCAGGGCGGCGGTCACCTCGGCGCGGGCGTCAGGCGGAGGTGGGGCGCCATGCATCGCGGGCCACCACCAGTCGAACAGCGTACCCAGAGCCGTCTCCACCATCGCGGCCTTGCCCCAGGCGGGAAGGCCGTTCGGCGGCGCGGCCCGGTGCATGACGATCAGCGCGTCGATGGCGGCGTCGAGCAAGAGTTCCGCGTTAGTCTCGTCCAGGATGGTGGAGAACAGGTCGTCGCCCAGATCTTCCTCAAGCACGAGGCCGGCGGTTGTATCGGCGGCGATGATGCGCGGCACGGACAGGCCGATGCCGGCCAGGTGGGCGGCGATGCGCAGGAAAGGGCGGACGTCCTCGGGCGGCGGCGCGTCCATTAGCACCGCGTTGGGCAATCGCAGATAACGGCGGAAACTGGCGTCCTGCGCCAACGGTCTCGCGTCGCGGCGAGCGCAGCCGCTGGCCGCGAGGAACTGTTCGATGATCCGTTCGCGGGCCGGATCGGTCACGCGGCGATGGCCCCCCACAGGCGGCGTAACGGCCCATCGCCACCGGTCACCGGATCGGCGGCGGGTGGCGGGACACTGGCGACCTGCTTCGCGGCGGCATCGTGTTCGGCGGGCGTGCCGCGGTATTGGTCCGGGCGCGGCGTGTTGTCGGGGTAGGCGCCGACGATCAGCAGGTCCGGCGATTGGCCTTTGTTGCAATGACCAACGCCGGCGGGAACGATCACGATATCGCCGGCGCTGACCTGCAACTCGCGCCCGTTGGGACCGCCAAACAACACTGTGGCAGTGCCGCGGGCGACGCCGAGGGCTTCGTGCGTGTTGGCATGGAAGTGGTGGAATGGATGGACTCCGTCGCGCCAGGCCGGCGGCCAGCGGTTGGCGGCGAAGGCCGTCTCGATCGCGCCTGGGTCAGCGGGCAGCGCCGCGCGGTAGACCAACAACGGCAGGCGGGAGTTGGGGATCGTGCCGTCGTCGTCGAACAGGAAGGTCTCGGGCTCGGTCACGGTCGTCTCCACGGTCAGGGGCTCCTTGTCGTCGGAAAATCGCACCCATCGGGTGGACACGCCGCTTCAAACATTCATGCCGCCGCTCTCGGTCCGTTTCCGCCACGCTTCCTCCACGAGGCACAGGATCTCAAACAAGATCGACGCACCGTTGAACGCGGTGATGGTGCCATGATCGAACGGCGGCGCGACCTCGACCAGATCGCCGCCGACGAAATCGATCCCGCGTAGCGCGCGCAGCAGGCGCAGCGCTTCTCTCGCCGTGATCCCGCCGGCTTCGGGGGTGCCGGTGCCGGGCGCCTCGGCCGGATCAACGCTGTCGATGTCGAAGCTGAGATAGGTCGGTCCCAGGCCGACCACGCGCCGAGCTTCGGCCGCCGCGAACGCCCAACCCTGGTCGGTGAACTCGTCCATGCCGAGCACGCGCATGCCGCTCGCCGCTGAAAAGCCCCACATGTCGGGGTCGTTCGTGGTGCCGCGGATGCCGATCTGGATCACCCGACGCGGGTCGAGCAGGCCTTCCTCCACCGCGCGGCGGAACGGTGCGCCATGATGAAAGCGGGAGCCCATGTAGTCGTCGCCGGTGTCGCAATGGGCGTCGATATGCACCATGCCCACCGGCCGGTGCCTCGCGATGCCGCGCAGGATCGCGAGGCTGATCGAGTGGTCGCCGCCGACCGAGACCGGGATCGCGCCCGCCGCGTGGACCTGCGCGAAATACGCGGCGATCTCGTCCAGCGCGCCGGACAACTCGTAGGGAAACTCCAGCCAGCAATCGCCGAGGTCGCGCACCCGAGCATGGGAAAACGGCGCGACGCCGGTGGCGGCATTGATGCGGCGAAGCAAGGTCGATTGCTCCCGCACCGCGCGCGGGCCGTGCCGGGCGCCCGACCGGTGTGTCACGCCGCCATCGAACGGCACACCGATCAGGGCGATGTCCGCGTTCGCCGGGTCATCGGCGATCGGTGCCCGGAAGAAGCTGGCGATACCGGTGTGTCTGGGCTGTGCCTGAGGATCGTTGAAGTCCTGATATCGAGCGGGATGTTTGGTCATGCGCTGCCCTCGCGGTGTGCCGCTGTATTAAGGCATGGCACGAGCCGCGGCATCATGACATTATCCGGCTGCCACAGGTGATTGACGGGTTGGGGTCTTGCGAACAGTGGGAATGAGTCAGGGCCTCCTGAGGGGGGCGGCGCCTGCGCGAAACAGCGAAATGGGACGCCCAATGGCGGTCCGTCCGCCGTTCCGCACCGTCACGCGCGTTTGCCTGGCCGGCCGGCGAGACACGGTCCTGTCGCGCGGGGTCCCGACGTTTGGATCGCATCCGGCCGTTGTCGATGGCCGGAAATCCCGCCGCGCGATGCGAATCGGCCGCCGCGCGACGCGAACCGCCCGCCGCGCGATGCGAATCGCCCGCCGCGCGATGCGAATCGCCCGCCGCGCGACGCGAACCGCGCGCCGCGCGATGCGAATCGCATGAGGAAGCTGAACGCCCCGGCACTCGTGGTCGGATTCGCCGCCGAAGCCAGAGTGGCGCGTCTGTCCGGTTGGCACGTCGCGATCGGCGGCGGCACGACAGCGGGTGCGGCCCGCGCGGTGCGACGCCTGATCGACACCGGAGCGACCGGCATCGTGAGCTTCGGGCTCGCGGGCGGTCTGGATCCGCGGTTGTCGGCCGGCGCGCTGGTCGTCGCGGACGCGGTAACCGCCGATGGAAACCTGTGGCCGACCGATCCCAGGTTGAATGCCCAACTGGGTGGGACGACGGGACATCTTTGCCTTGGCCTGGATCGTGTCGTCGTCTCCACGGAGGAGAAACGGCGGCTCCGCCGGGAGAGCGGTGCGGCCGTGGTGGACATGGAAAGCGGTGCCGTGGCCGCGGTCGCCGCTGTGGCTGGTGTGCCGTTCGCGGTGGTGCGGGCGATCTGTGATCCGGCGCATCGGACGTTGCCTCCGGCGGCGCTGGTCGCACTCGATACAGCGGGCCGGCTTCTCTCGGCGCGGCTGGCGCTGTCGATCCTGACCCAACCAGGACAGCTGGCGGCGTTGATTGGGCTGGCGCGCGACGCGATCGTGGCGAGAAGGGCGTTACGGACGCGCGCCCTGCGGATGTTGCCAGAGGGGCTGCTGCCGGAGGAGTTCGTGCCGGAGGGTCATCGGCTCGGAAGACTTCCGCGGGATCGTCAGGACCATCCGAGTAACCTGACCGTGCCCGGCATATCTGACCTGTGGCGCCACTGGCCGGTGATCCGGCCTGAACATCGTGATGGCCACGTCCAGGTGTTCGATATTCAAGATTAGGTCGCGGATCAAAGCCTCAATGTCGCGAACCTGAGCGATCAGTGCTTCCCGACGCGCAAGCTGACCAGCCACAACAACAGAGTCCACGGAAAATCGCCCTTTAGATGCCGGGCGAAATGTAACGTCAGCTATGAAAGTTGACTGCCGGATTAATAGGTTACTTTGCTACATAATACCGAGGGTGCGAAGTGGGGGGCTTCTGTTGCCCGGTGCCCCCCGAACCGCGCTTATCGCTTATGCAGCGACAGCGAGCGCCTGATTGTCATTGGCACTTGTGATTTAGCCCGATAACGGCGGTACAATGCCGGGCAAAAGGTGAGTCTTTACCACGCGTGTCGAGCCTGTTTCGCCCCCTTGGAACGATCCTCTCGGATCGATGGTGGAGGCGCCGGGCACTGCCCCCGGGTCCACAACGATTATTCCACGCACCGTTTATCACCATAGTCAGCAAGCTGACAGGACAGGATATAGGCGCTCGTCCCGCCGAAGGGAAGGGCTGGTTTGGCCAGCGCGGCTGGTCTAGGTCTCACCCATGCCCCTCACCGACGCGCAATCCGCCGAAATCGCCGCCCTCCGCACGCAATCCGCGACCACCGCGCGGCCGACCGTGCCGGCGCTGGAGGCGATGCTCTACACCCCGATCGATATCCTGGACCACGGGTTCGTCCGGGTCATCGACTACATGGGCGATGACGCGGCAATCGTGCAGGCCGCTCGCGTATCCTATGGCCGCGGCACAAGGCGCGTGTCGGAGGACGCCGGCCTGATCCGTTATTTGATGCGACACCGGCACTCGACCCCGTTCGAGATGTGCGAGATCAAATACCACGTCAAACTGCCAATTTTCGTCGCCCGCCAGTGGATCCGGCATCGCACCGCCAACGTGAACGAATATTCCGCCCGCTACTCGATTCTGGACCGGGAGTTCTACATCCCGGCGCCCGAGCACCTGGCCGCGCAATCCCTCAGCAACCGGCAGGGCCGCGGTGACGTGCTGTCCGGTGATGAGGCGGCCGACGTCCTGGCGTTGCTGCGCGATGATGCCGCCCGGAATTACGATCATTACGCCGCCATGCTGAATGAGGACGCGGACGGCAATCCGGTGGACCCCGCCCGCCAGGGACTGGCGCGGGAACTGGCGCGGATGAACCTGACATTGAATACCTACACGCAGTGGTACTGGAAGACCGACCTGCACAACCTGTTTCACTTCCTCTCGTTGCGCGCCGACGCCCATGCGCAATACGAAATCCGCGTCTACGCCGAGGCGATGTTGCGGATGGTCGACGCCTGGGTTCCCCTCGCCGCCCAGGCGTTTCGCGACTACCGACTGGGTGCGGCGACACTTTCGGCCGGGATGCTGGAGGTGGTGAAGCGGATGCTGTCCGGTCAGCCGGTCACCCAGCCGGATAGTGGGCTGAACCGGCGGGAGTGGACGGAACTGATGGGGGTTCTGGGCCGAACCGGGTGAGAGCATGGCGAATTTCCGGATCGTCGTCCTGAACGGGGGCTCCAGCTCGGGCAAATCGACGATCGCGCGCTGCCTGCGGTCCCTGCTGCCCGAGCCGTGGCTGACCTTCGGCGCCGATACTCCGATGGACGCGATGCCGCCCCGTCTTTGGGGCTCACGCTCTGGGATCGAGGTCGCATCGGATGGCCAAATCACGGTTGGGCCGGCGATCCGGGTTCTCCGGAGCGCGTGGCTGCAAGGCGTCGCGGCCATCGCTCACGCTGGCGTTGGCATCATTCTGGACGAGGTGTTTTTGGAGGGTGCCGCGGCGCGGGAGCGATGGCGTGTCGCATTGGATGGGCAGCCTGTGCTCTGGGTTGGTGTGCGATGCGACCCGCGCGTCGCCACGGCGCGAGAAGTCGCGCGTGGCGACCGTGACCCGGGCATGGCCGCCACACAGGCGTGCATGGTTCATCGCGGCGTGGTTTACGACATGGAAGTGGATACCGCGGAAGCCGCGCCAATGGACTGCGCACGGCTTATCGCGAAGCGGTTGCTGACGCGTGAAGAATAAGCTTCCCCCGGGCGTGGCCGATTATGATCGTGGCGCCCGCCGCATGGCCATCGTCGCCGAGTGGAGCGATAGCGCCGCACCCTGTTGGCTTTTTCAACCTGCATCGTCTTGACCGCGGCGGCGCGGCATGACAGCCACCACGAGCCGGCTTGAACGGACGGATCGCATGAAACTGTTTTACCAAAGCATGGGCGTTGCCCGCCGGTCCGAAACAGGCCCGTACGCACATGCGTTGTCCTCGATCCTGCGCGACGCGGCCGAGCCGGGGACGGAGATCGCCGTCCACGGCCTGAGCCCAGGAAAGGCGATCGCGGACCAGTACCGGTATCTGGAATTGCTCGACACCGCCGAAGTTCTCGACAACGGGCTGCGCGCGGAACGCGAGGCTTATGACGCGTTCCTGATTGGCAACGTCTTTGAACCCGGCATGCACGCGCTGCGGGAAGTGTTGAATATCCCCGTGCTGGGATTGCTTGAGTCGTCAGTCCATGTCGCCTGCCTGATGGGGGCGAGCTTTTCCATCGTCAACGTCAACCCGAAATTCACCCGTAAGGTGACCGAGAACGTTCATTCGACCGGGCTGCGATCCCGCCTCGTTTCGATTGACGAGATGCGTGTCGAACGCGGCAAGGTGCTGGATCGCGCATTCGAGGATAAAGCGGTGTGTGACCACGTGGTCCAGCAGTTCACCGACGCCGCGCGCGTCGGGATTGGCAAGGGCGCCGAAACCATCATCCCGGCCGGCGGCATCGTCATGACCATCCTGGCCTTCGCCGGTGTGCACAAGGTGGACAACGTGCCGATCGTCAACGGTCTGATCGCATTGACGAAAATGGCCGAGATGGCGGTACGCATCCGGCGCCTGACCGGCGTGTTCACCAGCAAGCGGATGATGTACGCGCCGCCCTCCGGGACGTTGCTGGCCGACATTCGCGCCGCGTATGGCGATCACGTTTACCCTGGGGCGACCTGAAATGACCAAGGCGCTGCTTCGCGTGCTGCGTGGTGAGCCGGTCTGGCCACCGCCGGTGTGGCTGATGCGGCAGGCCGGCCGCTACCTGCCGGAATATCGCGCCGTCCGTGCCACCGTCCCCGACTTCATTGCTTTGTGCACGACGCCAGATCTGGCAACCGAGGTCACGCTGCAGCCGATCCGCCGTTATGCCCTCGATGCCGCGATCCTGTTCAGCGACATCCTGATTCTGCCCTGGGCTTTGGGGCAAGGTCTCGCCTTCAAGGAGGGCGAGGGGCCAGTACTGCCACCGATCCGCGATGAAGCCGCGTTCGGTTTGCTCGATCCGTCGCGTGTCGCGCGAAACACCGCGCCCGTGATGGAGACTGTCCGCCAGATCCGCGCCAGCCTGACGCGTGAGGGATTCGAATCGACGACGCTGATCGGTTTCGCCGGCGCACCGTTCACCGTCGCCTGCTATATGGTCGAGGGCTCCGGTTCCCGCGACTTCGCCGCGACGCGGACGTTGGCCTGGCAGAATCCGTCGTTGTTCGACCGAATCATTGAGTTGTTGATCGAAACGACCACACAGTATTTGTCGGCTCAGGTACAGGCGGGCGCGGAAGTTTTGATGCTGTTTGATTCGTGGGCCGGCGTGTTGGCGCCCAGTCGGTTTCGTCGATACGTGATCGAACCGACGCGGCGCATTGTCGTGGCGCTGCGGGAGCGATTTCCGGATGTACCGGTAATCGGTTTTCCGCGCATTGCCGGACCTTCCGTCGAAGCGTACGCCCACGAAACCGGCGTGAGCGCCGTGGGTTTGGATACCGCGATGGACCTGGCGCGCGTTGTCCCAATGCTGCCGGAAACCGTGGCGGCGCAAGGCAATCTCGACCCACTCGCGCTGGTTGCCGGAGGCGCCGCCATGGCGGAGGAAACCCAGGCGATCCTGGCGGCGATGCGTGGCCGTCCATTCATTTTCAACCTGGGTCACGGGATCGTCCCGCAAACGCCGCCGGAGCACGTCGCGGCCCTGATCGAGATGGTTCGTGCGTCCTAAAGTCGCGGTCGTCCTGTTCAATCTTGGCGGCCCCGACAGCCTGAAGGCAATCCGTCCATTCTTGCTCAATCTGTTCAAGGACCCGGCGATTCTGCGGGTGCCGTTCTTCGTGCGGCCCTTCCTCGCCCGGACCATCATGCGCGCGCGCCTGGAACCGGCCACCTCGGGTTACCGGCTATTGGGCGGTCAGTCGCCGTTGCTGGAGATGACCCAGGCACAAGGAGACGCGCTCGAATGCACGTTGCCGGAACTGGATGCAAAATGCTTCATCGCCATGCGCTATTGGCATCCGTTCAGTTTGGCGGCGGCTCGCGCGGTCAAGGCCTGGCAGCCGGACGAGGTGGTCTTGCTGCCGCTGTATCCGCATTACTCGACCACGACGACCGGCAGTTCGCTGACCGACTGGCGTGAGGCCGCCGCTCGGGTTGGCCTCGTGGCGCCAACGTCGGCGGTATGTTGTTTCCCGACTGATCCGGGGTTCGTCGCCGCGACGCTGGCGATTATCCGGAATGCTTATGAGACCGCGCGCGCGGTACTCGATCCATCGGTGCCGCTGCGTATCTTGTTTTCCGCGCATGGTTTGCCGGAGTCGATCGTGCAAGGCGGCGATCCCTATCAATATCAGATTGAGCAGACCGTCACCGCGCTGATCGCGGCGTGGCGACGCAACGATCTCGACTGGAAGATTTGTTACCAATCACGCGCCACGCCACAAAAATGGATCGCTCCGAGTACCGACACCGAAATCGCTCAGGCCGGGCGAGACAAGAAAGCCGTGTTGGTCGTGCCGATCGCGTTTGTCTCCGAGCATACGGAAACCCTGGTCGAGCTTGACGTCGACTACAAGGAACTGGCCGCGCGTGACGGGGTCCCAGGCTATTTCCGGGTGCCCACGCAGCGTGTCGACGCAGGGTTCATATTGTCGTTGGCGAATCTCGTGCGCTTTGCGCGGGGTGAGGGCGTGGGGCTACACGCGGCCTGCGACGTGGCGGCGTGTGCCGCCCAAAACCGGCTGTGTCCGTTCGCGATGCGCCTGTCCGGTCGTACGGCCGCCGCTCACGCGAACGTGGCGAACATTTCCTCAACCGCCTTCAGCTGATTCCCTGCCGCCGACGACGGCACCAAAATCGGCGTGCGAATTCCAGCCGCGCGCCAGGCCTCAACGCCCTCCCGCACTTTCGCCGCCGGACCAAACAAGCTGTTGTCCGCCAGCCACTTGTCCGAGAAATACTTCGGCACATCGTCGCGCCGGTTTTCCGCGATGGCCTTCTCGATCGCCTCCATTTCCGCCACGTAACCGGCTTCTTTCCAGTAGTTCCGGTAGTTCGGCAGGAAGCCATAATTGGTCAGGGTCCGGCGGTTCACCGCCTTCGCCGCCTCCACATCGTCGCTGATGCAGGTCGGGATCATGTTGCCAATGAAGAAATCCGGGTCGGTCAGCTTCGCCGCCGGCAACGCCGACAGCGACTCCGTCATGTGCGACAGGGAGGCATTGGCGAACACCACGCCCTCGGCGATTTCGCCCGCCAGCGCCACCATCCGCTTGCGCAATGCGGCGATGATGATCGGCGGCAGCGGGCCCAACCCTTCCTGCGCGCGAAACCGTTCCACGAACGATCGCGTGTCGGCCAACGGTTTACCCGGAGTGACGCCCATCCGCACGTGCGACGGACCGTGCGCGATACCGATGCCCAGCCGAAACCGGCCGCCGGAAACTTCGTGCATCACCGCGGCACTTTGCGCGAAATCCACGATGGTGCGCTGATAGATCGGCGCGATGGCGGTGCCGAACGGGATCGAGGTCGTGTTCCAGGCCAGCGCCTCGCACAATGACATGTTGCCGAACGGGCTCGGCGAGTAAATGCCCGCGAAACCGCGCCGTTCCGTCTCCTGACACAGTTCGATCGTGCGCCGGCGGCGGCCAGGCACCGCGATCACACACAGCGCTGGCAATTGCGTCGGCATGACGTTCCTCCGAGAAGGCTTACTTGATTTGAACGCCTTTGCCGGCGTACGGTAGCGGCCGTTCCGGCAGCCACGCATCGGTCCAGCCGTCCTGGCCATTTTGATCGGTCAGGGCCACCTGCGTCTCGCCCAGTCCCGCGCGCTTCACAATGGAAATCGCTGTCGGCGCCTGGATCAGCTGGCAGTTCGGCCGCGCGCCCGGCTGACCACGGCGGGACGCGACCAGCCGCTGCAGGTCTGCCTCGGTCTTGCAGAGCACCGCGCCCGGGTCGAGACGCGGCCACGTGTTCGCTCGAGAAGGCACGGTCGACCGGTCGAATTTCGGCTTGGGAACGACGATATTCGGCACATCCCAAACGACCTGAGCCGATGCTGGCTGAGCAATTGCCAAGCATAGAATAACGAACCGCCACGGACCGGACCGACGCATGATTGCTCCCAACGGTTAAGCCCAACGCCCGCGCATGGTGCCGCCATGCGGCGGCTCGGGCAAGGGACGACGTTTCACGTGCCTGTCTTGGGGGTTGGCCATCGGCGCTACCCCTGGCACAATCGCGCTCCAGAGATCAAGGAGACGAAAATGGCGGACGGTTGGGTGCGGGCGGCGGCGAAAGCGGACCTGGAGGAGGGCAAAGTCCTCGGCGTGAAGCTCAACGGCAAAGATATCGCGATCTATCACCTGCCTGGCGGTGTGTTCTGCGCGACCGACAATATTTGCACCCACGAGTACGCGCTGCTGTCCGAGGGCTGGCTGGAAAACGGCTGCATCGAGTGCCCGCTGCATGCGGCGCAATTCGATTGCCGCACCGGCAAGGCGCTGTCGTCGCCGGCCGATGAGGACCTGCGGGTCTTCGAGATCAAAGTTGACGGCGCCGACCTGATGGTCAAGGTCTGAAGGCACGCACCGTGGCGGCCCCGGTGATAATCGACCGCGACGTGCATCCGACGGTGCCGGGGATGAAGGCATTGCAGCCTTACCTCGACGACCATTGGCGTGAAGCGGTGGTGCGCCGCGGTATCGATGATCAGACCACGATCAGCTATCCGACCCTCAATCCGCTGACATTCCGAAGCGATTGGAAGAACGCGACCGACTATCCGCACCGGGACCATGACGATCCAGCGCAGGCGTTGCCGCTCAAGGTGACGGAAGAGCAGCGGCGCGCGATTTTCCGGGATAACGCGCGCGCGGTTTACCGGGTCTGAGCACCGTTGGCTGGATCATTCACCGGTCGTCGATGGTGAAGCCGACATAGTGGAGCGGCTTCGCCATTTGCACGATGCCGCCGAAGTAGTTGTCGTCGAACTCATCCTCGGCATAGCCGGCGGCGGCGTAAAAACCCGCCGCCTCGGGCGTGGCGTAGACGACCGCTCGGCGACAGCCGATGTCGCGGGCGAATCCCTCCGCCTCGCGCAGCAGAATCCGGCCGTGGCCCTCGCCCTGGTGCGCCGGGTCGATGGCGACCAGCCGTAGCGCGGCATCTCCGTTGTTCAGGCTGTCTATTCGGATCGTCCCGATCGGCGCGGCACCAAGTTTGAACAGGAGCGGAAAGTGCCCTTGGGCACGTTCTTCGGGGTCGTCCACAATGTCTTCATCGGCTTCAAAGGCAACCCGGCGCCGAATGTCATGATAGGCGGCCCATTCCTCGGCCGACGCGGGCCGGCTGAGGCGGTAGGTCGCGTTGATGCCATTCGCGGCGTCGTCCATCCCGTCTGTCCGTCCCGTCACTTCCCTCCAACTACGATAGGCGGCGCGCGCAACCCGGCATAGGTCAGAATTGGGTCAAGGGGGAGGCCTGATTGCTCATTGCGCGACTCCCGCCGCCGCCTAAACTGCGACGGTCTTCCGGCACGGGCGACGAGAAACCTGCATTGATCCATCTTCCACACCAACCCGACTCGCGCGCGGTGCGTCTTTCCAGGCGTTGGTTCCTCGGGGTTCCCCTCTGCCTCGTGCTGGCGCCGCGAGATGCGGATGCGCGCACGGTCCTGGCTGCCACACCCATTTCCCGCCTGGACCTGAGGTGGTGGCGCGCACGGCATGAAGCGAAGCTCGCGGAACTGCACCGCGTGCGGCCCAACCTGATTTTTCTGGGGGACTCGATCACTCAGCAATGGGAGGATGACGGGCCTGAGCCATGGCGGAATTTCATGCCGGAGTGGCGGCGGTTTTACGACGACCGGAACGCGGTCAATCTTGGTTTCAAAGGCGACACGACCGCGAGTCTGTTGTGGCGTATTCGAAACGGCGAGGTTGCTGGCATCGCGCCCAAGGTCGCGGTGATTTTGATCGGAGCGAACAACCTCGGCCGGCTACACTGGTCCGCCGAGGACACGGTGCTCGGGATTGACACAATCATCGCCGATCTGCGGCGGCGCTTGCCGGCGACGAAGATTCTGCTGTTGGGTGTGTTGCCTTCGGAACGATCGGATTGGACGACACAAACGACCTGGACCATCAATCGCGCGCTGGACACGAAATACGCACAGAATCCGGCGGTGACGTTCCTGGATGTCGGCTTCGTATTCATGAACGGTGGGCGATTGAACCGGGATTTGTTTCTGGATCCGAAGCTTAATCCGCCCGATCCGCCGCTGCATCCAAGCGCCCAGGGACAGGCGTTGATGTCGGCGGCGATGGAGCCGGTGCTGGCGGGACTTCTGGGCGACAAGCCGCATCAATAACAGGAGAGTACCATGGCGAAAGGATACTGGATCGCGCGGGTCGACGTGACGGATCCGGATGGATACCAAGCCTATGTCAAAGCCAACGCGGCGGCATTTCATAGGTTTGGTGCCAGGTTCATTATCCGCGGCGGCCAGTTCGAGGCGCCCGAGGGAACGCCTCGCGCGCGGAACGTCGTTCTGGAATTCGCCGATTATGCGACGGCGTTGGCTTGCTACCAGTCCCCGGAATATCAGGCCGCGAAAGCGTTGCGTATCGGCAAGGGTGTCGCGGATGTATTGATCATCGAGGGGTATGATGATGTTCAATCGTGACAGCACGATTTTCTGGTTGGATAATCTACGGCAATGCCGTATGCCGATCGTCGAAGCCGGACTGATCCCGGCTAATCAATTCCAGGGACTTCGCCGGTAACAACCCGCCCACCATATCACCAACCCACGGGCGGGCCATGCTGCATTCGGTCATCGAGACCCCCGATTTCCTCCGCGACGCGGAGAACGCCGGTCTGACGCCGGAGGAGCGTGGCGGGATCGTGTCCCTGACCGCCGCTTTTCCAAAGGCCGGGGCGGACATTCCTGGAACCGGCGGTGCCCGGAAAATCCGGTTCGCCTGGCGGGGCAAAGCCAAAAGCGGAGGTTACCGCGTGATTTCGTTCTACGCCGGCCCGGATGTGCCGGTGTTCTTGCCGAACGTGTTCGCCAAGGGCGATGAAATTGACCTTACCAAGGCCGAGCGGAACGAACTTCGCAAGGAACTTTCTGGACTCGCCGAAGACTATCGCAATGGAGTACGCCGTCATGTCCAAGGCTGGTAGCCGCATTCTCAACAGTGTCCGTGCGGCGCGTGCGTTCGCCCGCGGCGACTCGGGTGGCGGGTTCGTCGTGCATGTCCCGGACAATGTCGACGTCCGGGGCATCCGTGCTGATCTGGGTCTCAGCCAGGAAGCTTTCGCGAAACGATTCGGCTTCAGCCTCGCCGCCGTGCGTGACTGGGAGCAGCAGCGGCGCACGCCGGAGCAAGCCGCGCGCGTGCTGTTGCTGGTGATCGCACAGGACCCCTCCGCCGTCGATCGCGCTTTGGCCGCGGCACAGGTGACCTGATCAGCGCAACTCCGCTTCCACCGCGGCCGCGATGCGGAACAACCGCGCGTCGCCCATCGTTTCGCCCATCAGCATCAGGCCGACCGGTGCGTCTCCGGCACGATGACACGGAATGCTGATCGCGCAACGATCCAGGAAGTTGCCCAACGCGGTGTTGCGCAGAATGTGCAAATTGATCCGGTTGTATTCGCGCTCGTCATCCAGATCGGCGATCCGCGGCGCGACGATCGGCACCGTTGGCATCACGACACAATCGAAATCCCGTGTGCTGGCATCGAACGCGGCGATGATCCCCGCGCGCGCCGGAGCGAGATCGAGGTAATCCGCCGCGCTCATGGTCTCGCCACGCATGATGCGCACTCTGATGCGCGGGTCGTAGCCGGCTCCCTTGGCCGCGAGCAAGCCGCGATGCCAGGCGTAGGCTTCGCTCGCCGCGTAGCCGCCGTTCGCGTTGACCCCGGCGATCGCGTCGAATGCCGGGAATCTGACACGCGTGACATGCGCCCCCGCGTCCGACAGCACCGACAGAGCGCGATCGAACGCCGCGGCGACTGTCGCGTCCATGCCGTCCAGCACGACGTTTTCCGGCACTGCCAGGCGTAGCCCTGACAATGCCGCCGGCACCGGAACGACCGGTTCCTGGCCCGCCAAAATCGCGTCCATCGCCGCGCAGCACGCCACACTGGGCGCCAGCGGCCCGACCGAGTCCAACGACGGCGCCAGCGGCAGCACGCCATTGATCGGCACCCGCCGCGCGGTCGGCTTGTAGCCGACGACCCCACAGAACGCCGCCGGAATTCGGCAGGAACCGCCGGTATCGGTGCCCAACCCAGCCGCCGCCATGCCGTCCGCCACGGCCACTGCGGTCCCCGACGAACTGCCTCCTGGAATCCGCGCCGCGCCGCGATCCCACGGCGACGAAGGCGTACCGTAATGCGGATTGATGCCAAGCCCGGAGAACGCGAACTCCGTCATGTTGGCGCGGCCCATCGTGATGAACCCGGCGTTGAGCATCCGTTGCACCACCGGTGCGTTCAGCCGCGCCGGCGGCGCATCCGCCAGTACTTTCGATCCGGCGGGAGTGGGTTCCCCCGCGATGTCGAACAGATCCTTCAACGCGATCGGGATGCCCGCGTAACGGCCCACCGCGAGCCCGACCTTTCGCGCGGCATCGACCGCGTCCGCCGCCGCGCGCGCCTGTGCCGCATGCACCTTGATGAACGTGCGCGCGCCCTCACCGGCGGGGTCGGCGATGCGCGCAAGTGCCTCCTCCACCAAGGCGCGGCTGGTGGTCTGTCCGTCCGCCAGGCTCTGGGCCAGGTCTTCGATCGCGCGCATGATGCCTCCTGTTCCGAAGGGGAGAGCATGCCATGACCGACGCGCCCGCCAAACCCGTATTGCTGACCGGAGCCTCCGGCAATCTGGGCCGGATGCTGACCAAGGCGCTGGCGGCCGAGGGCTGGACGCTCCGGTTGACCGACATCACACCGTTTCCCGATCCAATCCCCGCTGGCGCCGCGTTCACCCGCGCCGATCTGAACGATGGCGTGACGATCCTGCGCCTCGCGGAGGGTTGCGGCGCGATCGTCCATCTCGGTGGCGTATCGGTCGAGCGGCCGTTCGAGGAAGTGCTCGGCCCCAACATTCGCGGTCTGTATCACATTTACGAAGCCGCGCGGCGCGAGCACGCACGGGTGATTTTCGCGTCGTCCAATCATTCGATCGGTTTTCATGAACGGACCGAATCGATTGCCGCGGACACACAGTTCCTGCCCGACGGGTTCTATGGTCTGTCCAAAGCCTGTGGCGAGTTGATGGGCCGTCTGTACTGGTTCAAGCACGGTGTCGAAAGCGTCTTCATTCGCATTGGCTCTTGTTTCCCGGAACCGACCAATGCGCGGATGCTCGCGAGCTGGCTGTCGTTTCCTGATCTCGCGCGGCTGGTCGTGCGTTGCGTGACCACCGAAACCGTTGGCTGCCGCGTCGTCTGGGGCGCCTCGAACAATGCGCGCATGACCTGGTGGCGCGACGACGGCAGAGACGCTCTGGGATGGTCGCCGAAGGACAGCGCCGATTCGTTCGCGGGCCAACTCGCCGGCAAGGTCAGTGGCGAT